>JBGALL010000126.1:0-3041 GCA_044223895.1 Candidatus Woesebacteria bacterium
ATTGTCATTGCCGGAACAACTAATTCGGGTCAATTTGATATAGCCAGAATGCAAATCAATGATGGGACATGGGTCGAAACTACCAACAGAAATTCCTTAGGAAATTTTTACCTCGAGACTACCTTACCTTCGTCTGCTCAGCATATTTCTGTGCGTGGTCAGATTCATCATCTGACGTTAGGATGGTTATAATAACAGAATGAACAGTACTGAACTTCTCGAACGTCGATTAACTAATCAACAGCTTTCTACTTACAGATATTCAAAACCTCATGAGATGGTTTCCTGGTTAAGTGCCGTACAATCCCAAGATTTTTCTGGAGCTATGTGGGCGTTGTCGCAACGATTAAATTTTCTTGGTAAGAAACAAATAGAAGAAGCATATAACGATGGAAAGATACTCCGAACTCATGTTTTACGTCCTACGTGGCACTTTGTTTGTCCAGAAGATTTAATCTGGATGGTTGAGCTAAGTGCCGAACGAGTAAAAAAAATGATGGGGACATACAATAAAGCCTTGGGTCTGGATGAAGAAATATTTCAGAAAAGTGAAATAATAATTATTAATGCATTAAAAAATGCAAATTATTTAAATAGAGAAGAATTGGGAAAATTATTAAAGAGTAATGGGATAGAGTGGAAGGGGAATGGTTTGGCTCATATCGTTATGATGGCTGAATTAAATACGGTGATTTGTAGTGGGCCAGTAATAAATAAACATCCGACCTATGCGTTAGTTTCTGAAAGGATATCTGATCCTATCAAAAAAACGAAAGAAGAATCCCTACGAGAATTGACCAAAAGATATTTCCAAAGTCACGGTCCTGCTCAGCTTAAGGATTATATTTGGTGGTCAGGGTTACGTACAGCCGATGCAAAGAAAGGAATTGAGTTAAATCCAAACTTAAAACAAGTGACGGTTGGTGGAAAAAGCTATTATTTTTTTGACACTGAGTTTAAAAAACTATCCCAAAATATTTATTTACTCCCTAACTATGATGAATATACGGTGGCTTTCAGAGATCGTGAAGTTCTGACTCAAAATGTTGATAAAAGCAAGCTAGATTTCAGACAAAATTCTTTGTTTAATAATGTGATTCTTATTGATGGGAAAATAGAAGGCGTATGGCGACGAACCCTAACTACTAAAGCTGTACGTATAGAAACACACCTATTTAAAGAACTTTCAAAACAAGAAATGAAAGAATTGAATCTATCTTTTGGAAAATATGCAGAATTTCTACAATTAGAGTTACAGCATATATCGTAGCATTTTACGTTTTATTCAAATCAGTACGTTTACTGATCTAAAGAAAACGTGAAAGGAATGAATAATAGTGAAAGGGTGTTAATAAAGATTAACTTCTGTCAATATTTGTTCAAATCACGTTCGGGGTTATTTATTCAGTTGTATGTTGCAGGATGTATTCTTATTTGGTTATGGTGCCGCAGATAAATTCTTGCGTTTCTTCAGTGCCATCGATTTTCATGATGTTAGCTTGACAGGTGATGGTGAGTCCATCTTTAGTGCCAGCTAGCTGGGAAATCTTTATACCGTTTTTCCAGTCCTTGAGAGTTTTGTTTTCGGTAACGACTTGTGTGGGTTGTGTAACAGTATAGTACTTCGTGTACGCTTCACTATCTGTTTCCAGTTTCGGATAGCCGTTGACTAACCCCCAGAGTTCGAACTTACCTTGCTTAAGATAAATCCTAAACTGCCAGTTCGTGCTAGATACTTCACCACCTCTGTTTGATGGGAGGCCCGGTGGCTGTGTCGACTTTGGCTGTTCAATAATGGCAGTAGATATCACACCCGGCTCTATTGGTGTATTCGTGACTGTGAAATCCCCCGCTTGGGACGAACTGAATGGAATTGCTAGAACTAATAACGGGAACAATAGAAAACCCAACAGGAACGCTATTACTCGTTTCATGGTATACCTTTCTGATTGGCATAGACTAATAACCTAGCAACAATTTGCTCAGGCAACCGATGTACAAGCTGTTTGTACGCCCGTTGCCTGAGCCTGAATATATAATCCCTGTTAAGGTGCACGGTCGCTTTTTTCAAACGTTAGATTGATAGAGCAACCTAAACACAATAGCCAAAATAGGCTTATAGTATTATACCACAGGTTAAGGATTTTGAGAAATGCAGGCAGTTTGAGATACAGAGAAATTTCCATTACTTCCACACACATAACAAATAGTGTCATTTCCATAACAAGCATGGCCTAACTGGTATTTACTGATAGGATCACCCTTACATTGTCCAATACAGGTTATGTTGGTCTGTGGTGTAGGAGTAGGTATTCCTGAACAAGCACCTGTTGTTTTGGAAAAGTTGCCATTACCCCCACAGGTATAACATTGATTATCAATGCCCCAACACATTTTACCTTGAGGATAATATGAGCCATATAAGTCACCCTGACATTGTCCCAAACATTTGACACTTGAAGTAGGAGTAGGGATAAGCGTAGGTGTATTCGTTGGTATTGTCGTCGGTGTAGAACTGGGTTTGACAGTAACGGTTGGAATAGGTGTTGAGGATGGTGTAGGACTCGAAACACAGGCACTTGATGAAACTGAAAAATTTCCATTTGAATTACAAACATAACACAGATTGTCGATGCCAATACACGCATGTCCAACTGAATAACTCGTGTTTAGCTGATCTCCTTTACATTGTCCTTTGCAACTAGTGGCAGATGTTGGTTGCACGATGGTAGGTGTTGCAGTACAGGTATTTGATCGCGAAAAATATCCACCATTACCACACTGATAACAAAGATTATCAACACCAAAGCAACTATATCCTGCTGGATATGAACTACCATATGCATCGCCCTTGCATTGACCCGTGCAGACAAGCTTCGGGGTAGGAGTTGTGGTTGTAGTCGGTGTGATAACTGGAGTATTTGTGATCGACGGTGGAGTACTGGTGGGGACTGCATAATTTTCAGCAACTATATCCATTACTTCAGAGAAATATTCACGATTATCCTGATCTTTGACTACTAATCGAATGGTATAGAGCC
>JBGALL010000127.1:0-3005 GCA_044223895.1 Candidatus Woesebacteria bacterium
GGAATATCACTAAGGAGGCTTTCCAGTTCCTGAAATAAGATCCCTCTTTGTGATGGTTTTTCGAAATCCATATCATAAGTGGCATAATAGAAGTCAAGACTGTCGCTAAGGATGCCATGCCCGCTCACAGATATGATAACCCTGTCGTCCACTTTTGTCTTGCTTAGTTTTTCCTTTAGCCGGAGTATGTTTTCTTTGGTAGCTTTTTGGTTTAGCAGTGTGTCAGTCTTTAATTCGGGGTAGCGCAATTTGAATAAGGCAGCAAGATCCCTGATATCTTTATCGGCATAGTGAAGTGTTCTGCTTTCATCTTTATAATTACTGACTCCGATACCAATAAAGTAAGTGATAGGAGCCGGAATAGATGTGGTGGGTCGATATTCGATATAAGAAGTTGCGAAGGAACTTTCGGTTCCCTTGTCGTTATATACAGATACTTGTATTTTATTTAAGCCATTCGATAATTCAACTGTTACTGAATCAATATTCTCATGTAATTTGTTGTTTACTATCTTAAGTTCATTTCCTGCAACAGGTACATCATTTATTGAAACTTTGTAATGATCGAGGTAATAGGTGTCGTCTGATGAATTTAAGTGAAGTGTCAGTTTATTTGAATTTGTATTAGCGGGTATACTTTCCTCATTCAATATGCTGATATTAGGAACATGAATGTTATTGGTGAAATCCTCTTCCCTGATTCCAGCCCTTTTCATCCTTTTCTCCCAGGCTCGTTTGTAAATGGTGAGCAAACTTGTATCTTTTATGCCAAGTGCTTTATATACTTCATACGGACGATTATATTGAAGGTCGAATTGTTCAAAGGGGTAAACGATATTGTCTTTTCGGAAATTAACCATGCTGATGGCTCTCTTTGTGCCAGTGTAATTATTGTTGGGTAGTACCAGGAATTGGTCGATGGAATCAACCAATAGCAAAGTGGCAACTAAATCGCCTGTTTTTAGATTGTGGAACTTAACTGTATTATCGGTGGAAGATGAAATGAAGAGTCCCAGTTTTTCAGCCACTACAAGTGAGGTTATATTATTTGCATGTGGTTTTGATTTTATTTGCTGATCAGATGACCCGTTTTGGAAGATCAGATTTCCATTTTCATCTCCGCTAATGAATAAGTTTCTTTCTGGTTCAATGATACTGCTTCTAATACCATGCATATCCATTTTAGTAAGAGACCCCCATTTATCTGTTACTATGTCCCAGTATCTAATAACAGAATCTTTCATATCGAAATATAACCGTCTGTCGTCTTTTGAGAAATGGATACTTTCGATAGGTCCGATTGTACCATTAAGCTGTTTGATGCTGGTACCGGAATGGGCATCATAGAGAGAGATAAAAGGAATCCAATGTGCTACAGCCAGAAGCATTCCATCAGACGAGAAAGACATGGAATGAGGAGGGGAGTGCAGTTTTTTCTGTATTACGATCGGTTTTCTCGTTTCAAGGTCCCACACATAGAGGGAACTATCCTCTCCGCCACTGGCGAGTAATTTATTATCTGGTGAAAAGGCCAGCGAATTAATAATTCGTTGATCACCGGTTAGTCGGTATAATTCGTCTCCTCTGGCTATGTCTGCAATGATTATATCATTTCTAGGGGTACCATAGGCAACATACTTTCCATCTGGTGAAAATCGTACACTATATACATAATTCAGGTGTGTAGGTATAGAGACAATGTTCTTTTGTTGATCGAGGTCCCAGATTCGTATATATTTCTTATTGAGTATAGCGAGTTTATTTCCATCAGCAGATATATCGAGGCTGGAAATGGGTTGCGTAGATCCACCAAGGGTGGCGAGTTTCCTGAAATTCTCATTATTAGCAACTATTACTTCCCTGCCAAAATAATCTTTATATACTATTTTCTTTCCTTCGGGGTCTATTAAGAGAAGATCGGTATTGAAGTTGGTTTTTTCTTTCCGGATAGGTTTGTTTTTTGAAAACTCCCAATATATAAACAAACTATCACTTGATGATGTTACGAACTGTTTTGTACCGGGGATTAGGGCGAAATTTGTGAAATACCCATTTTGTGCAGGGTAATTTATTTGTGCTATATGTTGTTTATAATCCCAGTTAATTATTTTCTTGTCTGTAAGTATAAGGAGTTGGTTTGTACCTGGAATAAAATTGAATTTATTTTTGGTAACAGCACCTTCGTCTGGTATTTTATCAATTACTTCCCATGTAGTAGTGTTCCAAATCCATACTTCACTTCCCATGTCGCCAGCGAGTAGATTCCCATCTGGAGAAACCCGAATACAATATGGGTTATCAAAGAGCGGAACTCTTTTTGCAATAGTATTGGTAACTCTTTCAATTATCAATAATTCCTTATTCTTCGCTGCGGAAATATAAATGAACTTATTATTAGGTGAGAAACAGAAATCAAAAGGGTCTTCATCTTTTGCAAGATATTGCCTCTGCCCTGTAGTGCGATCCCAAAGAATTAGCGGCCAACGTGAAAGTACTTGTTTGCCATCTGGAGAGAATAGCACTTTCACTGTCATATCCGAATCATTCTTGAATGTTTTAATCTGTTTACCAGAAAGTAAATCCCAGAGTTTTACTTCCCCTACAGAAGTTCCAGTTGCTAACCATTTTCCGTTCGGGGAAATGTCTCCTGCAAATATGCTACCCTTGAAATCGCCGGGTAAAACTAGTTCTGTGTTTTGTGCATGGACAATTTCTCCAGAGATAATAAATAAAGAAAGTAAAATTAATCTGGTTAAAAGGGATTGTTGCATGATACAAATTAGCCTATTGTTTCTACAAAAAAATACCGCCCTGAGGGTATATCCACAGGGCGGTAGTATAATTTAGAATAAACTCTTATTTACGCTTCATTACTTTCTCAACTGCTTCAACAATGTTCGGAGCATCCAAACCATATTTGGTTAATAGTTGGGTTGGCGTTCCGCTTTCGCCGAAAGTATCCTGAGTACCAATAAATTCGATAGGAATAGGGAAGTTCTTCGATG
>JBGALL010000128.1:0-2965 GCA_044223895.1 Candidatus Woesebacteria bacterium
CGACATTGTAGACCATTTAGGAGGTCTTCACGAGTTTATGAAATGGTCAGGCCCATTGATTACTGATAGTGGAGGATTTCAAGTTTTTTCACTTGGTCGTGTATCATCGGGCGAGCCTTTAGCAAAGCAAGATAAAAACAACGAAAATCCCTCACTGGTTAAAATTTCTGAAAATGGGGTGATGTTTCGCTCACATTGGGACGGTGCCTATCATGAATTTACCCCAGAGGTTTCGATGCAGTATCAGTGGAAATTAGGAAGTGATATTCATATTGCCTTTGATGACTGTACACCGTATCCAGTGACTCATGATGATGCCCAGAAATCTATGGAACGTACGCATCGTTGGGCGGTACGGAGTCTGGATGAGCATAAAAGATTAGCAGTGAATAACAACAAGAAATATCAAGCTCTTTATGGATCGATTCAGGGAAGTGTTTTTGAAGATTTACGGAAAGAATCAGCCAAATTTATTTCCTCTTTGGATACTGATGGTATTGCAGTTGGTGGGGTAGCCGTAGGAGAAAGCAAACAAGAAATGAAACAGGTATTGGATTGGGTTATCCCCATACTGCCAGATTCCAAACCTCGTCATTTGTTAGGAGTCGGTGAGATCGATGATGTATTTATGTTAGTTGAACAGGGGATAGACACCTTTGATTGTGTCCACCCTTCTCGAATAGCCAGAGCTGGGTATCTGTATACTTCGGATAAAAAAATTAGCAATTCTAAATTTGTAGTAGATATCAATAAATCAATATTTTCCAAAGATACAAATCCGATAGATAGGAACTGTTCGTGTTATACCTGTACGACATTCACTCGCGCCTATATCCACCATTTATTTAAAGTTCATGAATTGTTGGCCTATCGTTTAGCGACAATTCATAATCTAGACTTTATGCACTCATTAGTTAGAGATATTCACGCCGCCATTAAAGAAGAGCGATATCTGGAATTAAAAAATAACTGGCTGACATCTTAACCATCGGATCCGTATAATGAAGTATGATCCGCCGTTCTGAACGTAAAGCTTCGGGAAAACGATTTCCTTTCTTAGTTTTTTTGATAACTATCTGTGGATTGGGAATTGGGTTCTATTATTTCATTGGAACTCATTATTTACCTGTTCAGCGTACGACTGTTTTATTCCTCACTGATCCAGTGGAAGTTGCTTCCTATGAACCGTCTCAACAGAAATGGACACGGGTCCAATTTCCAACGAGTACTCATATTGCAGGAATTCAAGGATTGGGTCAGTATGCAGTAGATTCTCTATGGAACATCGCTGCAACTGAGGGTAGCCCTTCCGCCGTAGTCTTGGGGAGTTTAACTGATGAATTGGGTGTACCGATTGAATATTACGCTGGTGAAAATGGGAAGATGTGGACCAAGTTATCCGATCAAGAAAATATAACCAGTATCTATTTTAGTTTTTCAGGAGCTATTCAAAGAATCTTCAATAAGTTACACACCAATATTCCTATACCTTTGTATATAGCATTGATGCGATCATTTCGTTCAACTCCAGCTCATACCATTGCCACTGCCTTTCTGGAAAAGGGAAGTGGTTTGAGTGAAAAAAAACTACCAGATAATTCAACCATATTGGAATTTGAAAGAGACCAGTTTGATAGTCTAACTGATAATTTTTTTGAAGACAAACAAATCCGTGATGAACACCTGAGAATAATAGTTCTAAATACAACCGGTCGACCATTTTTGGGGAGTAGAGCAGCGAGAATTATCGATAGATTGGGTGCAAATATCATCCAGATTGGAAATGAAAATCAAGTCGTAGATTCTTGTGAAATTTCTGGAACAACCGAACAACTAAAATCCAAAACATCGCAATCAATCAGCCAGCTGTTTGGATGTGAAAAAAAAACATTAACCGAAGAGGGAAGAGCAGATCTTACAGTGCGAATAGGGAAAAAATACGAACAAAGGTTTTTACCAAAGAATAAATAATATTACTCTTCAGCTTCTTCTTCACCAGTTGCTGAAGTATCTGGCTTTTCACTTGCTTCATCAACGCGCCCTGAAGAAACGTAAGTACTCACTGGAGTAAATGATGGTTGATCGATATATTTTTTGCCTCGAGATATTTCTCGGATAAAAACTGTAAGATTGTTTTTTGAGATAGATCGAATAACTACTTTGTATTCATTTCCACCTTCTATGTATCGACCTAATTTATAAGAAAGATCGTCAGGGAGCACCCCTAAATATAAATTGTCATTACTTCTAATTTCTATACAATGTTTTTTCACTTTCATGGCAACTTCTTGACCACAAGAGAGATTAGCAATTACTGATGTAGGAGCTGGATTTACACAGGCAACAATTTTAGTTTTTCCTGGTTCTTCGAGAAACATTAATGGGGACACGAAGGCTGCACCATTTCCAGCACCATTGGTATTCTGGAGTTTCGTTAAGTTTTTTTGAGCAATTTGGTTGTACTGATCTTTTTTTAACACTGCCTCATAGGCTTTTTTAGCTTTGTCAGATTTCCCCTGTTGGGTATAGGCAAATCCTAAACGATTATGTGCATCGATATTGTCAGGATCTGTTTCCAGAATCAGAAGGTTTAAGCGGACAGCTTCATCCCAATTTTGAGCTAAAGCAGCATTAATTGCACTGGTTGATGAAGTACTCGCAGGCGAAGGACTCATAAGTGGTCAGTGTATGAGCTTTATTGTGAAAAGTCAATATGTTCTGTAAAATAAGCTACTATGTCAGGACATTCAAAATGGTCAAAAGTAAAACATCAAAAAGCCACTACTGATGTTATAAAAGCCAAAGCATTTACCAAAGCCTCGCGAGCTATAACCATTGCTGTTCGAGAAGGCGGCGGTATCGCTGATCCAAATGGAAACTTTAAACTTCGGTTGGCAATAGAACAAGCACGGGCAGTAAACATGCCAAAAGACAATATAGATAGGGCAATTGCCAAAGCCAAAGG
>JBGALL010000022.1:0-23814 GCA_044223895.1 Candidatus Woesebacteria bacterium
GGAGATATATTGGCTTGGCTAAAGACAGAATATGGTCTTGGTCGAGGACACGGTATGGCCTTGGTATATGTAATAAAGAATGGACCAAAAATTGGCAATAAGCATGTGAATAGCGGTGGAACTCATAATGATGAATCCGATACTCTAGTCCTTACCGGGAAAAAAAATAAATCCATTTGACAGTGTTATAATCACCTTATGGCTGAACTCAAAACCAAACGTACTACTCAAGATCCTAAAGAATTTTTGAATACTATTGAACCTGAAGAAAAAAGAAAAGATAGTTTAACTCTGTTGGAATTATTCGAAAAAGTAACGGGAGAAAAGGGTGCTATGTGGGGAACAAGTCTTATTGGGTTTGGTACATATCACTATAAATCAGAAAAAAGTAAACAGGAAGGAGATTGGTTTTTAGTAGGCTTTTCACCACGAAAACAAAATCTCACCTTATATATCATGCATGGAAATCACGAGAGTACTTCACTCATTGAAAAATTAGGCAAGCATAAGACGAGTGGAGGTATGAGTGGATGTCTGTATATCAACAAACTTTCTGATATAGATCAAAAGATACTAGCAGAGCTTATCAAAAAGTCGTTTCATACGAAACGAATATATTCACAATAACCCTCATCAATTGACGAAATATATAGCTAGGTATATTCTTCGGCCATGCATCACGAAGCGCTTTCTCAAATGTCGGTGTTTTCGCCTCGTCGTCCTTTGGAAGACCCGTTTAAAACAATTGGACATCTGAATAGGTATTTTCGGGAAGGTGATCCTAATTTTAGCTTGTTAGGTATTCAACCTATTGTTCATCGTTTTGCCACCGCAGAAAGGTATGCCCAACGAGAAGAAGAATGTCATGTGCCAATTGTAAGTCTTCATGATAGTATCGCTCCAAGTTATGGATGGTTTGCTCAAGAGGTTTGGAAACAGTTAGTGACCGAACGAGATATAAAAGAAGCTATTCTGGTGACGGGAGAAGCAGTTGTTTTTGGACCTAACCCTGAACCATTTGAATTACAAAAACGCGGGGGAACAATTTTTGACATTGCATCCTCAATTCATGAAGGGAAAAAAGTTCCAATAACCATGCATTTAGAAGTAAGTGCGGCGATGGATGTGTTGCGATTACGGGATTTAGCAGAGCGGTATGATATCGCCAATGAATTCGGCTGGGGCCCTGAACAAGGTAGAACCGATGTTCGATCATACAAACGAGAAGAAGCAGCTGCTTACGTTGAAGACAGGGGTATGGGGATAGTTCTCGATACGTCTACCGTTCGACTTGTTCATAAATATACTAATGCCGGTGTCTATGATTATTTTATGAATCAAAGAAAAATGCCCTTAGTTCGGGAGCTACATATTTCGGATTTTTCCGTTATAAATGGAAAGTCTACAGAAAACCTCATTCCCGGAACTGGTGAACTCGGACCAGAACTACGGGAAATAGTGAGTGATGCTCGTAGGAAAGGAATTCGAATTGTCTATGAACTCAAAGGGTATGAAAATGTTCTGGATACGGTTAAACAAACACTCGAATATTTAGGATAACGTTTTAATGACGTTGCCTTTCTATTGTCATGACAACTAATCATCATCGTGTTCTACTTTAACAATTAAATTTGGTTTTATGCCAGCAAATGCAGGCAAGAGATGATTGAGTACTTGTTCGGGTGTCATCCGAAATTCTTTGCCAGTTGCTGATATCTTTAGCCATCTCTGACGATCTTTATAATATTTTTCCGTAAAGTTCTTTGTACCAATATAAATGGTGTAACTTTCATTTTTTAGGTTCATAATTCACATATTAGCACACATGTATAGCTAATTATCTTTAGGGATGATCACGCATAAAATATTTTTATTTTATAAACTGTGAATTATTGACAATTAAAGATTGATCTTTACATTGATATATATAGACAATCCAGAAAATATTTAGTACAATGATTTTTGTTGAAGCATGACTGCTTCCTTATGAAGCAGTCTTTTTGTCGTTAAAAGATTCCGCTCGCTCTTTTATTTTGACAAGCATTTATAAACATAATATTTTAAAAATTTATTAACATCTATGGCATCCTCAAACACAACCATTACAACAGATCGAAATGTTCCTCTTGATAAAGTTCGTAACCTCGGAATTATTGCTCACATTGATGCAGGAAAAACTACAACCACAGAACGTATCCTTTATTACACTGGTCGCACCTATAAAATTGGTGATATCGATGCCGGTGATACCCAAATGGACTGGATGGAGCAAGAACGAGAACGTGGAATTACTATCGTGTCTGCTGCTACCACAACTTTTTGGAAAGGCTATCGTTTCAACATTATAGATACACCAGGCCACGTAGATTTTACCGCAGAAGTAGAACGATCCCTCCGTGTTCTTGACGGTGGTATTACCGTTCTTGACGCCGAAGAAGGTGTGCAATCTCAATCAGAAACAGTCTGGCATCAAGCTGATAAATATAAAGTTCCCCGACTTTGTTTCATCAACAAAATGGATAAATTAGGAGCTGATTTCCGAATGACCATTAAATCTATAGAAGATCGTCTTGGGGCACGATGTGCAGTTATGGTCGTCCCAATTGGGCAAGAATCCACCTTCAAAGGATCAGTTGATTTATTAACCCGTCAATCTTTCGTCTGGAATGGAGAAGAATTAGGAGCAGCCTTTGATGTCGGTGATGTACCAGAAGAATTGAAAGAAGAAGTAGAAAAAAGTCGAAAAGAGCTTATTGAACGCATTTCTGAAACAGATGACGTTCTTCTTGAGAAGTTCTTAAATGGTGAAGAACCTACAATCGAAGAATTGAAAGCCGCTCTTCGTCGAGCAGTTATTTCTTACAAACTCGTTCCTATCTATTGTGGAACCAGTCTTCGAAACAAAGGTGTACAACCATTACTCGATGCCGTCGTCGATTATCTCCCATCTCCTTTGGATCTTCCTCCAGTTACTGGAACTAATCCAAAGACAGGTGAAGAAGTTAGTCGGAAACGTGTACGAGAAGAACCGTTTGCTGGACTCGCTTTCAAAGTTCAAATCGACCCACATGTTGGAAAGATTACCTACGTACGTATTTACTCAGGAAAATTGGTTTCTGGGTCATACACCCTCAATTCTATTAAAGGAAGTCAGGAACGTATTGGCCGATTGCTGCTTATGCATGCGAATCAACGTGAAGAAATCAAAGAAGCATTCGCTGGTGAAATCGTGGCTGTTGTTGGATTTAAAGATACTATTACTGGAGATACCATCTGTGATCCAGAAAATCCAATTATTTTGGAAAAGATTTCTTTCCCAGAACCAGTTATCTCTTTAGCTATTGAACCTAAAACCAAAAATGACCAAGAAAAAATGGGCTATGCATTACAACGTCTAGCAGAAGAAGATCCAACCTTTAAAATTAAAACTAATCAGGAAACCAATCAGACAATTATCTGGGGAATGGGTGAGTTGCACTTAGAAATTCTTGTTGATCGTATGAAACGAGAATTCAAAGTCGAAGCAAACGTTGGTGCCCCTCAAGTAGCTTACAAAGAAACAATTAAGAAACTTGCTGAAGGAGAAGGTAAATTCATCAGACAATCAGGGGGTCGTGGTCAATATGGACATGCCCTTATCAAATTGGAGCCTCTTCCTCGCGGACAAGGATACGAATATGTTGATGCTATTAAAGGTGGAGCTATTCCTAACGAATATATTCCTGCTGTTAACAAAGGTATTATCGAAGCTATGGAGAACGGCGTTGTCGCAGGATTTCCAATGGTTGATATGAAAGTAACTTTGTATGACGGAACCTATCACGAAGTAGACTCTTCAGAAATCGCTTTTAAGATCGCTGGATCAATGGCATTTCAAAATGGAGCCAAACAAGCAGATCCTGTTCTTCTTGAGCCAATAATGAAGGTAGAAGTGACCACTCCTGATGAATTCATGGGAGATGTTATTGGAGATTTGGGTTCAAAACGAGCTCAAATTCAAGGAACTCAGAAACGAGGACACGTATCAGTTATTATCTGTACTGTCCCACTTGCAGAATTGGCAGGATATGCAACGACTTTACGTAGTATGTCTAAAGGTCGAGCAACATATTACATGGAACCTTCACATTATGAAGAAGTTCCTCGTAACATCGCAGAAAAGATCATTGCTAAGACAGCGTAATTTTGTTAGAATTGTAAGGTTATAAACATATAACGGTATTAAAAGTATTAAAAATTATTTTGTAACTCGCTTTTGCAAAAAGCTACAGCGAGTGAAGAAGGAGGAATTTATATGGCAGATCAGCAAAAATTTAATCGTTCAAAGCCACATTTGAATATTGGAACTATTGGTCACGTCGACCATGGAAAAACCACCACAACTTCAGCTATTACTACTGTATTAGCCAAACAAGGATTAGCAAAAGCTCTTAAGTACGAAGATATTGATAATGCACCAGAAGAAAAAGCTCGTGGAGTGACCATTAACATCCACCATTCTGAATACGAAACAGCAAATCGTCATTATGCTCACATTGATGCTCCAGGTCACGCTGACTACATCAAGAACATGATTACCGGAGCTGCTCAAATGGATGGCGCTATTCTCGTCGTTTCTGCTCCAGACGGGCCTATGCCTCAAACTCGAGAACACATTCTCTTGGCCAAACAGGTCGCTGTTCCAGCAATCGTTGTCTGGATGAACAAATGCGATATGGTACAAGATGCAGAACTTTTGGATCTTGTTGAAATGGAAGTTCGTGAATTACTTACCAAGTATGGATTCCCTGGAGACAAAATTCCAGTTATCCGTGGCTCAGCAGCTAAAGCTTTGGCAGGCGATCCAGAAGCAGAGAAACAAATTCTTGAGCTCATGAAGACTGTAGATGAATACGTTCCTACTCCAGTTCGTGAACTTGATAAACCATTCTTAATGCCTGTAGAAGACGTCTTTTCTATCAAAGGCCGAGGAACAGTCGTTACCGGTCGTGTAGAACGCGGACGCTTAAAGATTAACGACACTATTGAAATCGTTGGTATTAAACCAACTCAATCAACAGTTGTTACTGGTGTTGAAATGTTCCGCAAGCTTCTTGATGAAGGACTTGCTGGAGACAACGTCGGAGTATTACTCCGAGGTGTTGAAAAGAATCAAGTAGAACGTGGACAAGTCTTGGCAGCTCCAGGAAGTGTCAAACCACATACTGATTTTGAATCTGAAGTTTATATTCTTGCAAAAGAAGAAGGTGGACGACACACACCATTCTTCACTGGATATCGTCCACAGTTCTATATCAGAACCACAGACGTAACCGGAGAAATTGCGTTGCCAAGTGGAGTTGAAATGGTTATGCCTGGTGACAGTACCAAGATGACTGTGAAACTTATTACTCCAGTAGGACTTGAAGAAGGAATGCGCTTTGCTATCCGAGAAGGTGGTCACACCGTCGGTGCAGGAGTAATTACAAAAATTGTTGCTTAATTTTATTTAGAAAATAAATAGAAAATCTGCCGGAGTCCCGTATCATACAGGTACAGGACTCCGCATGAATTTCTACAATAAAAATACTATGCCAAAAGGAAGAATTAGAGTACGTTTAAAAGCTTATGACAGTAGAGTTATTGATGATTGCTGTCAAAAAATTCTGGATACCGCTGTGCGAACAGGAGCTAGAGTTATTGGACCTGTTCCTCTGCCAACAGAAATAGCTCATTTTAACGTCGCCAAAAGTACTTTTATTGATAGAAATAGTCGAGAAGATTTTGTACTGAAGACCCATAAGCGATTAGTCGATATTATGGAGCCAACAGACAAGACAATTGATCAACTTATGCATTTGGATTTGCCAGCAGGAGTTGATGTAGAGATCAAAATGTAAGATTTTATTGAAATTGTAGAGATACTCTGGTATAATTTGAACTTACAAATGAAGGTTTATTCCTTTGAAAATAAGTAATACCAAAAGTCTCAGGTTTTATTGAGGAAGACCTCACTAACCTGAGGTCTCTTTTTTTTGTTTTTATGATTACAACATTATTCGGTTTTAAAAAGAATCAAACACGTGTATTCTCAGAAAATGGAACACATATCTATGTTACCTATATTTCTGTTGAACCATGTGTCATCACCAGAATAATGGAAACAAATACCAATCCACGTTATCAGCTTGGTATTGGTAGTATCAAAAAAGTTGCTAAAACAGAAGAAGGACAATTAAAAAAAGCGGGAATCGAGAAAAAACCCCGCTTTTTTCGTGAAGTAGAAGCTCAAAAGGGTGATGAAGCTCTGACACTCGGCTCAGAAGTGAAAGTTTCTGATGTCTTTGCTGTAGGAGATTCCGTCACTATCACTGGTACCAGTAAGGGAAAAGGTTTTGCTAGTGGTATCCGAAGACACAATTTTCAGGGTGGACCAAAAACTCATGGGCAAGGCGATCACTGGAGAGCACCTGGATCTATTGGATCAGGTACTACACCAGGGAGAGTATATAAAGGAAAAAAGATGGCGGGACGACTTGGAGGAGATGTAGTAACTGTTAAAGGGTTTAAAATTATAGCAGTAGACGCAGAAAAGAATCTTATCAGTGTCTCTGGACCAGTTCCAGGTGCAAAAGAAGGATTAGTGACTATTAGTAAACGAGGATAATATGGCAGAAAAAGCAAAAGCAACCACGAGTAACAAGACAGTAAAAAAGCAAGAAAAAGCAGTGAAGCCAGCTGCAAAAGTTGCTGCACCAAAAAAATCGGCAAAAGCAGTAGATGAAACTGTTGCCGCTTCTTCTGTTGTAGCAGAAGTCAAAAAAAGAACACACGGTGATGTTAAGGTTGATGTCTATTCTGCAAAAGGAACCGCAGATGGCTCAATGACTTTACCAGAAGCAGTATTTGCTGCCAAAGTAAATAAACCTTTGATGGCTCAAGCTGTACGAGTGTATCTTGCTAACCAAAGAGAAGGATCAGCCGCAACTAAAACCAGAAGTGAAGTTGATGGATCAAGTAAAAAAATATATAAGCAAAAAGGTACAGGAAGAGCTCGTCACGGAACAATCCGCGCACCAATATTTGTTAAGGGTGGAGTTGCTCTTGGTCCTAAACCACGAGATTATAGTTTAGATCTGTCCAAAAAGATGAAGAAGGCCGCTTTAGCTAGTGCTTTTACATCACAATTATTAGCAGACTCAGTGCGAATTGTCGGTGATTTAAAAAGTCTTGAATTAAAGACGAAAGTATTCGCTTCTTTATTCAAAAATCTTGGTACTGATCGAAGAACCTTGATGGTATTGTCAAAAGAAGAAAAAGATATGACTCGAGCAATCCGAAATATTGAAAATATTGATGTGTTAGAAGCTACCTATGTCCATACTTATGCAGTATTGCGACATAAACATGTAGTGTTGACCAAACAGGCAGTAAAAGACTTAGAAACAATGTACGCAGAACCAAAGGAATAATATGATTCGACCAATTATTACAGAAAAAAGTTTAACTATGGCTCAAAAGGGTTGGTATACCTTTGCCGTAGGTGAATTAGACCGTAAAGAAGATATTTCAAAACGTGTAAACGCTGCTTTTAAAGTAGACGTAGTTTCTATTCGTACGATAAAGATGCATGGCAAGGTTCGACGATATGGAAGAGGAATGAGGACAGTGCGACATGAAGATTGGAAAAAAGCATTAGTACAGTTGAAAAAAGGACAGAAAATTGACGTGTTCGAAGTAACATCTCAACAACCTGAAGAAACTAAATAACATGAAAGCATTGAAACATATATTACAAAAGCATTCTGGACGAGACAGTCAAGGTCATGTCGCTGTTCGACACCAAGGTGGTCGTCAGAAAAGATATTATCGAGTTATTGATTGGAAACGCAATAAAGATGGAGTTCCTGCTCGAGTTACTACCATTGAATACGATCCAAACCGAAGTAGTGATGTAGCTCTTTTGCAATATGAAGATGGAGAAAAACGCTATATTTTAGCTCCAGACGGAATTAAAATTGGATCAAAAATTATAAGTGGAGAATCCGTAGATGTGCGAATAGGTAATTCTTTACCATTGCGATCAATTCCAGTTGGAACTATGGTTCACAATTTGGAGATCAAGCCTGGTAAAGGTGCACAAATGATTCGAAGTGCAGGAACTTCAGCAATGGTCCTTTCTAAAGAAGGCGATATTGTTCAAGTTAAATTAGCTTCCGGTGAAGTTCGTTTATTTAAAGGATCTTGTAAAGCAACCGTTGGTCAGTTAAGTAATGTAGAATGGAAAAACAGAATTATTGGTAAAGCAGGCCGCTCACGACTTATGGGTATTCGCCCAACAGTTCGAGGAGTAGCTCAACATCCTGGTTCCCATCCTCATGGAGGTGGAGAAGGACGAAGTGGTATTGGACTTAAATCTCCAAAAACACCCTGGGGTAAGAAAACTCTTGGAAAGAGAACTCGTAAATATGTTAAATATAGTGATTCAGTTATTGTAGAAAGAAGAAAGCGAAGAAAGTAATAAGGGAGGCCTATGGCACGATCATCAAAAAAAGGACCATTCATTGAACCAAAACTTTTAAAAAAAGTAATGAAACAAAAACAAGGCGGCGATCGTCAGCCTATCAAAACATGGTCTCGTGCCTGTCAAATTCCACCAGAGTTTGTAGGACATCGAATTGCTGTACACAATGGACGTGCACATATTGAAGTATTTATTACTGAAGGTATGGTAGGGCATCGTCTCGGTGAATTTGCCGCAACTCGTATGTTCCGAGGGCATGGTCAAGTTACCAAGAGAACAATGGACAAGACATAAGGATTTAATATGGAATACCAAGCAACATCAAAATATGTACATACCAGCACTCGCAAAGTGAGACTTGTCGCAGATAGTATCCGCAAGCTCACTCCTGCAAAAGCTTTGCAATTGTTGGCAGTAACACCAAAACAAGCAGCTAAGCCAATGTCACAGGTAATCACCTCAGCATTAGCGAACGCTAAAGTAAAAGGTGCAAAACCAGAAAGTTTGACCTTTAAACAAATAGAAATCATGGGTGGACCAATGATGAAACGTTGGCACGCAGTTTCTAAAGGAATGGCGCACGGTTACAAAAAACGAATGACACACATTAGAGTTGTATTGGAGGATAAACAAAGTTCATAAAGTCATAGAGACTTTAGAAACTTTAAAACTAATTATTTATGGGACAAAAAGTTAATCCAAAAGGATTCCGACTAGGAGTTATATTTCAATCAAGTTCTCGGTGGTTTGCAAAAGGATCACGCTATAAAGAACTTTTGTTGGAAGATGTTGAACTTCGAAGAGCTCTTCATAAGAGACTTAAGTCTGCTGGGTTAGCTCATGTAGAAATAGAACGTTCGATAAATAAAATGCGGATTATTCTCCACGTTGCCAAACCTGGTATTGTTATCGGTCGAGGCGGTTCTGGATTAGAAGAAACAAAGAAATTTATTGAAAGCTTTTTGTCTCTCCATCGAATAGACCATAAAGTTATTGTCAGTAAAGATGCTAGACATCGTATTGAATTAACTGTAGAGCCAGTAAAGGAACCACAACTGAATGCATTTTTAGTTGCTTCCACGATTGCTGACCAGTTGGCACGCCGTATGCCTAATAAGCGAGTTTGTAATCAAGCCTTGGAAAGAGTTATGAATGCAGGTGCCAAAGGAGTTCGTATTAAGCTTTCTGGACGTATCAATGGAGCAGAAATTGCTCGTCGAGAAACATACAAACAGGGAAGTATTCCATTATCAACCATTCGAGAAGAAGTTGATTTTGCTCATGTCCCAAGTTTGACCAAATCAGGATATATCGGAGTTAAAGTTTGGATTTGTAAATTTAGTAAATAAAAATATATGTTACAACCGTCACGAACAAAATTTAGAAAACAATTTAGAGGTAAACGCCGAGGTCTTTCCCTTCGTGGAAGTGATGTCAGTTTCGGAAGTTGTGGATTGCAAGCAACCACCGTTGGATGGGTAAATGCCCGTCAAATCGAAGCAGCTCGTCGAGCTATGACACACTTTACTAAGCGTGGTGGAAGAATTTGGATTCGTATATTTCCAGACAAACCAATTACCAAAAAACCACCAGAAACCCGTATGGGAAGTGGAAAAGGTGATGTTGAACAATACGTTGCCGTAGTACGACCAGGGCGTATGATGTTTGAAATGGGTGGAATTCCTGTTGATCAAGCAAAAGAAGCCATGAGATTAGCAGCAGCTAAATTGCCGATAAAAACAAAGTTTGTGGTAAAGGAACAATAATTTATGAAACGCAAAGAAAAAGATTCATTACGAAGTATTTCTCTTGAAGAACTGAAGAAAAAGCTTACTGATTCAGTAAACGAACTTGCTCAGGTAGCTCAAGAACGGTATACTAAGCAGTCTAAAAACGTACGATTTGCAAAGTCAGTCCGTCAAAGAATTGCACGTATCAAGACAGTAATTCGTGAGAAGGAGTTAGTATGAAAAAAGACGTAGCAGCAACACCAAAAGCAAAACCAGTAAAAAAATCAGAAGTAACAGCTGAAATCAAAGGACGAGAATTAACCGGAAAAGTAGCATCAACAAAAATGAAAGACAGTATTGTTGTAGTGATTGAACGATTTATTCTTCATCCTATATACAAAAAACCAGTGAGAAGAACCAATCGATTAGCAGTTCATGCACCAGGTCATACTGTAAAGACCGGGGATGTCGTTACTATTAAAGAGATCAAACCAGTCAGTAAAACAAAACATTTTATGTTAGTACAAAAGGCTTAATATGGTACAGCGCAGAACTAAATTAACACCAGCAGATAATTCAGGAGTTCAAGAGATGTCAATTATTCACATCTATGGAGCTTCAAAAAGACTCTATGCACGCGTTGGCGATATCGTTCAATGTGTAGTCCGTAAAGCAGACCCATATGGACAGGTAAAAGATGATGAATTAGTAAAAGTAGTTATTGTAAGAACACGTAAAGAAGTGCGACGTCCAGATGGATCATACATTCGTTTTGATGATAACGCAGGTGTTGTTATCAACAGTATGCAAGACCCAACACCAAAAGGTACTCGTATCTTTGGACCAGTAGCTCGTGAATTAAAAGACAAGTATCCAAAGATTGTCAGTATGGCACCAGAAGTCTGGTAAGGAGTTCTATGAAATTAAAAAAAGGCGACAACATTATTATTTTATCAGGAAAAGACAAAGGGAAGACCGGAGTTATTGAAAAAGTATTACCTAAAGATGAATCTGTTATCGTTCAAGGAATTAACGTTTACAAACGACATACGAAAAAACGAGATGAGAAGAGTTCTGGAGGAATAGTTGATGGAATTCGTCCGATCCATGCTTCTAAAGTAGGATTGGTTGATAAAAAAACCAAAAAAGCTACCAGAATCGGATATATCTTAGCTAAAGGAGAAAAAGTCCGAGTAGCCAAAAAAAGTGGAGAACATATTTAATTATTAAAGAATAAATTTTATGAATGACTTATTTACAGAATACAAAGAAAAGATGGTTCCAGTTCTCAAAAAAGAATTGGCTTTGGACAACGTCATGGAAGTTCCACGATTACAGAAAATAGTTATTAACTGTAGTCTTGGAGAAGCATTGACTGACAAGAAAGTAGTTGAGAAAATGGCACAGCAATTGGGTGTTATTACTGGACAAAAAGTTCAAGTGACCCATGCGAAAAAAGCTATCGCTACATTCAAGCTTCGCGAAGGTGATGCGATTGGACTTAAAGTTACCTTACGAAGAAAGATGATGTATGATTTCTTAACGAAATTAATTGGTATCGCTCTTCCTCGTGTTCGCGATTTTCGTGGGATTCCAGGAAATGGATTCGATGGTCAAGGAAATTATACCTTGGGAATTCATGAACAGACGATATTTCCAGAAATTGATTTTACAATGGTAGATAAAGTGCGAGGTTTTGAAGCAACATTTGTAACAACCGCTCGAACAGATGCTCAAGCAAGAAAATTGTTAGAAATGTTGGGATTACCATTTGAGAAGAAAGGCTAATATGGCAAAAACATCAGATATTCTTAAATCTAAAAAAAAGCAAAAGTTTTCAACAAGACAAAAGAACCGATGTTCTTTGTGTGGACGCTCTCGAGCATATATGCGACTGTTTGGTACATGTCGTATTTGCTTTAGAGAATTAGCTCACCGAGGAGAATTGCCGGGAGTAGTAAAAACGTCGTGGTAAAAAGGAGAATTATGGTTACAGATCCTATAGCAGACATGTTAGTTCGAATAAAAAATGCATCAATGGCTGGAAGAGCACAAATTATAGTGCCTCACTCTAAATTGAAACAGCAATTGGCACAAATTTTAGTTCAAGAAGGATATCTTTCTTCTGTAGAAAAAAATACTGAAGAAAAACCTTCATTAATGATTACTTTAAAATATCAAAACAAACACCCAGTTATTACTGATCTAAAAAGAAAAAGTAAACCAGGTTTGCGATTATACGTAGCAAAAGATTCAATTCCAAGAGTCTTAGGAGGAATGGGAATATCAATCCTTTCCACATCTGCAGGTATTATGACCGGCACAGATGCTAAAAAGCGAGGAATTGGTGGAGAGTTGCTTTGTGTTATTTGGTGAGGAGTTATATATGAGTAGAATAGGAAAAATGCCAATACCAGTACCGAAAGATGTAACCGCAACAGTGGCTATGCCATCTGTTCATCTGAAAGGTCCCAAAGGAGAAATTAACTATACAGTTCCTCATGGAATTGAAGTTGCAATGAATGAAGGAATGATTCAGGTTTCCAATCATCGCAACGATAAAGCATCAAAAAGTCTTTTTGGATTTGTCCGTGCCCATTTGGCGAATCAAATTACTGGAATTACCAAAGGTTTTACCAAAACCTTAGAACTTTCTGGTGTTGGATATAGAGCTAATTTACAGGGGACAAATCTGGTTTTATCAGTTGGTTTCTCTCATCCAGTAACTATTACCCCTCCAGCAGGAATTACCTTTGCTATTCAAGATGGAAAGATTGTTGTTTCAGGAACCGATAAACAAAAAGTAGGTCAAATAGCTGCTGATGTCCGTGCAGTTAAACCTCCTGAACCATATAAAGGTAAAGGAATTAAATATGTTGGTGAAGTTATTCGAAAGAAAGCTGGAAAATCAGCTAAAGCTGTTGGGGGTAAATAAACTATGAAACATAATCGAAATGTACAAAAAATAAAACGTCATGTTCGTATCAGAGCAAAAGTTAAAGGTACGACTGAACGTCCACGAATGTCAGTATATCGATCTAATCAAGGGATGTTCGTACAAATTATTGATGATGTAGCGGGCAAAACTCTTGTTGGTGTTCGCAGCGATAAAAAGAATGTTGAAGCAGCCAAAGCCTTAGGATTAGAAATTGCTGAAAAAGCCAAGCAAAATCATATTTCTACCGTTGTATTTGATCGAGGTGGATATATGTATCATGGATCTATTAAAGCGTTAGCTGATGCAGCGCGAGAAGGAGGACTTGTTTTCTAAATAAACAAGAAATTATAGCGTATGAGACCACAACAAAATCATAACGAACCAAAAGAATTTGAAGAAAAAATTGTCCAAGTCAATCGTGTTTCCAAAAAGACAAAAGGTGGAAACAAAATCGGCTTTTCTGTTCTCGTCCTCAGCAGTACGTAAAGCTGTTTCTTATGCTAAAAAACATATGATTATTGTTCCTATGAAAGGCAGTACTATTCCTCATGAAGTATTTGTGAAACGGGGAGCAGCTCAAATCCTTATTAAACCTGCACCTCCAGGAACTGGAGTTATTGCTGGCGGAGCCGTCCGCGCTGTTGTCGATGCAGCAGGAATTCATGATATAGTTTCTAAAATTTTAGGAAGTAAGAATCAAGCTTCAAACGTTTATGCAACCATTGAAGCTCTGAAAAAATTTAAAGTTAAACAACAAGGATAAATCTATGCACACACATCAATTAACTCAAATAGTCGATCGTCCTAAAAAACGTATGGGACGTGGCCATGGATCTGGAAAAGTCAAAACAGGTGGTCGTGGTCAAAAAGGTCAAAAAGCTCGTAATGGTGTGCGATTTGCATTTGAAGGTGGTCAGAATATGCTCCACCACCGGTTACCCTTTCTTCGAGGAATGGGAAGAAACCACTCACAAAAAGTTGAAGTGATGGAAGTTCAAATCTCTGCACTAGCAGTCTTTGTAAAAAGTGAAGAAGTTACCCTTGAATCTCTCAAGAAAAAAGGTTTAGTGTTAGAAACTGCAGCGAAAGCAAAAATTATTGGAAATGATGCGCTCTCCGTAGCTTTGAATGTAAAAGTTCCAGTTACCAAAGGAGCTAAATCCTCAATAGAAAAAGCTGGTGGAACAGTGTTACAGTAATCTGTGAGAAGACAATTGCTGAATCATGAATGATTTCCTGACTCTTATTAAAAATGCCTGGAAAACTCCGGAACTTCGTCGGAAGATTCTTATCACATTCTTTATTTTAATAGTTTTTCGTATTTTTGCTCACATTCCACTCCCTGGTGTTGATCGTACTCAATTAGCAGCTTTATTTGCTCAAAATCAATTTTTGAGTTTACTTGATATTTTTTCTGGTGGAACGTTATTAAACTTTTCCGTACTCGCTTTAGGAATGAATCCCTATATCAACGCCTCTATAATTCTTCAATTATTAACTATCGTTTTTCCTAAACTTGAAGAATTATCCAAAGAAGGTGAATACGGTCGAGAAAAAATTAATCAATATACTCGTTTCCTTACTGTTCCCTTATCTATTATCCAAGCTATAGGGATGTATGCTGTCTTGCGGAGTCAGGGAATTGTTCCCACTTTTGAACCTCTTAGCTTACTGACGATGTTAGTAACTATGAGTGCTGGGACGATCTTTGTCATGTGGTTAGGTGAAATGATAACTGAATACGGTATCGGCAATGGTATTTCTATTTTAATTTTTGCAGGTATTGCAGGAAGAATGCCGGTTGCTCTCGGACAAATGTTTTCTACCGGTGGAGGAGAATCTTCATTTTCTTCAATATTATTAGTTGTTTTAGGGGTGGGAATGATTGTGGCTACTGTATTTGTTAACGAAGCTGTTCGCAAAGTAACTGTTAATTATGCTCGTCGGGTACGAGGAAATAAAATGTATGGGGGAAATACTTCGTATCTTCCTCTCCGTATTAATCAAGCTGGAGTTATCCCTATTATCTTTGCAGTTTCATTAGTATTAATCCCATCACTCTTAGGTGGCTATCTGACTCAGGCTTCACAACCAGTTGTCGCTAACATTGGGAAATTTTTAACAAATGTCTTCAATCCTAACCAACCACTCTATAATGTAATCTATTTTGTGTTGGTTATCGGTTTTACCTATTTCTATACCGCATTAACGTTTGATCCTAAAAAGATATCTCAGGAAATTCAAAAGCATGGAGGGTTTATCCCTGGAATTCGTCCTGGTACCCCGACTGCACAGTATTTGAATTACATCATTACGCGTATCACTCTGGCAGGAGCAATCTTTTTGGGGGTCATTGCTATCTTCCCAACACTCGCAAAAGGTATTACTGGAACAACAACCTTACTCATTGGTGGTACGGGTGTATTAATCGTTGTCTCTGTTGTATTAGAAACAATTAAAGCTATAGAAGCGCAACTGATCATGCGAGATTATGATCAATTCCTATAAGGAGAAAGAGTTTTAACGATCATAAAGATTATAAAATTTATAATCGTTATAACCGTTATAATTCTTATATTTTATGCACATAGTTTTTTATGGTCCAGAGGGTTCAGGTAAAGGAACTCAGGCAAAACTTCTTGCAGAAAAATTGCAATTACCCATACTTACTTCCGGAGATCTAGTTCGAGATGCAGCCGTAAATGATAAAGGAATAATTGGTGAAGTTTGTCGTCAAGCTTTATCAGAAGGTAAATACGTAGCCGACAGTGAAATGTTCGTTCTTTGGAAATGGCGCTTAAAAGAAGAAGATGCCAAGGGTGGCTGGATTATGGATGGATTTCCCCGGAATGTTGAACAAGCAAAATTTTTGGATGACAAGATTGATAAATATGGATATCAGGTTGAATTTGCAATCTATTTAAACCTTTCAGAAGATGAATCTATCAAACGTCTTACTAAACGAGCGCGTCCTTTGTATCCAGGTAGTAGCGAATTACACGATTCACCGCAGCGAATTAAAGATCGCTTAACAATCTATAAAGAAGGTGAACGAGAAGTGTTAGAGTTTTATAATCAAAAGGGTGTGTTAAAGACTATTAATGCTGATCAAGAAATCGAAAAAGTTCATGAAGAAATTCTTCGAGCAGTCGGAAAGTAAGGATTAGTATGGCGACCCCAGAAAAACTTATTGCCTTAGTAGGAATGCCAGGATCAGGTAAAAGTGAAGCTGCTGAGTTTTTTCGTTCAAAAAATATTCCTGTCCTTCGATTTGGAGACCAGACAGATATTGGATTGAAAGAACAAGGACTACCGATAACCGAAGCCAATGAACGAATCTATCGAGAACAAATTCGGGCAGAATTAGGAATGGCAGCAATGGCCATAAAAATAGAGCCACGAATTCTACAAGCGGCCAAAACCTCCCCAA
Source organism: Candidatus Woesebacteria bacterium (assembly GCA_044223895.1). GTDB lineage: Bacteria > Patescibacteriota > Microgenomatia > UBA10105 > UBA927 > CAKZSU01. Next base: position 16,602 of record JBGALL010000022.1, read on the forward strand.
TGATTGTTCTTGATGGGTTATATTCCTGGGAAGAATATAAATACTTAAACGATAAATTTAGGACATTAATTATGGTATGTATCTTTGCTCCCCCTAAAATTCGTTATCAACGATTGGGGGTTCGTCCCGTTCGACCATTGACTAACGAAGAAGCTCAAACCCGTGATTTTTCAGAAATCGAAAATTTAAATAAAGGCGGGCCAATAGCTATGGCAGATTATGTAATTGTAAATATACATGGAAAAGCAGAATATCAGGTACAATTAGAAGAGTTATTCACATTATTATGATTCCAGATAACCAAAAAGATAAAATTCAGGCCCAGATAGAGGGTGGCCAAAAACTGGGGATTATCCTTGATAAATTGTTGGATAAATCTCAGGTTGGAGTTTCGTTGATGGAAATAGAATTAGAAGCCCAACGACTGATTAAAGAAGCTGGCGGAACTCCCTCCTTTCAAACTGTTGAAGGATACCGCTGGGCTACTTGTTTATGTATTGATGATGATGTCGTCCATGGAATACCTACAGACTATGTCTTAAACGAAGGCGATGTCTTAACTGTTGATGTTGGAATTTTATATAAAGGCTATCATACAGATACTGCTTGGACGAAATTAGTTACCAGCAACCTGTCAAAGCAAGAAAGCAAGAAAGATTCGGAAAAAACTGATATTGAGAAATTTTTGAAAGTTGGAGAAGAAACCTTATGGGCATCTGTCGCTCAAGCGAAAGCTGGAAATCATATTGGTGATATATCGTTGGCAATACAAGAAGGCATTGAAGCAGCAGGATATAGTATTGTTAAAGCCCTCGTTGGACATACCGTTGGTAAAGAATTACATGAAGAACCACAGGTTCCAGGATATCTAAAAGGCTCATTAAAAGCGACTCCTGAGCTCAAAGATGGGATGACCTTAGCTATAGAAGTTATTTATTCTGCCGGAAGTGGTACCATTGTTTACGCGAATGATGACGGATGGACAATCGCTACCAGAGATGGTTCTTTATCAGCAGTTTACGAACATACAATCCTTGTTGAAGGGAATAATCCCAAGGTGTTGACCCGAGGCCAAAAGTAGGGTACAATACCATGTTATACGCTCGGGTGATCCCTCCGCAGGGAATGGAGGTAGGCCCGATATTTTTTCGCTGGGTTCTTTGTTAGTATGAATCAATCACCAACCGCACATCGCATCGAAGTCGAAGGCGAAGTAGCGGAAACACTGCCAAATACGCTTTTTAGGGTTAAACTTCCTAATGGCCGTATTGTTCTTTGTCATCTTTCCGGAAAAATGAGACTGAATTTTATTCGTCTTATGCCCGGTGACAGAGTAAAGATAGAGATGACACCATACGATGCAACTAAAGGTAGAATTGTTTATAGATTAAGGTAAAAACTATGAAAGTCAGAGCAAGTGTAAAAAAAATCTGTAATAAATGTAAAATAGTAAAGAGACGAGGGAAGTTATACGTTATTTGTGTAACCCCTAAGCATAAACAACGACAAGGATAAATATTATGGCACGTATTTCAGGAGTAGATTTACCAAACAACAAACGATTAGATATTGCACTTACCTATATCTATGGTATTGGCAGAACTAATGTTAGCAAATTACTAGAATTATCTCAGTTACCCGGAGATCGTCGTGTAAATACGTTAACTGATGAAGAAGTTAATAGAATTGGTAAGGTTATAGAAAAGACCTTCATTGTAGAAGGAGATCTTCGTCGTCAATTAGCAGAAAATATTAAGAGACTTCGTGAAATTGGTGCCTATAGAGGCGTACGACACAGTAAAGGACTTCCTTCCCGCGGACAACGCACCAAATCCAATGCCCGTACCAAACGAGGGAAGAGAAATACCATCGGAGCTATGAAAAAAGATGATCGTGTAAAAGCAGACGCAGCTAAACCTGCAGCTAAAAAATAAAAAGGATTAACTATGGCACAAAAAAAAGTAACTAAAGTTGTAGAACAAGGTAGAGTTTATATTAGTGCAACCTTTAACAATACTATCGTCACTATAACTGACAAAGAGGGAAATACAATTTGTTGGGGTTCCTCAGGTATGGCAGGATTTAAAGGTGCACGAAAATCCACACCATTTGCTGCAACTACAGCAATGGAAAACGTTGCTCGTAAAGCTCAGACCGTTGGAATGAGAGAAGTAGAAGTATATATTAAAGGCCCAGGAGCTGGTCGAGATGCAGCCCTGCGTGCTATTAAAGCAGTAGGAATGAATATTTCAATGATTGCAGATGTAACATAAATTCCACACAATGGACTTCGGCCAAAAAAAGAAACGAAGAGTATAAAAAGTATTTATTTTATAAAAAATTGTAGCTGGGTATACCGGTCCTAAAAAATAGACTTGCACGACGTGAAGGCATAGATCTTACGGCTTAAAAACAGTCGGAAAGTAAATCATATGCTTCATTATTGAAACGATTAAATGTTCCCCCCGGACAGCATGGTCCAAAAGGATCACGAAAAACTTCCGAGTATGGATTGCAACTTCGAGAAAAACAAAAAGTTAAGCACATGTATGGTGTATTAGAACGACAATTCCGAAAAACTTTTGAACAGGCAAGAGCCCTCAAAGGGAATACAGGAGATAAATTCTTAGAATTTTTGGAACGCCGTTTGGATAATGCAGTATATCGATTAGGATTTGCTCCTACTCGTTCATCAGCTCGCCAATATGTAAGTCATGGGCATGTTACCGTCAATGGTAAAAAAGTTTCAATCCCTTCATATGTTGTTCGACCAGAAGATGTTATTACCCTTAAGGCAAAATCATTAGAGATGCCAGTGGTAAAGAAGCAATTAGAGGATAAAGCATACAAGCCAGCTGCGTGGTTAGAACGCAAAGGCCCAGTAGGGAAGATTATGCGTCTTCCTATCCGTGAAGACATATCCGACGACATAAAAATGCAGCTTATTGTCGAACATTATTCTAGGTAATAGTTATTGGTTGTTAGTTGTTTATTTCAACTTATAACTTATACCTATTTTGTAACAGGAGGATTATTATGACCGAACCAACATTCAAAATAAAAGCAGATCAAGAAAGTAGCTCATACGGACGATTTACTATCGAACCTTTAGAACAGGGCTATGGCCAGACATTGGGTAATAGTATTCGTCGAGTATTACTTACTTCTCTCCCAGGATCAGCAATTACCTCTATTGCTATAGAGGGTGTTAAACATCAATTTTCTACCGTTCCTGGTTTGAAAGAAGATGTGAATGAATTTATTTTGAACATTAAGAAAATTCGTTTGGTAGTCCAAGGGGATGAAGTGGTGACTTTATCACTTACCAAGACAGGTCCTGGAGAAATTACTGCTGGTGATATTGAAGTTCCAGCAGGAGTTACTATTTCTAATCCAGAACTCGTTTTGGGAACCTTAGCTGATAAAAAAGCTACCTTGTCTATGCAAATGACTGCACAGCGAGGATACGGATACAATCCAGTTGATGAAAAACATGATGGTGCTATCGGTACTATTCCTGTAGATGCTTTGTATTCACCTGTACTTAGAGTAAATTACAAAGTTGAATCAACTCGTGTTGGAAGAATGACCAATTTAGATAGATTAGTTATCGAAGTCTGGACAGATGCTACTATTGCTCCTTTGGCAGCAATTCAAGCAGCATCTAAGATTCTTGTTTCATATTTTTCTCAAGTTGTGAATCCAAAAGAAAGTGCAACCGAAGAAGTATCTACGGCCTCAGTTGCTATCTCTGACGAGACTTTGAAAATGCGTATCGAAGAGTTTGATATTCCTACCCGAATCGTCAACGCTTTGGCAAAAGGCGGTATAGAAACTATTGGACAGTTAATGACTGCTCCTAAAGAAGATCTGATGAAAGTTAAGAATTTAGGTAGTAAATCATTAGAAGTCGTTGCAGAAAAATTAAAAGAAAAGGGAGTAGTCCTCTCTATATAATGTATGCATCACAAAGTATTTGGAAAAAAATTATCACGTAATACCAATGAACGAAAGAATCTCCTCAGAAATTTGATGAGAAGCCTTATCATTCATGGAAAAATCAAAACTACCAAAGCGAAAGCTCAAGCAAGTCGTAGTGAAGTAGAACGATTAATAACCAAAGCCAAAAAAGGGACTGAATTCATGCGACGTCAGGTACTTTCTGCTTTAGGAGATCGTATTATTGTTGATCAACTCATGGAGATGGCTAAGACTCAGTTCTCGGGGCGAAACAGTGGGTATACTCGCATTGTGAAGCTCGGTATGCGTAGTGGTGATGCATCAGAAATGGTATTGTTATCCTTTGTTGATGAAAAAGTAGAAGCAGAAGTTATTGCCCCAGCTAAAAAAACAGCTGAGCCAGTAAAAGCTGCAGTCGCTAAAAAAGAAGTTAAAGAATCCGTCTCTGCTAAAGTTACCGATGATAAAGAAGAAGTGAAAGAGATTAAAAAACCACGAAAGACAACTAAAAAATAATTTTTAAATTTATGAAAGCAACTAAATCAACCAAAATCGATGATGTAGTACGAAACTGGCACGTCTATGATGCTAAGGGAAAAGTGTTAGGTAGACTCGCTACCGATATTGCTCATGCACTCATGGGAAAAGCTAAAACTAATTTCGTTCGCAATCTTGATTGTGGTGATCATGTCGTGGTCATCAACGCCAATGATTATATTGTGACTGGTAAAAAAGAAGATGAAAAGTTCTACGGAAACTATTCTGGATATCCAGGTGGATTGAAAGAAAAAGCTTTGTGGCAACTTCGCCAAGAGAAACCAACCGAACCAATCCGCCACGCAGTATATGGTATGTTGCCAAAAAATAAACTTCGAGATCGATTGATGACTCGATTATATATCTATACAACTGAAGATCATCCATATAAAGATAAATTTCAGAAATAATTTGTTACTGGAGAATCATTTATGAAACCAACCAAAACAGAAAAAGAACAAGTAGAAAAAATTCAAGGAACTGCACCAGTTAAACCAACTTATTACGAAGGTATCGGACGTCGCAAAGAATCCACTGCACGTGCACGGTTATATGTAATAGCTGAAGGTTCTATCACTTTGGGTGGAGTAACCGTTAACAAAGGCGATATCGTCGTCAATGGTAAAGCTGTTGAAAATTTCTTTGTTGGTGAAGTAATGAAAAAGATGTATACCGAACCATTCCGTACAACCAATACTATTGGTCGATTTGCTGTTATGGTAAAGACCAACGGTGGGGGACAAATGGGACAGTTGGGAGCATTCATTTTAGCTATCTCTAGAGCTTTAGAAAAAGTAGATAAAGAAAAATTCCGACCTATTCTTAAAAAACGTGGCTTCATGACTCGTGATCCTCGTGCAAAACAGCGAAGAAAAGCTGGATACGCAGGAAAAGCTCGAGCACGTAAGCAATCTCCAAAGCGATAACGTCATCCTCCCGTCTTGATTCTTTGCTGAGTTACCACTACGCTAGTATGTAGTGTTATGCCAAAGAAACTGCCCAATCGAGTGAGTCATGCTCCGAAGAAGAAACAATCTTCCGGTACAATTATCTACTTAATTGTATTTTTTATAGTAGTATTTGCTTCTGTTTTGTGGATTCAGACCAATACTCGACCACAGAACTATGCTCAAGATATAACTCCTTTATTACGCTGTGATTCGCCGTGTACCTATAATTCCCAATGTCCTACCGGATTGTTTTGTAATAATGGCAGTTGTCGTAATCCGATGTGTAAAGATACCACTGACTGTACCTGTGTGATTACACCCACCTATAATCCGAACGCACCAACATTTACACCACGTCCTACACCCTCTGTAACCCCCATAAAAAGCATTACACCTACGAAAACCCTAACACCAACAGTAACTCCAAAAGTTACCTCAACAATCACTCCTAGTTCGGGAATTATTGAAATAACCCCTGAAGCAGGTACTCCTACTCCAGAAATGACTGTTACGCCGACGCCTGCAGTGTTTGAAGTAGATAAAGAGAATAAGAAAGCAAGTATTTTAGAAGTAATCTTAAACTTCTTCGCAGATATCTTCTGTAAAATCTTTGGATGCTAGATTGATACAATAAAGTTTGACTATGGGGAAAGTGTTTCTAATTGTCACTGCAATCTTTTTCTTTGTAGGGATTATACCTATGACCAGTTCATGCGCCTACCCCGGTGCAGTTTGTAGTAGTGCACCTGATGTAGGAGGAAATGTTTCTCATTATGTCGAAATCCAACCTATGGCAATGTATGTACTGGAGAGTTTATTAAAAAGCGATTTAGGAATTACCTACGATCACTATTACGAAATTGTAAAAGTGAATCAGTAACGTCTGTGATTGTTTCTAGTCGGGGTGAGCAGACTTGAACTGCTAACCTTTCGCACCCCATGCGAATGCGCTATCCAATTGCGCCACACCCCGGGTATAAATTCCAAATCCCAATAATCAAATTCCAACAATTGTTATGTCATCCTGAACAAAGTGAAGGATCTCAATATGAGATTGTTCGGTTTCACCTCAGAATGACATATCATTAGTACTTTTTAATCTCTTCACGGAGTATTGAGATATTGTATTCTATCATGTTTTGTGCAATTATGAACCAGATTTATGCTTCCTTTTTTAATCTTTATCTTCATCGTTTTAGTATTTTTGGGAATGTTTGTTCTTAAGGTAGTTCAAGAATATGAACGAGGTGTCGTATTCTTCTTGGGAAGATTTGCTGGGGTTCGTGGACCTGGATTAATTGTTCTTATTCCTTTCTTTGAAACCATGACCAAAGTCTCTCTGCGTACCGTGACAATGGATATTCCTTCTCAGAAAATTATTACCAAAGATAATGTATCTATAGATATAGCCGCAGTAGCCTACTACAAAGTTGTTGATCCAGGAAAGTCAGTATTAGCAGTAGAAAATGCTTATTATGCTGTCAATCAAATCAGTCAAACCACAGTCAGGAATGTCGTCGGACAATTTGTTTTGGATCAACTCCTTTCAAAGACAAACGAAATCAACGTAAAAATTCGTAATATTATAGATGAACATACAGAGCCATGGGGTGTTCAGGTAACTGCTGTCGAAATAAAAGACATTACCTTGCCTGACAATATGCAGCGAGCAATGGCAAAGGAAGCCGAAGCAGAGCGAGAACGACGAGCCAAGATAGTTGCCGCAGAAGGTGAATTTGAAGCAGCTGAGAAACTCGGATTAGCTG
>JBGALL010000129.1:0-2929 GCA_044223895.1 Candidatus Woesebacteria bacterium
GTTTGGGCCATTAAGCTGGGGATGTCCTAAGGTGATAAGACAGGAAATATTGTAGAGAGTAATTAATATCTTCGCAAAAGGAACCTGTAAATCCAAATTGCCACTTGCCCCTACGATATCCGGATGTTTGTGAAAGGTGTTTTTGTAGCGTTCGACCCAATCAAGCGGTACCAAGGTATCCGCATCGGTTCGAATTAATATTTCACCTTTCGCTTCCTGAAACCCACGTTCTCTAGCAGGAATCATACCTTGGATTTTTTCAGTAACAACTCTGGCACCATAGGCGCGGGCTATGGCTGCTGTTTTGTCGGTTGAGTTGTTATCGACTACCAAGATTTCAAAATCGCTGATAGTTTGTTGTTTGAGTAATCCGAGAATTGTTCCAATATATTTTTCTTCGTTATATGCAGGAATAATTACTGATATAAGATCTGCCATAGTTGTATTTTATCACGTTAGGAGCATTCAATCTGAAAAAGCTGTATACTCAGACTGAATGAAGCCATTATTTTCGATTGTTGTTCCTACACTCAATGAAGAGCGATTTTTGGCGAAGTTATTAACCTCACTCTCACAACAAACGGAACAAGATTTTGAAGTTATTATTGCCGATGGAGCCTCGGAAGATAAAACTGTGGCCGTCGCTAAGCGTTTTGAAAAAAAACTTCCCGCCTTGAGAATTACCAATACACCCAAAAGAGGAGTCTCCCATCAACGGAATAAAGGGAGTGAATTAGCCAGAGGTACATGGATTATCAGTACTGATGCTGATACGGTATTCAAATCATATTCTTTGGCGGTAATTAAACAGTACATAGCTAAAAAGAAACATAATCACTTTACCTCCTGGTTTTCGGTTGAAAGTGATAATCCTAGTGATGCGTTACTGATTTTATTAATTAACTCTGGAATGGAATTAGCCTTAAAAATGAAACGCCCTGCTGGGTATGGTGCATTTATGGTTACTCGGCAAACACTTTTTAAAGAAGTCGGAGGATATGACGAAAAATTAGAATTTGGTGAGGATAACGATCTTTGCCGGAGAATTCATGAGCAAAAAGGAGAAATGATGGGGATGATTCGAGAGGGATTAATAACCTATTCATTACGCCGATTCCACAAGCATGGTCTGGGACATACCTTACAGCTTCTGACAAGAGCATCTTTTGTCTTATTGTTAACCAAACGCACACCAGCCCGCTTACCGGGTTATGTTATGGGGGGCCAGGTATATTCTGAGAAGGAACAAAAAGAACGTACATCTTTACTGCAGAACTACGAGAAAACTCTCAAAGAATTTATGCAGGAATTAATGAAATAATGTAAATCTTTGGGATTGATATAAATACTTCTTATGGGGCTACTTCTTCCCATTTAATCCGAAGGTCCTTGAATGAATCAGGCATAGTTATTAACATTTCGGGATCATAGACGAAATCTTCGGCAGGAGTATTTTGATTCCTGTCATCAGCATCAAGATCTCTTTGGAGTGTAAATCCACCGGCGATAACTGTTCCTTTTACTATTAACTTTCTGGTGGAGGCTGCTGTACTTTGACCTGTAATAAACTGACCAGATTTCCCAGTTACAAACAATCCTTGCAGACTTGGGGTAGAACTATCAGAGGTGGACCCTACATTTGAAGAAACGGTAATATTGCCACTGGCAATAATTGCAAAGAATGTACCGCCAGAATTAGTGATATTTGCATTTATGTTAACGTTCCCATTTACAAAGATAATTAACGTTTTGTTTGCCCCGAGATTCCATTGACCATTTCCAGGGTTTGTCTCACCTAGTGTGAGATTGCCAACAACATAGTTAACCTCATCTGGAAAATTATTCTTTGTTTTTGTACCCGGATCATTGGTAAATATTGGGGTGAGGGAGGTTACATCCATTTTGTTGGCAAAGTATTGATACCAATCTGTTTTGGAACAAATATTGGGGACTACTTCATTGGCTAACCAGTTGGTTGAAGAAACACTGGTTGCCCCACTTGCACATGTTCCTGAACCATTAAAGTCATAACACGATCCAAAGGTCACGATTCCTGGATATCCACCAGCACCCTTTAACACAAAGTCGGGATCAGGATTGGCAAGAGTGGGAATATTTGAAGCGACATCCTGACAAATGATCATGTCTCCGTTTTGTCCTCGGGTCCAAGGTGTTCCTAAGGTGTATCCTAAATAGAAATTAATATTATCATTTGGAGCCACATTCACCGAGGCGCTTTGTACAAAAGAATTAGCGGTTTTTTCATAACAAGCATTTTGCAATATATATCCAGCAGGTGCGGTAGAAGAGAGGATATAACCTACTCCAGGTGCAGCGCCAGCAGGAACGTTATTCCAGGTCACCGGTGCACTACTCGTCTGATTTTTGGTTCCTTGACCTCCAGAAAGGGTGATACCTGCTGTTCCGGGTGGAACATCTGGATAGTCTGTAGAACTTTTAATCGCACTACAGTCATTGATCTGACTTGGACTGATTCGTTTTGCGACAGCATTAATAGTTCCCGGACAATAGCTAATCGATGCAGGGTTTGATGGGAGCGAAGTTGCTGTGGTACATGCTCCACCAATTGACTGGATTATTGAATAATATGATCCACCTACTGCGTGAGTGGTGGTATATCTACAGGTAGTACCAGGCAAACTACAGCTAGCTCCTGATCCTGTAAAGAATGATGCTAATTGGGTTCCTGAATTGGTTACTGGATTTCCTGTGGATTGATCGTAAATAGTTACCAGATAGCTCGTTGCTAATCCACCAACAGCATTCCATTCCCAAGAAATCGTGCCATTTGTCGGTGGTGCAGCACACACAGTTACGGGAGGGTCATGGACGGCAGTACCACAACTTGGTAGTGCAGCCATAGTGAGTTGAACGTTATCTGTTGCCGTTCCATCTGGTCCCTGACAAC
>JBGALL010000023.1:0-23549 GCA_044223895.1 Candidatus Woesebacteria bacterium
GGTTAACCTTCCGACCACCAAAAAATACGTTTGTTTATTGCTTTTATGCTCTAATACTTTGTCGCTTTGATTGGTTATTTCAATCGGTGGATAGATGACGGTACTGTCCCGACGATAAAACTTGGCAACTCTTCGAGCTGTTTCTTGAGAGTTTGCGATAAAATAGTCGACTTGCTGAGCAGTTTCAAAATCATAATGACGAAGGAAAAAATTAATTATGCCTGCATAGACACGTACAATCCAATATTTTTGGAGAGTACTACCTGTAGCATATCCATATAAATTTCTGGGAGGATGGTGAATATAACAGATATGTACTGCCCCACTATTCTGGCTCTCTTTCTGTCTTGCTGTCACAGCATTTCGTTTCGTCTTCACCCCTCGGCACATGTACCACCCACTCGAAGAGATAACCACGTCGTAGCTACTTAAATCCATTGAACCCCAGATCCAGGGAGCTAGAAATCGCAAGGGGGAATGAAATTTTTTTACAACAGGATTATGTTGGACCCAACTGGTCCGGATATCCCAGTTTTTAAATCTTTCTGCATGATCGCCTAATCGTTCCCAGTCAACAAAGGACGTATACAACGGAGCGTTGGGCCACATTTCATGCATAACTTCCACAACACGTTCCGCTCCCCCATACTCTCGTAGATAATCATGAACTAAGGCTATTTTCATACAATCATTACTATTATAGATTCTTCAGGCATTCATTTTTACAGATTTTCACTCACCCCAGGATAATCGAACTATCTAATAGATGGAGTAAGCTTGAAGATCCAACAAATAAATATCTGAAGAATAGTATAATCAATTTTATACCTTAGCAGGTAAAAAGGTATCATCTAAATACTGTACAGCTTGTTCAGGCGTATCAATGATAGCGACCAGGGTCTCCATAGACTGAGCTAAGAATCCTTCATCATTCATACGTTTATATTGAGCAAATAATCCATCGTAGAAATGATCTGTATTGAGGACAACTATTGGCTTACTATGATAGTTTAGTTTCTTCTCTTCGATTATTTCTGACAATTCATCAAGAGTTCCAGTTCCTCCAATCAAAGCAACAAATCCATCAGCTTTTTCCCTCATTATTCGCTTTCGCTCGCCTAAATTTTGAGTGATTATCATTTCATCAGCATTTTTTCGGGCAACATCCTTTAAGACATCTACCGATACTCCTACTAACTTTCCACCATTTTCTTGAACTGTATCCGCGACTACTTTCATTAAACCAGTATCAGAACCTCCCCATACTAAACCGTATCCATGTTTTGCCAACAACGCACAGAACTCTTTAGCTTGAGATTTATATCTTTCTTCAATATCTTGGGCTGAACAATATATACAAATATATTTCATAGTTAAGAAAACAAATCCATCTGTTCTTTGGTATCTTCTTTTTTAACTTTTTTTTCTTTTTTGACTTCTACTACTCCGGATATTCTTTTTAGTAAGGATGGAAATCCTAGTTCTGTAAGTATACCGCGAACTTCAGAAGTATCAAATGTCGGAACATAGAGGGATTCTTTATTAAGAGTAATGGGCGCGTCTTGTCTAATTGTAGCTAGGTTTTTAGAGAGCATTGCACTATCTTTACCAGCTATTAATTTTTCTTTTACTCTCGTTGTTACCTCCAACTTCCCTTGTTCTAGTGCGGCATAAATGGACTCAACCGATCCATAGGTGTTTACTAAATCTGTAGCGGTTTTTGGACCTATACCGGGTACTCCTGGATAGTTATCAGAACTGTCACCACAAAGTGCTTTCCAATCAGTAATTAAAGACGGTACGATGCCTAATCTCTCCACAACTTCTTTACTCCCATACATTTTGGCTTCGGATAACCCTTTGATAGGCATGTAGACTAAAACTTTTTCATCCACGACCAACTGTAAGATATCTCTATCCCCTGTCACAATGATAATCTGATCTATAATTTCCTTGATACCTTCTTGCGTTGAAGTTGTGATACTTTTTACCAGTGTTCCAATAACATCATCGGCTTCATATCCATCCATTTCAAAAATAGGAATGTTAAAAGCTTTTACGGCTTCGTGTACTACCTCTATTTGTGAAGATAAGGCCTCTTCCATAGGTGGACGTTGAGACTGATAGTCTTTGTAAAGAATTTTTCTAAAAGTCGGAGCCGGTCTATCAAAGGTTACCGCAAAACCATAGGGATGAAAATCAGTTTGCAACCTAAGGAGCATTGAAAGAAACCCATAGATAGCGCCTCCTGGTTTCCCCGCTGCTGTAGTTAATGGTGGTAAAGCATGGTAGGCTCGGTGAAGAAGAGCATTTCCATCAAGCAGTAATAACCGATTCATAGATTAACGTTGTTTTGGACCACCCAGAAGTTCTTCAAACTCTTCACCTTCGACAGTTTCATGATCGATAAGCGCCTCAGCTACTTTATCTAATTCTTTTTTGTGCTTTTTCAAGATACTTTCAGCCACAGCATATCCTTCATGAATAAATCGTTTAATTTCCTGATCAATAGCAGACTGCATTTCTGGAGATATTTGATTTTGTTCCATCAAACTCTTTCCCCACTCAGTTACATCCTGATTAGGACCATAATTCACAGGGCCTAAATTACTCATTCCAAATTCCATTACCATATAGCGAGCGATTCTGGTTGCTTGATCTATGTCGTTAGCTGCACCACTAGTGATTTCATTGAAGATCAATTGTTCAGCGGCTCGGCCTCCCATAGTCATAGCTATTTCTTCAATTAATTGAGACTTTGTTTCATGCAGGCGATCTTTCTCTGGCGGTGTTAAGGTATATCCCAATGCCATACCTCGAGAGACGATACTAATACGGTGGACTGGATCAGTATGGGGTGTATAGTAACTAACTAACGCATGACCTGCTTCATGATACGCCGTCATTTTTCGATCTAAATCAGTTTGCAAGCGTTTCTTTTCAGGACCGAGTTTAACTTTGGTAGCGGCTTCTTCGATATCTTTCATGTCGATCTCTTTTTTATCCTGACGGGCTGCAAATATTGCAGCTTCGTTTAACATGTTTTCTAAATCAGCTCCAGAAAATCCGACAGTTCGCTTAGAAACTTTATTCCAATCGACAGCTGGGGCAAATGGTTTTCCTTTAGCATGAATAGTCAGAATTGATTTTCGCCCTTCCATATCTGGCAAATCCAAGACTACTCGACGGTCAAATCGACCAGGACGGGTAAGTGCAGGGTCCAAGAGATCTCCCCGATTAGTAGCTGCGACAACCATAACTGCTGTATTCGGTTCAAATCCATCCATTTCTACCAAGATCTGATTGAGCGTTTGTTCTCGTTCATCATGGCCACCCATAATTCCTACACTTCGCATTCGACCAATAGCATCAATTTCGTCTATAAAAATAATTGCTGGTGCACTTCGTTTTGCACTAGCAAACAAATCTCGGACTCGAGCTGCTCCTACTCCAACCAACATCTCCATAAATTCTGATCCAGCAATACTATAGAATGGAACTTTTGCTTCTCCTGCCATAGCTTTTGCTAATAAGGTCTTTCCTGTACCACTTGGTCCAACCAAAATTACTCCTTTAGGAGTACGAGCGCCCAACGATTTATATTTGGTAGGGTTTTTAAGGAAATCAACAATCTCTTCAAGTTCTTTTTTAGCTTCATCCACACCTGCAACATCTGAGAAGGTTACCTTGGGAAGGTCTTTGTTCCAAATTCTAGCTTTACTCTGTCCAAAAGAGAAAATATCTTGAGCTCCTCTAGCTTGTCGGAATAAGAAGAAGAAAAAAACTATTACCAAAATTAACGGCACAACATTCATCAGAATATTTGCCCACAGTTGTCCCATACTTAAATCTTTGACGGTAATTTCTACAGATTTGGGATCGATCCCTGCACTTTCAAAAATTTTTACTAATGAATCATTGGCTTCTTTACGGGTTACATATTTTTCTCCGCCTTTATATTCCACGACCATCTTTGTGTCCTCTACTTCGATTTTGGCGATTTTGCCGCCTTTGACATCTGTGAGAATAGTAGACAAAGGTTTTTCTCCCAAGAACGAAGTTTGATTACTTAAACTTCCAATCACAGACAAAAGAATGAAGAGAATAAACAATCCAATAAAGATAGTTTTTAAATTAAAGTTAAATTTAAACTCCCACATTTTTCCGCTTTTTTTCCCGTTAGATTGCTGTTTTTTTGGTTTTGTTGGCATAGATTGTTCTTTCAAAGTCTTCTGAGTATAGCACGATACAAAAAAACTTGGTATCCTTTTGTCGCAGTATGAAAAGGTATACAACGCACTCAATTCATCATCACCCCATTTATACATTTAGTTCAGCCAACACCAGAGCGATGCAAGTAGGCTATATTCAGACATCTAAAAAAGCTCAAACTTTTGTTCCGGGTAGGCTCAACTTTGGCGTGATCCGTCAAAAAGACACTTTCGAATCTACGAAAGAATCCTTACAACTTCCTGAGATTTCGATGATACTTTCCAAATATTCTCCTGACCAAATCTCTTCAGTAACGCTATTACGAGAGACCATCAGTTGTGATGTTGGAAGAGCTTTATTTGAAATAGGTGTTCATAATCATTTCGGTGACGCTTTTATAGGAGCGACACATATAAAAGGTGATGGCGATATCCGAACTGCCTATCTTTATGAAAATACCGAAGGCCTAACACCGGATGGATTGTGGATTATAGCTGAAAGCTTTTGTATTGGTAGAAATTTAGCGGAGACAATGAAAAGTTTGTTATCAAAATTTAGCCCAAAAGAAATTATTTTTGTCGCTCCCCTCGCTAGTCGTAGAGCAATTAATTTTGTAGGAGAAATAATTGCTTCCAAAAATATTCCCACATCATATGTTGCCTGGGGAGGATTATTTGGTGTTGACGAAAAAACCTTGTATGACATGCCTTGGGGTCACCAAGATACCGAACCAGCAGACGAACGAGATAAAGATACCTTTATAAAAATGTATAGTAAAGATTTATGTGTTGGTGGAGATTTTGGAAATAACTATTACAGCCCTACAATAGCGAGAGCACTCTATCATGAACAATTAAAAGAACACGCCATCACTCCCAAAATCCCTACGATACAGGAACTATTGCAGATATATAAATCTGAAGAATTAATAGCTAGATAAGCTTATTTTGCATTCAAACTACGAAGTTCAGTTTCCATTTGAGAAATTGCTTTAGCTTCCGGGGTATTTTCTTTGAGGTTTATACCAAAGAACGTATCAATCACTGTATCATTCAACCCATTTTCATATTTTATTTCTAATTCATTATCTCCAAAGGGTTGGGTATGTGGAGTTAAAAATTCCACTAAGCGAGAATCCTTGGCGTCAATCCCGGTATTCGTCAGTGCTACTGAGACCATATTCCCTGTTTGAGTTTTGTAAGTACGGATACCACGTAAAAGAATACCGGTATGATTGAGTAATGATGGTCCTTCAGAACAACAGAGAGAAGCACTCATTTTGATATCACCTTGATCGAAGATCGTTTTTCCAAACAATCCGAAATCTGGCGGAGGTCCGTGACCAAATACTTCAGATTCTTGATCATAAATAACGATACTTCTATCTGGGGCGATAGAGACCACAGCCATTGCTTTGGAAATATTATTTTCTTCGACTGAGGTACAGTAGGCTTCAAAACCTCCAGCTCCATGAATAATTTGAAACAGCTTTGAATCGATAATCCAAGGAAGATTTTGCACAGAAATGATGTGAGGGGTTGTATCAGTCCGACAGGTTTGTTTAAAAAAATCTTGTAACGAACCTTGGATTTTTAAGGTAGAAAGGTCAGTTTGAGGAGGTTGGGATAGTGTAGTCGTTAGGACAGGTTCTGTTTTAGTACCTGTGTATTCAATAGTCATTGACTCTCCCGTTTGTTTTCCTACATAGAAGGCAATAGCAGCTGAGGCCGTTGATACCAGGATAATGGTAAGTAACAAAATCCAGAACAATTGTGGAGAGATACCGTGATGAGGATTGAATTCAGGAATTCGTTGTTCTGGGCTTGGCTCCTGAGGTATTAAGACTGGATCCATACTACTACTGTACTACGAATTGTTAACGAATAGTTGATCCAACTGGCATTCCTTCTGCTGATATAAAAATAGGTTTTCCTTCTGGAGCATTTGAACTATCAGCTGCCAGTATCATTCCTTGAGATTCTTCATTCATCATTTTTCGAGGTTGGAGATTGTACACAAAGAAAAATTGTTTACCAATAAAATCATCTTTGGTATAGCCAAATCCGCGGACACCAGTGAAAATAATTCTTACTTCGTCTTCACTTTCCTCAGCTTTAGGACCGAAGTTTACTTGTAAACGAATTAACTTTTCACTTTTCTCTGGATGAGTAGCTGCGATAACTTTGCCTACTTTTAATTGAACAGCAGCAAACTGATCAATAGTAATAGTATTACCATGAGATTGCCCTACTCCTTTGGTGTAATCAAAAAACGAATACTGGTTCGTGAGACCAATAGCTTCTCGAACTTCGTTCATTGTTTGTACCGCTACGCTCTGTACCGTCGCCGCGCCCTTTTCAAGAATTTGTTTGACCAACTTTGGATTGGCTTTTAATTCTTGGATATCGCGATCTGGCGGGAGCGAAATATGTTTGTAACGATTCGAAAAGATAATTTTTGGTTTCCATGTCTCCAATTGTTCCTTGTTGATATTTAATTTTCATTTCTTCAACTTGATCTTTTTTTCCAAAAAAATTCAGATAACTAAATACCATATTTCCTTCTATGTGACCCGGATCAGTTGCATGTTTTCTGGTAGGATCTGTAAAACATCCATTCACTTGCTTTCGCAAAACATCTTCAGTTTCAAAAATAGAAATAATATTCCCTAATGACTTACTCATCTTACGCTGACCATCTGTTCCTAGGATGGTGGCTACTTCTTCAGGAATAAAAGGTTCAGGGAGCGGAAATACCTTTTTATTAAAAGCACCATTAAATTTTTCTGCGATATCTCGGGTAATTTCTATATGTTGTTTCTGATCTTTACCTACAGGGACAGCATCTGGTTTGTATAACAATATGTCTGCAGCCATGAGAATAGGATAATTAAATAATCCTAAATTAATGTCATCTTCCAAGACGTCTTTCGCCAACTTATCTTTATATGCATGCGCCCGTTTTAATAATCCAAGAGGAGTAACGTTATTTAAAATCGTTTGTAATTCTGCATGGAGGGGAACATCGGATTGCCGAAAAAACACCACATTTTCTAATACTCCTCTTCCCTCTTTCCCTGCTAATCCTTCCAATAAAGCAATTTCACTCAAAACCAGATTTTCAATATTGGTTTGTAAGGTTTTTTTATTTTGAATTGTTGTCAGAGCATGCAAATCTGCAAACATCAAAAAACATTGATGAGTTTTGGATAATTCAATAAATTGTTTAACAGCTCCTAAATAGTTGCCGATGTGAAGATTCCCATCACCACTCGGAGTAATACCAGATAATATTCGTTTCATATGTGGCTATTCTACCAAAACAGCTCCCTAAAAGAGAGCTGTTACTTTTTTATCAAATTGAAAACGAGCTTATTCCTCAACAATTAACTTCCCTACCATTCCCATCTGTCGGTGCTTGCCGACTGAACAATAGTATTCAAACGTTCCAGATTTATCAGCGGTAAAGGTTACTTCTTCCTCTCCTCCAGCCTGGAGTTGGCTTGTTTTGGCATTGAATTCATCAACCACCCAGTCATGAAATCCTTCGCTATTTTTTAATAACACCTTAACTGTATCGCCTTTTTTGACGGTTATTTCTTTGGTATCAAACTCAAAATTTTTAGCGGTAACCGTAAATCGTTTGGCATTAGGATCTTGCATTTTCCCGGCACCGGAAGCACCAGAAGGTTCACCCATCACGGCATTGTTTGTGGGAGGGGTAGTATTTTCCATCATTGTCGTCCCGGGTGTACTACTCTTATTCATCGACATGAGATAAAGGACTCCTCCACCTAGAATAAGTAACACCACAACAATGATAACGGTAAGATTAGAATTTTTCATATAGATCTATAGTAATGGCCCCAAGACCGACAATCAAGCTGAGCAGAGTAATTGAAATACGTTCAAAATTTCCCACTTTAGCTTGTATTAGCTACCAAAAACCGTTATACTAATTTTTGCAGACATTGCCGCGGGGTAGTGTAGAGACGCACAGGAGGCTCATAATCTCCTAGACCAGGCGCGACTCCTGGCCCCGCAACCAAAGTATTTTACGCTTTTAATAATTCTAAATAACTTCGAGCTTGTGAGGAATAAGGATCTCCAAATTGTTTCCAAAATTTATAGGCAGTGTATAGTTCGTGCTGACCAGGAAACTGTTGATATTCATCATGGTCTGCTTCTTGGCCTAGTTGCACGACTTTTTCCCTATCGTAAATAGTTTGATGTTGAGATGTATCAATCACCGTTTCTCCTAATGAATTTAATAGTCTTGGAGAAGTTGCGAACAAGGATGCAGAAGAAAGATCTGTATTAAATTTCTTACCGAGGTCTTTGAGAAATTCCATTTCTTTTCTGTAGGCTTTTCTATGCGCTGCAAAATAGATTTTTTTCGGATTTGATTCTCCTGAAGGTGTGTAGTATCCATGAACGTCTTCCCTACTAAGAGTCTGGTTTCTGAGTTTATTTTCAAAATACAGTGCATCATTATTCTTTTCTGAAAGTATATGGGCTATTTCTAGCATCTCTTGTCGTTCATGAAACCCAGTTGCTAGACCCAAGATATCTGGTCTCAAGGTTCGTTCGTAGGTATCCTTTGGGGAGGTAGCATTAATAAGAAATACATATCGTTTTACATCTTCATCTGACCATCGCTCAAACACGCTTTTATAAGGTGTTTCTATCTGTGCCAGTAGCAACTCTCGGGAAAAAGGGGCTTCCATAGGGTATAGTCATGCTATCAGAAAATAGCGGATAGTTTTTGTTATTCTACTGACTATGTACTTTATTTATATCATCCTTTGTTCAGATGGAAGTCTGTATACTGGGTCTTCGAATAACCCAGAGCAACGGTTTGTAGATCATTGTCGTGGCAAAGGAGCGAAATACACCCGATCACACAGACCTCTTAAAATTATTCATACCGAATCCTTTGCTTCCAGGTCAGAGGCCTTAAAACGAGAAATTGAAATAAAAAGTTGGAAGAGAACAAGAAAAATCCAAGTTCTCAAGCTAAAGATAGAACTCAGTTTAGAAAAACCCTGATTTTTTGCTATAATACGTTCTATTCGTCAGGGTAGCTCAGTGGTAGAGCACAGCATTCATAACGCTGTGGTCGAGAGTCCGATCCTCTCCCCTGACACACAAGAAAATTATAGTTTCATTCCCTTACCGTTAAAAAAACAAGGCTTTCCACGACTGAAGAATCGGATTATGAGGCTGTAATTGCTGAGGATCTATTTCATCAGGTTCTTCTTCAATTTCACCAGAAGGTTGAGATGAGTTCATCAAACCTGAGTCTGTAGACTCTTTTTCTAAATATACTAATGTTTCCCCTGGCTTCACCAACCCAAGCTTATTTCTAGCCTCTTCCTCGATGAAAAAGGGCGTATATGACTCTGAGAGCTGCTTTTTGAGCTCTTCTTGGCGTTTTTCCATCTCTTTTAGCTTTTGACGTTGTTCTACCAGAACATCTCCTCTCCGAGCCAATTTGTACAGAGAATAGCTAGAATCAGCTACAAAAATAAGTCCTAATAGCGGTAGGACTATACTGACAAGCTTTTTCCATAATGGGCGGTTATCTGAGTTCATGCTTGCTTCAAAACATCATTTGTGATATTATAGGTTCTTAATGAGCCGAAAATTGTCAGGTTTCTGTCATTTCCGCCTCAAAAATACAGTACTTAATATTATTGTAGTATGAATACAGATCTCGTTGTCTCTCTTCAAACATTTCACCAACACCTAGTATCCAAAAAACGCGCGAAAGCCACGATCATTGCCTATACAAAAGACATTGAGCAGCTTACTATTTTCCTTACTCATCTTGGGAAAAAAGATATTCACGATATTTCCCGTGAAGAGCTTGAGGCTTTTTTGACAAAACTCGCTGCAGATAACTATACCCCAAAATCAGTTTCAAGAAAAATAAATTCGATAAAAACCTTTTTCCGCCACATGAAATCCCAAGGACATATTACCAATGACCCTGCAAGCGATATTGAACATCCTAAATACGAGGTAAAACCGCCACGAATTCTTTCCAAAATAGAATATCGGGCTCTTCGAGATGCCTGTAGAGCAGATATCCGAACCTATGCAATTGTTGAGTTGTTTTTGCAAACTGGGATTAGAATTGGCGAGCTCACGACCCTCACTATTGGTGATGTAGGAGACAATACTCTCCACATATCAGCTCAAGAAGGTCATGAAGAACGAACAGTCCCCCTCAACAAGGCTGCTAAAGATGCTCTCAATCGCTATATAGAAGTAAGAAATGGTTCAAAAGACAAACTCGCTCCCCTTTTTATAACCAAATCAGGAAAAGCTTTATTAATTAGAAATATTCGTACGGCTATTGATCGTTATTTCAAAGCTGCAGGAATTGAAGACGCAAAAGTTAACGATTTACGTCATACCTTTATAGCTCATCATTTAATGGCAGGAACACCAATTACTACCTTAAGTAAATTAGTAGGACACAAGAGACTTTCTACAACGGAGAAATATCTTGAATTTATAAAAGATAAACAAGTAGGTTCAGTAAAATTAGAAGAGCTGTAATCAAAACTCTGTTTTATACTCCGGATAATCCTCTAAATATTTTTTCCTTCTCTCCCCTTTTAAATGAGGAATAAACGGGCGGAATGTATCAATATGTTCAGGATTATGTTTAAAGGCATACAATAATTTGTTTACATAATTATGCAAATCAGCCGCGAAGGTAATATTAACAATTTTGAAGTTTTTCACTGCTGCAGCTCCCGATCTAGCGACAAAATATCCTAATTTAAACAATGCTTCAAAGTAAGTGGAAGAATATGATCCAGTATCGGCAATTTCGTCTAGCCCCAAAGAAAATTGGTACCAGGTAAAGGGTGTGGTATAAATAATTTTTGTTAATCGTCGACTGGTAATAATAAATAGCGATTTACGATAGGTTTCGGATATCCACCAAATTCCCCCTAAAAACAATATCCCTCCGATCACAAATACTGGAATCGTCAAAACAGAAATGGCAGGGACGAAGTCACTACCCAGACGAACTAAAGTACTCATGATAATCAGCATCATAAGGGTTATAAATACCAGGGAAATAATACGTAAACTGCGCATGATTGCAGATTCCCGGGTAACAAATAAAATTTTCTCTCCACTATTCATTCCTGGAAAATGAAGATCTGTGTACGGAAATATAAATTGGTCAGTATCCAATATTTCTTTCATACCCGAATTGTAATTGAACAAGCTAGGAAAGGAAATAATTCTTAGGAGTTTAGATGGAAGGATTTCACGACATAGAGAGCTTCTTCTCTACACCACGGAGAATAGATATCAGGATTAAGTTGAATATCATTGAGAAATTCTTCCCATAACACCCATCGTAAACCTTCAATTTCGTCGGGATTTGTGTGAGGAATGTCGTTGCTCATTCCCCAAAATACTGGACAAATTTCGTTTTCAACGATGCCACTTTTATCTGAAAATGTATACCGATAATCGGTAACATGTTCTACACCAGTAACATTCATACCCAACTCTTCTTTTAGTCTTCTGACACAGGCATCTTTCGGTAGTTCATCTGGACCAGGGTGACCACACACTGTATTACTCCAAACACCTGGAAAAGTTTTTTTGGATAAAGCTCGTTGGGTAACCAGAAGTTCACCTTTACTATTAAAAACAAACAGAGAAAATCCGCGATGTAGTTTCGTTTCTTTGGTATGGACAGTAGCTTTAGGAGTGGTTCCTAATACATTATTATGCTCATCTACTAAAACGACTAATTCTTCCATATACATCTATAAACCTTTTGACCTACATCCATTATATATGTGCGCTGGGAGGGACTCGAACCCCCGACAGGCTGTGTATAAGACAACTGCTCTACCAACTGAGCTACCAGCGCCCTACCGTGCATTATAGCCATGCAGACAAAGATACTCAATCGGAAAGTAATTGTTGCATTCGTCTTTCTAAGGTCTCCGCTCGGGTTTTATTCGCAGCGACAACAATATACATTAGCCTCCCAACTTTTAAAAGATTCTCTGAAGCAACAATAACTCCTTCTTTTTTTGCAGGTGAATAAAGGGTATCTCCCATCTTTTCAAAGACTGTTGATAAGTTCTGGCTTTTTTGCGAAAAAGTAAAAACTGTAGAAACGAAATAAAATTGTTTAAGATTCTTTTTCCCAACTAATTTAGTGGCAGCAGCATACACATAAGTCCCTCCTGTTCTACGAACGTTTGACTCCGCTATATATAATTTATTGTCTGTGCCATAGATAAAGTCCACATCATAATATCCTCGATAGCCTGCTTCTTTATACGCTTTTCCTAATATCTTTCCACAACGCACCATTTGCCTCTCTAAGACTCGGGGAAGAGAGATATTACCAACTTCTACCCCACCAAATGACCCAACGCTATCAACACGCATACCACAACTGTAGGTATGCTTAACTCTTCCTTTTTCATCAATCATAAATTCTATATTAGGATTCCCACCCGCTACAGAAGTATCAACCTGTATAAATTCTTCAACTGCAATAGGAAATTGCTGCCAATATTGCTCTTTAGATAATTCTTGTTCTAAAAATGTGAGACATTGAGATTGTTTTTTCGGCAAACTACCGGGAGGATAAATGGCTACTCCAGAACCAGAATGGGCTTTATTGGTTTTGAGGACCACCCCACCTTTTCGAAAGTAAATCTCAGTAGCTATTCCAGCAGCTTCAGGAAGAGAATAAGCAATAAATCCTTCTGCCATATGACAAGGAAGCTTTGAAGATAATCGTTGAGTAAGTTGGCGAATTCCAGATTTGCTTCCAAAGAAATTAACTGTCCAATAATCCTCCTCCAATGGTGATTCTGGCATTTCTATCGTTCTTCCCTGACTGCGTAAATATCGAACCAACTCTAATAATTCGGGCGTTGAAGAATAGGCATGAAAAATCACTTTTTTCGCTTCTTTGGTAAGAGTTAATAGCTGTTTCAACAACTGACTATCGTGGCGGGCATCATAGGAAGTTCTGCCTGTATTCTTGGTAGGAACTAAAACAGTTATTTCTTGTTTTTTTCTTACTACCGACTGAATCCAATGAACAAACTCAGGACTGATTATCTGAGGCGCAATAAAAACAGAAACTTCCAGTTCAGGAAAGGTGAGATATTCTCTATCTGCGTATAGATCATTTTCTACGATTTCGTATTGTTTTAGTGCTGGAGTTGTAACGGTCGAAATAAATGGCCAAATATCTTCCGACATGTTCCATACAAAAACATGAATATCAGATTTTTGTTTCATGTCTATAACCTGGCTCGCTGTTGTATTTCTGCTTCGACTAACTCTCTTGATCTTCCAAATTTAAGACGTGATAGTTGAACAATTGCCCGAGCGACTTCAGTACTCTTCTTAGCATTCACTTCATCCATATTTTTAGTTAAGTCCATACTAAATGGTTTTACAGGTTCATTATGAACAATAGTTTTTACGTAGGCATTATATTTATCAATATTAATCAAATCAGTTTCACTAAATGTAGGAGTAAATTCATGCTGTAAGTAGTTAGCATCAGTAACCCCCACACGGAATGAAGCAACTGTTCCTACGTTTCCAAAAATAGCATTTTTTACTTCTTCATCCATTTGTCCAATAAATTGGTTGGCAACTGTTAAGCTTAATCGATATTTTCGAGCTTCTGATAGGATCTGGGCAAAATCAGGGGTAGCGAAATTTTGAAATTCATCAACATATAAATAAAAATCTCTTCGTTGCTCTTCTGGCACATCCTGACGGGATAAGGCTGAGAGCAAGATACGAGGAACTAAAATAAGACCCAAAAAGTTACTATTCTCCTCCCCTAGTTGTCCTTTTGAAAGGTTACAAAGGAGGATTTTTCCTTCATCCATCACTTTTCTAAAATTAAACGAGGATTCAGACTGTCCAATAATATTACGCATTAACTTATTAGTAACAAATCGTCCGAATTTGGAAACGATATAGTCCAAGACTTCTGACTTATGAAAATCTGAAGTCTGGGCAATTTGATCAGTCCAATATCTGCGGATAATAGGATCAGAGACCTTAGGAAGTAATTCTTGAACAAAAGCGCTATCAGTAAGGACACGAACAACTTCTATAAAGGTATTCCCAGGTTCACACATTACCGTTAACATGGCATTTCGTATGGCGTGTTCAAAACGAGGACCGATAATACCTGTTTTCATAGGATCGTAGAGCTTATACATCAAACCGACAATTGCCGTAACTACGAAATGTTTCTGCTCCTCTGTTGAGGCTTCTAACATATTTAACCCCATCGGACGTTCACTATCTGCAGGATCGAAATAAATAACATCTTCTGCGCGAGAGGCAGGGATTCGCTTGAGGATACCCATTATTAATTCTCCATGAGGATCAACGACACCAACTCCCTTTCCTGCCTCGATATCTTGAATAATCATCTCTTCAAGCAGTTGTGATTTTCCTGTTCCAGTTTTTCCAATGATATACATATGACGTCGGCGATCATCATCTCCTACATAAATTTTTCTTTCTACACCTCGATAGCGGGATTTTCCAAGATATAAGCCAGAATCAGGAATTTGAGATGGAGCTGGAGCTCGTTTGGCATTCAACCAGACGATATGTGCTGTTTCTATTGATTTATTCGGCAAATGAAAAAGCGTGGCAAGCTCATCACTATTTAATACGCCGTACTGCTTAAAAAATGGCAAATTCATAATGGGAAAATACCGATAAATAAAATCCTTCATAAACAAGGCTTTTAACCAGATACGAGCTCCTCCAAAATGATTGTGATCAGAAGTAAATTGGTGAAATGAGGCTTGAATATTGTGAAGATGCATTTCCGCTTGTTCTTTATCATCAGAAGAAACAACCACGCGGACGACAACATTAAATCCAGGCTTACTGATTTTTTGTTCAACTGCTTCGAGTGTTTTATGATCTACAGAAAAGCTAGCCTTTTCTGGATTAGCTTCGTTCTTTTTGGTTGAGGAGACAAAGCTATGTCCATTTGCCCGCCACTTTCCAGCGGTAGGTTGGAGTAAAATTTGGATAGCAGCTCCTTCGTCTCCTTGCATCTTAGCTAACACAGAAGTAATCGATGAAAGTGGATCTACGGGCAAATCACGATATACACGAATTGGCATATATTCAGGACCAGTAGGAATTAAAGAGGTAAAGGCAACCTGTCCATGATCAGAAAAAATATTATATTCTTCTACTTCTTTGATATCTGCGCCAGGATAGGCACCATGAATTTGTTTTTCTACTAAATCCATTAAATGATGAGGACAGGAGACGTAAAAACGAATATCTTCTTTTCTAGCTACAATTTCAAAGGAAATAAATTCTGCAGGTTTAAGGAACGACCAAAATCCACCATGGTTGATACTATGGAGACTAGAAAACATTTGTTCTGCAGCATCGATCTTTGTCTCATTATCACGAGGCACAGCTATTTGTAACAAAACATATTCCAGAGAATGTTTTTCTCTGTCTCTATATTTCCATATGTAAAATAAAACATACAGTAATCCCAAAAAACCACCAATACAGAGGACAATAATAAGCATTGCCACAAAGAACACCTGAACTTGGTAGGTCAAATCATTAATTTGTAAAGGCATAGATAATATCTGTTATGAATGATGAGCATCTTTGCGTATTACTTTGGCGTGGACTACTTTTACTTTTCGCACACACCATTCAGCTAACCATCGAATAGAATGTTTGATACTTTCTTTTAATGCTTTCGCTATCTGTTCATCTGTTAGTGGCAATTGTATAGCCGGTGCGTGGTGGACAGGAACTGGAACATTGGCCCCAACTGCTTGCACACCTGCTTGCTGCAACTGAGGTGGCAAGGGTACCGTTTGTGGAGTAACTTTTACTCCTACAGACTCAATTTCTTTTGGTAATTGGATTTCCTGTCCTACCCCCTTTAAAGGTGATTCCATCGCGGGAATAATTTCTCCCTCTTTCCCGTTGAAAGAAAACGTCGGAGGTTGAATTGTTGGCTGATCGTTAGTATTAGTAATTTGAGGCAGATCATTCATGAATAGACATCCCTAATAATAACATATTTTCATTTACTATAGAGAATTAACAGGTCTTCCCCTGGCCACATTTCGGACATTCACTTATACCCTTCCCTACAACGATGACATGATTACAATTCCCTTTTTCTCCAGGACAATGGAAATGAGGCTCTTGTCCACTACAGCGACACAAACCTGGATCGTTTAAATAATCAGTCATCTGCATACCAAACTTGGCCACTGTAGTATCAAACATTTGTGTGAAGGTATCTTCTGGGAATAAAACAGTTTCAAACAAATCATTGACTAAAAATCCAGCAGACATACCACATCCTGAACCAACTCCTCTGACTTTTTTTCTTCCCCAGTAGTCAATATCTACATCTATCTGTTGTAAAGGGATGGCTATACTGTTATGGAAAATTTCATTGGGAAAAATAGACTGGACAGTTCCTCCTTTTTCAAATTGCATATATAAATGATCACCATAATTTAAAATAGCATTAAAGGCGATACTTACTTCATTCCAATCCACATACGGCTGAGAGACTCGGTCAATATAGCGCGAGATCAATGACTTCATTTCCCTGGTCATGATGGATGTTTTAAAATCTTTATCTTTCATAGAATCAGGATTGCCTCCAAATTTATTTTCAAAAATTGAATCAGAACTTTCTAATGAATATTTGGGTGGAAGAGCAATTGGATGAGATAAAAACCAAGCATCAGCAGCTACATCTTCAGAGCCTTGAAAGTAGTTCTGATTAAATTCCCGCATTTTATCCGCATATTCCCCGTATGTACAAGTTGTGGTATAGCGGGTTGCTTTAATGTAACGTTCGGAGGTTAAAGGGTCATGTATAGGCTCTAAGATGTCAATAAAATTCTTGGGATAGTTTGTTTTTTCGATGACTCCAGGGGGAGAGATAAGCAAAACTTTCTCTCCGCAGTGTAAGCTAGCTAAGAGACGTTGTTGTTCCAAAAATCCTTCGTATTCTTTTTGTTCACGTTCCTGTTCTTGTGACCCTTGTACTTTACGTATGGCTACTCCTTGCAAGTAGATATCTTGTAATGGTTGGGTGTTGGAATACTCAGGATATAGAATATTTTCGATAGTGTTAATCCTAAATGTACTGGATACAACATCATATCGTTCTCGTAAGTTTGTCTCCAATTGCCTTTCAACCATTAAACGGTATTTTTCTCTGGATTCTATCTTTGATAAATTGTAGCGATCATATACTGGATTATAAGCAAGGACGAGTGTTTCTTGTCGATATGGTTGTAGTCCTAAAGTTGCATTAAATTCACGCTGAAGAGTGTCTATATACTGTAGATTTTCATCTATAGCAAATGGTCGGATGATTGCTTCTTTTCCCATAAAAAAACCTTCTCATTCCGAGAAGGTAGATTCATTCAAGATCTTTACTCACCAGCAGCATAGACAATCGATATTGCCCAACCACTGAGTGTAATAAAGAGTAATGTTTCCTGCTCGGGATTTTTACAGAAGAGTTCCTGACTTTCCCGACATAGTCGGGATTACAGTTGCGGCACAGCCCTTGATTTTCACAAGGTTCCTCTACTCTGTAGATCTATTATTTTTTTACTTTACGAGGTATTCCAATCCATAAAGTATCAGCAATACCTGCATTCATGTTTATAAACCTGGCTAACACAAAAAACAAGTCTGATAATCGGTTGAAATATTGAAGAATTATCTGTTCTTCACTATCCGACTCAGCAAAGAACTTCACCAATCTACGCTCCACATTTCTGGTCATGGTTCTTGCGATATGGGTATGAGCTGCCAGAGATGTTCCCCCTGGCAGAATAAAATTTTCTAAAGGTGGCAATTGATCGTCCATCGCATCGATTTCAACTTCCATTTCAGTAACCCTGGTTATTAAGGGAGAAAGGTCTGCTTTCCACCCAGATAATCTTCCCTCGATAAGGTGTAAATCAGCCTGGATTTTTAGTAAGAAGTCTTTTTTTTCGGGTTGAGTAATTTCAGCAATCAATAATCCAACCCAGCTATTCAACTCATCTACCTCCCCGTATGCTTCAACGATTGGATCTGCTTTGGATATACGTTTCCCTCCAAACAGTGAGGTTTCTCCCTTATCGCCTGTTTTTGTGTAAATTGACATAATTTTCTATACCACATTAAACGGAAAAGGTTCAACTTGATAATATATTTTACCGATACGACGATCTGAAATATGAATACATGGTTTCGATATGGTATAGTATTGTAAATATCTTGAAATACACAACGACTAACTGTCTTTTTATCAAGATTAAGACCTAAACGAATCTATGGCACACATTTTTACACTTTGTATTACTATTCTTCCTTCTTCACCCTGATTGGATTTCATTTAGCGAACTTCCCTTTCATTTGTATGATCAATTATTATCAACCATTTCTGTTGCCTTTTTTAACCACTAAGCCGTATAAACTTCCTAAAGGAATACGGAGACATTATTATTTCTCCTGGGAAGATGGGCTGTGGGATCTATTACAACAAAAGAATATTCCCAAAGGATCAGCAATTTTAATTCCTGATTTTTATTGTATGGATGTTGTCGAAAATATTAAGAATCATGGATACCGACCTGTTTTTTATCCCCTGAATAAACAACTACAAATACCTACCGATTCGTTTATTCAAATACTCAAGAAAGAAAAACCTTTATTAATAATAATCTTTCATGCCTGTGGTATTACCTCCAACCTTATAAAAGATCACACGTGGACGAGGCAGATGAAAAAAGAAACTATTATCTTAGAGGATTGCGTTCACCGATTATTAGATCCATCAGATATTGATCTTATCCACCCTAATCATATAGTTATGGATAGTTTGAGAAAAGATTCTCCCTTACCAGGCTCGTTTATCTATGGTTCAAATAGGTTTCTCACTTACCAGCCGAATACCCATATTTTTACTATCTATTTCTGGTTATCAGCCTTTTATTTTTTACTATTCAAACTAACACTCACGACGAGCTTTATTCTAAACAATCCCCAATTAACGAAATATGCCCATGAAGTTGTCCTCAAAAATCATGATGATATTATTGGTGATAGTCTCTATTCGCATGCGGGAATACCTGGTATTCCGTTACTTCACAGATTTATAGATTTTAAAAAGGTAAAACAAACCAAACAAAGACAGGTTCAGCTTTATAAAGATTTACTAAAGGAACGGAATCCACTGTATCAGTTCACTATTGATCGAAAAGATTTTCAACATCTCCATGTATTTCCCTTGGGTGTTACTTCCCCAGTGTCTCGACAATTTATCGATTATCTTCATCAGAAAGGTATTGTCATTTGGAATAAATTTCCAGATTGCCCATGGAGTCAAAGACACTCAGTCTTGTTTTTACCATTGGGTTTCCATATCACAGATTTGGAGATTAAAACCACATTAAATGTTATTGTTTCATATGGTTTGTAATTAAAAATGATAGTAAAGGTTCTAGTTGACGATTACTATCCAAATTTCTAGGATTGAAGAGATGAGATCTCCTGCCCAATATTTCTTAGTCATCATTTCAACCTTTCTGTTTGTTATAACTCTACTATTTACAAAATTTCAAACCCAAAAAGTTTTTTCGGTATCTCCTAATATTGTTATCTCTGAAATTCAAGTCAGATCAGTAATCGATGCAGATGATGAATTCGTAGAGCTATATAACCCTTCTGGGGAAAGTATAAATATTTCAGGATGGAAACTAACCAAACGAACCCAGTCAGGAACGCAAACTAATTTAGTAGCCAGCTTGTCAGGATATATATCTCCAAAAGGATTTTTTTTGATTACCTCTCAAGCATCACTTTCATCTCCCTCCGCTGATCAGCTATATTCGACAACACAGAGAATAGCAGCAGATAACACCGTAACGCTTATAGCGGAAGATGGAATAAGTGTCGTCGACAGTGTAGGTTTAGGAGCAGCTTCAGCAAGTGAAACAGCCACCGTTGCAAACCCAGTAAATAGTGGGAGTATCGAAAGAAAAGCTCAAAGCTCTTCAACATCCATATCTATGGCTGTTGGCGGTATAGATTCTTTATTAGGAAATGGCTGGGATAGTGATAACAACAGTTTAGATTTTGTTCAAAGAACAGTAAGCCAACCACAAAACAGCTACTCGCTGATAGAACCAGCGGTTATTCCCACTCCAACAGAAACAAATACACCTACGCCTACCTCAACCCCTTCTGATACCCCTACTCCCTCTATGACTCCTTTACCTACAGCAACTCTTACCTCAACCCCTTCTAGTACCCCTACTCCCTCTATGACTCCTTTACCTACAGCAACTCCTACCTCTACCCCTTCTAATACCCCTACTCCCTCTATGACTCCTTCGCCAACAACTGCTCCGTCCCCCTATCCATTTCCTATGTTCAAATTAGTCTGCACAGTCACAGAAAAAAATATTTATCTTCCCCTGGGAATTCTTCATCTTAGGATCCCAATGTGTAGATTAATGAGCTTGTAAACGGAGGCGATTAGTTCTCTACACAGAAGCTAGTACAATCGAAGATTATCGGGAATCACTCTTGAGTAAACTGTTCATTTAATGTCTGACGGATGCTTGTCCACCACGCTTGTGAATCGGTTGTTCTAATTTTTTCCGCTAATTCTAGACTCTCCGCCATACGTAATCGTTTAGCATTGCCATCAAACCATTCTTGCGTATGTTTATGTCCTCGTTCTGTTAATAATTTTAGCTCTACTAAAAAAGCAAGAATGTTGGCTTCATATACAATCCTCGATTCGAGGCTTTCCTTCTCTTCATACGTTTCTAAGGTGTGTAATAAATCACTATCAATTGATTGAAATATATCTGTATTCGCTCTATCTTCATGACGGGTTATATAAAATTTAGCTAATTTATCTACTTCTCCGGTTCTAGCTTCATGAAAATCATGAAAAATTGCCATGGTCAGGACAATCTCAATATTAGCTTTTTTTTGTTTTCCCAAAAAATAAGCTATTACTGCAGTCATAAAACTATGTTCTCCAACTCCTTCTTCATGGCCGCCAAGGATCTGCCACCCTGTTCTACGAAGGCGTTTCACTACGGCTGCTTCAAAAATAATATGAATAAGCTGATCATTCATAACAGTCTCTAATCAATGTGAATAATAACATCTTGGGTAGAAGATAAGATATCTGGAGCCTCTCCTGTCTCCGGATCACGAGCAGTGAAAAGTTGAGTTTTTTCCTCACCATCATGAATCAGCCGTACAGCAGCATCACTACTTTCCCCAGTAACCCTCAAAAAAACAGTAGCAATAGTTTTTTCTTCTGGTAACTGAATAGCGTCATATCCACTCTGAGTGTCCACAAATAAGGAAAAAACGCTTTTTCCTGGCTCTAACTTAGATAGATTTAAAACAGGAAAAATATTCTCATTACGGATATTTTTTTCGTCTAGAATAAATTGATTCGGATCATAGGAAAGAACAATCTGCGATTCAACCACCGGTTGACCATTCGTTTTTGCTGAAATATATACTGGTAATAAGTCTCCTTTTTTAAGATGATCTTTGCCAATTCCCAACCGTATAAATGGTGATAATGGCGGTAATACGGGTAACATTTTTTCCTCAGCAGCTTTTGATCGTACATCTGCTGACTCTCTGGTTACCAACAAGGAAGAAATAGGGATTATCACAAGTAATCCCAACATAAATAGAAAGAACAAAATTTGCCGTTTCATAGGAATTTACCCTTCTTTAAGCGATGTGTAGACAACAATTCTCTGATTATAATTTTTCTGAATAGCATTCCAAATACCTCCACAAGTAATCAGATTCAGATTCTTCCCTGGTTTAGTATGAAAAACATACTCAGCAGGAAAGGCATTGTAGGCAACAATATCTACCTTTTCGACAATAAATATTTTTTTGCTTCCATCTTGAGCAAGGATTTCAACTTCATCTTTGGGCATTAATTTTTTTAAATTAAAAAACACCGCAGGTTTTCCTGATGGGGTGTCATAGTGTCCATCGATAACAGCATTACCATCCTCCCCTGGTTTAGCACCATACACATACCAAGCGGCATTCGCAGCGTTTTTAGGAACGTCCATCTCATACGTTTTGGTCTGTCCTACTTGCTCTATCGAAGCATGAACATTTATTTTGGGAATATTTATTTCTATAGGAACTCGGTCTTCTGGGACAGGAGTCGGTGTGGGAATCTCTGCCAGGGTGGGTTCAATAACAACCCCATTCTCTGGAGTTGGGGTAACATTCGGAACTGCTTTCGAGGTATTGTCCACTATCGATTCAGCAATAGTTGATGCGAAATATCTCCTATATAAACGTGGTATCGTAAAATAGCTTATTGCGGTATACCACAAGAGAAACATCAAAACTGTTTGCCATAAATGTTCAGCCGCGTAGATATGAGCCTTCTGAGGAAAACGTCCATATTCTGCTAAATACCCTTGCAGAGATGGGCTTGGAAGTAGTTTGGGTTCTGATGTATATATCGGATCCATTATCTATATACTATCAAATTCTTTTCGAAGGTAAAATTCTAGAATATTTGTGTACTCTCGGGCAGAGTCGAACTGCCATCACAGCCTTCGGAGGGCCATATTCTATCCATTAAACTACGAGAGCGAATGAGTTGAAGTAATTCCCGTCCTTGAGCGGAGGGTACAGGATTTGAACCTGTGCCTCCCTTTCAGGAGAACGGTTTTCGAAACCGTCGCTTTTAACCACTCAGCCAACCCTCCGCTCAGCACGGGATCATGGAACCTCACTTAGTACTCCCGACAGGAATCGAACCTGTATCAGAAGTTCCGCAAACTCCTATTCTATCCATTAAACTACGGGAGCAATCTCCCCCGTATTTTACTATGAATGAAGGATAATAGCCAGGCAAAGGCCTATATTAGCTTTCAGGCGGGATTTTCTAGGGGGACGTTCTTTGCTAACCAAGTAGCTGCATTATCTACCATTGTTTTCGGAGCCACCTCTCTAAAAGGCAAAAATCTGCTGAGAATCTCCTTCACAGACTCCTCTTTTACTGAATGTAAAAGCATTATTATACGTGGTCCTTCTTTAGGGACAACGACAACCATTTTTTCGTTCCACTGTTTTTCAAACCAAAATTCCTTTAAATTCTCCCAGAGATAAAATTTTCCAGCGCTATCAATTCCTAAACTGGTAATTTTGTGAGGGACATCTTCAGGTGGCACGGTTGAAAAAACATAAATAAGAAAAGCCACAGAA
>JBGALL010000024.1:0-23371 GCA_044223895.1 Candidatus Woesebacteria bacterium
TTGCTACAACGGAGATTATCAGTAGGATATGCAAGAGCCGCAAGAATTTTAGATCAATTAGAAGAGGCTGGTGTTATTAGTCCTGGTGAAGGTAGTAAACCTCGAGATGTACTTATAAAGAGTTATGAAGACTTTGTTGCTATGCAGCAATCATCAGAGTCTGGTGAATAGATAAACTGAATTTTTACTTCTTATTTTCTATTGCTGAATAACTCTCAACGGGTAACTATACAATTCCTAACTTTATGAAAACACTTGGTGAGATGCTAAAAGAAAAACGGACAGCCAAAGGCCTTAGCCTGGAGCAAGTAGAAACCGAAACAAAAATTCGCAAGAAATTTTTGGTAGATATAGAATCGGATAACTATAATAACCTTCCATCTCAAGCCTATACAAAAGGCTTTATAAAAAATTACAGTGAATATTTAGGCTTAAACAGTCGGACGATGATGGCTTTTTTTCGTCGTCAGACAGAAGAAGCCTCTCGATCTAGTATCCTCCCTAAAGGAGTAACAGAACCTATAAATAAACCACGGTACGTATTAACTCCAAGTAGATTTATCTCATTTCTTTTTTTTGGATTATTAATAATGTTTTTGATATATTTTGGAGTTCAATACAGAAAATTGCAGATTCCCCCAACGGTTACCCTAGAATCTCCCAAAGACCACAGCGTGACAACGAGTAAGCGAGTAGATGTTACCGGTACAACTGATTCTGATGCCACGGTAAGTATTAATGGAATTGGTGTTTTAGTGAGGAGTGATGGGAAATTCTTTGATCAGGTCGCTTTATTCCCTGGGCAAAACACGATCACTATTGTAGTCACTTCAAGATATGGAAAATCTACAACAATAACCCGGGAAGTTACCGCACAAGATTAGAATAAATAACTATCAATTGATAGTCGTAATCAGGGATTGTCAAAGCTAATAAAAATCTTCATAATGATATAACTATGGAACCTGTCCAAATTGTTATTATCGCAGTTTCAATACTTCTTACGACATTATTTCTCGCCCTTGGTGTTCAAGTCTGGTTTATTCTCAAAGAGATCAGAGGAAGTATGCAACGAGTAAATAAAATGCTTGATGATGCAGGAAAGGTAACTGGAGCAGTCGGAGAAGGTGTCAGTAATATGACTGGATTAGTGAATGGACTCAAAGCGGGTCTTTCTATAGCTACATCTCTTAGAAAAAAAGGAGATGAATCATGAGCAACAATAATCATCCTGATGGAAAGTTTTTATTTGGATTTTTTCTCGGTGGCATTATAGGTGCGTTAACAATTTTTTTCTTGGGTACAAAAGAAGGAAAAAAAACGGGGAAGATCCTTGAAGAAAAGGGGAAAGATTTCCTTGATGAATTACAAGATAAAGTTGACGAATTAGAAACACAGGGAAAAGAATTGGCTAAAAAAGGAGAAGAGCTAAAAGAAAAAGTTGTTGAACAAATGGAAGATAAAAAAGAAACGGTGACCAAAGAAGCTGCTGTAAAACTAGATACGGCATTAGCTCATATAGAAGCTCTTCAAGAACATGGCCGAGAGACGACTGCTACGCTACGTAAACGACTCTTCAAAAATGTCCCCAAGAAGAAATAATTTTGTTGCTTGTCACATTCTTCTAAGTCTACTAATATACATCAAATTATATCAATGATATGGCTGAAACTATCCGTCCGTCTTCTGAGCTTGTCCTTAAACTAGATTCGGTTGATTTTCTACCACGACCGTTACAGGTAGAAATTAGTGTTGAAAAACCTGAAGGAGACATGTATCTGGGATTTGATGAACATAAACTTCCTGATTTTCTTCAAAAGATATTTGTTATTTACGATCCCATAACCGGTCTGAAGAATGACAATTTCTTCGCAAAACAAGATCGCTCTAAAGATACAAACGAAGAAAAAATTATTCAAATCCTCGACGGTCTTCCTGGTCAATGGACGAATGGAGATAAACCACATCCAACACACAATAAAAAAAATGTCGAAATTATCAGTGACTATGTAAGTAAAAATGAACCCATACCTTTTTTATCAGTGATTGGTACGATGTTGCATCCGGCAGCTGACGCTGTCGAAAAAGAAGAATCAGGGTTGACTGGCTCTTTGATGGTTAATCGCCTTTATCAGCTAGATACCTTAGTCCGCGCCTATCATGAGCCTGGAATAGAATTAACTTTACTTGCAGATGACTGGGTGTCCCACTATTTTTTTGATCCTACTGCAGATGCAAATGCTGTGGAAGCTTCTCAGGTAGCCTATATGCAATCCTTGCAAACCGTAGTTTCTGTCTATGAAAAGTTGTACGGGAAAAGAATTATTAATTTTGTAACCGAAAGTGAGCTATATTCATCAAGGGGAATTTCCTATGAAACTTACAAACAACAGGCTGATAAATTTCAGCCGGTATTTACTACCTATTTAAACGAGACTGATCTATTAGTAGAAAATTATTCACCTGAAGATGCTGATCATTATATTAATGTGAGCCAGTTGGATGAGGATTTGGCTGATATTGGTTGGAAAGGTTCTATCCCTAAATCGATGAGAGATTTCTATAAACAAAGAATGAAGTTAAGTGGACAATATCAAACAGAAGTTTCAGACCAAGAAATGAATGAAGCACTTGGGCGATGGTTTGCTTCGACGTTAACCAAACGTGTACTCGGAGGAATAAAACTAGCTATGAACGATAAACCATTTCTCAGAGTTAGTTTTGTTCAGCAGCCACCGGGTGCCGCACCAGAGTTTTCGTATGGCTGGGGAATTTCTGCCCATCCACGATCGAGTAATTTTTCTACCACTCAAACAACCCCTCCATGGCGCGGTGTAGGTATCATTCTGGAGGAGAGAAATAAATTAAAACTACAAATTCTTCCTACAACAATAGATTTAGCCACTGTACTAGATCCTGAAACTGGGAGATTAAGACACAAAGGTGTTTATCAAGCTAGATTGAAAGTTAATGGTATAGATCTAGTAACTATACCTATTTGTGTCAAAAATTAAGAGTTTTGTGATACAATAGTGTTGCCTTGATTGGGAAAAGGAAAATACATTTCATTTTAGAGAGTTACCGGATGGTGAAAGGTAATATGAAATTATTTTTCGGCCGCCCAGGAGCATTCCCGACGAAAAAGTTTAGAAATAAAAGGAAGTCGGGACGGGTCAGCCCGAGATAGCTATAAATGAGATCAAAGTAAGGTGGTACCACCCTTCATCAGAAGAGTCCTTACATAAATAGAATTATTTCTATTCGTGTAAGGGCTTTTTTTATGGCCGCCGTCGCAAAGCTTTGGCAGCCGAAGGAGGATTTATGAATTCAACAGACGTTCGTAAAAAATATCTAGAGTTTTTCAAAAAACAGGGTCACGCAGAAATCCCTTCTGCTCCATTGGTACCTGAAAACGATCCAACCACCTTATTCAATAGTTCTGGAATGCAACCTCTCGTCCCATATCTTTTAGGGGAAAAACATCCTGCAGGAAAACGGCTTGTAAACAGCCAAAAAGCCATACGTTTACAAGATATTGAAGAGGTAGGTGATAATCGCCACACGACTTTTTTTGAAATGTTAGGAAATTGGTCTCTTGGAGATTATTTCAAAAAAGAACAATTACCATGGGTATTTACCTTTTTAACCCAAGAAATAGGATTGGATCCACAACGATTGTTTGTTACTGTTTTTGAAGGCAATGATTCTGTTCCAAAAGATACTGAATCGATTCAACTCTGGAAAGAAATTTTTTCAACTGTTGGGATTGATGCTAAAGAAGGAGAAAGAATTTTTGCTTACCCAGCAAAGAAAAATTGGTGGAGTCGATCAGGAGAACCTGAAAAAATGCCACCAGGAGAACCTGGGGGACCAGATAGTGAGATCTTCTTTGATTTCGGAGCAGACTTAAAACTTCATGAACAATCAGAATGGAAAGACGAGCCGTGTCATCCAAATTGCGATTGTGGCCGTTTTATGGAAATTGGAAA
The DNA here is from genome assembly GCA_044223895.1 of Candidatus Woesebacteria bacterium. Lineage (GTDB taxonomy): Bacteria > Patescibacteriota > Microgenomatia > UBA10105 > UBA927 > CAKZSU01. The sequence goes on from JBGALL010000024.1 coordinate 3,990, forward strand.
TTCTGTGTTTATGCAATATCAAAAACAAGAAGACGGCAGTCTCAAAGAATTACCCCAAAAAAATGTTGATTTTGGTGGAGGATTAGAACGTATTGTTGCTGCCTCAAATAATAATTCAGACGTGTTTACAACTGATTTTTTTATAGAAATTATTCATGAGTTAGAAAAAGAATCAGGCTTTCCTTATAACAAGGATAATAAAACAACCAAAGCAATGAGAATTGTTGCCGATCATCTTCGTGCTGCGACTATGTTAATAGTTGATGGTGTTATTCCATCGAATAAGACTCAAGGGTATGTGAAGTGTCGTAAAAATGATGGAGCTAAATGTAGGAAATAATCAACATTTTTCAAAGAAAATTCTTCACATTATTGGAGAAACATATAAAGATGCCTATCCTGAGCTTAATCCTAATTTAACAGAGAACTTTATTAAATATGAGCTTACCTTAACTGAGGAGATTGAGAAATTTGAAAGAGCCATACATAAAGGAACGCAAATGCTAACTAAACAAGAAAAACTAACAGGAAAAGTCGCTTTTGATTTATATCAAAATTTTGGTTTTCCTTGGGAATTATCTTTAGAAATGGCTCAAGAGATGGGGAAAACGATAGATTATGAAGAATATGAATCAGAGTTTGAAAAACACAAACAAAAATCTCGTATGGCAGCGGCAGGAATGTTTAAAGGGGGATTGGCTGATCATAGTGAAGAAACAACGAGACTTCATACTGCTCATCATCTATTCCTGGCAGCACTTCAAAAAGTTGTTGACCCAGAAATCCGTCAGAAAGGAAGTAATATTACGGCAGAGCGATTACGCATTGACGTTAATTTGAATAGAAAGTTAACCGAAGAGGAAATTAGGAGGATTGAAGATTTAGTGAATGAAAAAATTGCTGAACATTTACCAGTCGTTCGTATTGATATGGACAAAGCCGAAGCTGAAAAAATAGGAGCTCAAATGGAATTCGGTAAGAAATATCCTGACAAAGTGAGTGTCTATTTTGTCGGTTCTCAAAAAGAATATTTTTCAGCAGAATTCTGTGGTGGACCTCATGTAACCAATACCCAAGATATCGGAAGTGGTGGGAAGAAATTTAAGATTCTTAAAGAAGAAAATATAGGTAGTGGAATAAAACGGTTTAAAGCAGTATTAGTATAAATATGATACCCAGTGTCGATTATTCTAGAAAAAAGTCTTTCAAACCTCCGTGGTGGTTTTTTGCTGGCTGGGGAATTCTTGTTGCGGTTAAATTTGCTGTTCAATTAGCCTATCAACCGGAAATTATTGAAGGATGGAAAAAATATTACGAACTTTCTATTGCTCCACTTTTCCGTTAAGTTGCGTCCACACAACGAGACTGTTACTATGGTTCTATTATGAAGCTTCCTGGCTTCCCTTCATTCATTGGTAAACGGACCAACCATCCAGAAGTATTCCTTTCTTTACTTCTGTATCCAGATGCGGTTGAAGCAGCTATCTGGGAGCTTAGTGCTCACGGCAAACCCAACGTTTTAGGTGCTGTAACTCAAGATATTGTCCATGACTCCTGGCAAGAACGACGAGCTGCTGCAGATAAATGTATCACCACCCTTGAAGATATCGCTCAAACAACAAATTTACAAAAGGTTATCTTAGGATTTCCAGCACCCTATCTGACAAAAGACGGAGACATTATTAAAGACATTCGTCCCAGCGTAAAAAAACTAACCCATGAACTTGGACTTGTGCCGATTGGATTTGTGTCTGTATATCAGGCAATTATTCATAAGTACAAAAAACAAGAAGGAGTCCCCCCGAGTTTAATTCTCCTTGGTTTTACTGCTGGTTCAATAAGTGTTTCACTCTATCGAGTAGGAAATTTTGCTGGTCAAATTACTATTCCTAAAGAGGGAAGTATAGCTGAGCATTTAGAGGATGCTTTTGCTCAATTTTCAAGCTCAACAGTATTGCCATCTCGAATTCTCTTGTATGGTACAAAGCCAGCAATCTTAGAACAGGCAAAAAGAGAATTGTTGAAACATCACTGGACAGCGCGATCTAACTTTATCCATTTCCCTAAAGTTGAAGTCTTACAAGGTGATGGTGCAGCAATTGCTGTTTCCTATGCCGGAGCTGGAGAACTAACAAATACCATTGATGATCAGGATGTAGTCGAAGAAACGGTTCCCGAAGAAGAAGGGGTAATTGATCTTCCTCAAGAAGAAATGCTAGTAGAAGAAGAATCTGTCAGAGTAGATGATGCAGAAGAAGTAGAAGAACAGGTTGAAGCAGAAATGGAACAAGAAGAATTGATAGAAGATGAACTTGCTGAGGAAGAATCACGAGAATCAGATGAAGATTCAGAAATTATTGAAGAAGGAGCTAGTGAAAATGCTGAAGATATAGAGGAACACGCCAATGTTATTCCCGTAGACCCTCAGACATTAGGTTTTCAATCGGGTGAGGAAGAAATGGAAGAGGAATCAGAACCCAAAACTTCTCGACATGGTCGAAAAATGAAGCTGCAGCTCCCTGCTCTGTTTGGAAATCTGAAAAAGAAATTTTTTAAAGGAAAATCATCTGCCAAACATCATCAAACAGAAGATGATGTGCCAGAATCCCAAAAAAGACCTTTAGGTTTTGCATTGTTGATTATTCCGCTGATTATTCTACTAGTAGCAGGGTATTATGTTATCGATACCTTTTTGCCTAAGGCGAAAGTTACCATTACAACAATTCCAAAATCAATATCTGCTTCCGAAACAATCAATGTGGATACCAGCAGCACTTCGATAAGTGGAAATACTATTCCTGGGAAGAAAAAAGAACAATCAGCTACCGGAGAAAAATCTGTCCCAGCAACTGGAAAAAAGACAATAGGTGATGGAGCAAAAGGGAAAATAACTATTCTCAATAAATCTACCGTCCCTAAAACGTTTAAAAGAGGAACGATAGTATCCACAGGAGGTATAGATTTTACTTTAGATTCAGATATTTCCATCGCTTCAGCGAGCGAAACCTTTCAAGGTATTACTTATTCGAAAGAAGATGTTGCTGTTTCTGCAAAACAAATTGGAACAAAAGGGAATATTTCTGCAGGACATGATTTTTCGATTAATGGTGTTTCCTCCACAGTGGCTTCTGGAAGAAATGATCAAGCTTTTACCGGAGGCACGAGTAAGGATGTTACAGTGGTTGCTCGTGCTGATCAGGAAGAGATCATCAAAGAATTAACAACTGAGCTTACAGCCCAGGCAAAACAAGGATTCGAAAGTACAGGCGAAGAATTATTAATTCCAGAAACTATAAAGACATCAGTTACAGAAAAGGTATTCTCAGCAGAGATAGGACAAGAAGCCAAAGATGTGAATGGAAAAGTAACGATTACTATTACAGGCACAGGGTATAGCACTTCCGATATAACTTCATTATTAAAGGATAAAGTTAAGAGTCAAGTTTCTTCTGGCTATATGTTATCCAGTGATATACCTAAAGTTGAAACAGGAACTCCAACAGTTCAAAAAAACGGAACAATCTCTCTTTCAGCAACTATAACTGCTACTTCTATCCCTGATTTGAATCTACCTACTTTGGCGAATCAAATAGCCGGTAAAAGTTCTGCTGAAGCCAAGCAAAGCATTACGGCGCTTCCTGGTATTGGAAATGTAGAGTTTTCAATCTCTTCAATGTTTCACAAAGACAGGCTGCCGAAACGGTTACAGAATATTACACTTCTAGTCTCCAACGGACAATAAACCATGTCAGTATATAAATATGTTAAATATCATCATACGTCTCCCATGCGGAGATCAATTATCTTGTCATTTATCTTCATGGGGTTTGGTGGAAGCATATTACTGTGGGCAATCTGGCCAATTTTGACATTCCATTTCTTTACTGCATCGATTTTGGCTTCAATAATCTCTCCTTTGGGTTCTCCTGGAAAGTCATCATCGACCTTGGTGTATGCGCAAAGTTCTGGAACTTCAACTCAAGATTATACCAATGCCAATATGTGGTTTCCTCTCAAACCTCAAAAAAAAATTCAATCTCGGGTCACGGCGTATACGCTAACCATTCCTAAACTTCATATCCAAAAAGCAATGGTGATTATCGGTGGCGAGGATTTGAATCATGCACTCGTTCATTATGGTGGTACTGCTTTTCCGGGAGAAAACGGGAATGCCGCTATTTTTGGACATTCTGTCCTTCCGCAATTTTTTAACCCGACTAACTACAAAACTATTTTTTCTACTCTTCCCACTTTACTTATCGGGGATGATATTTTTTTAAATTATGATAGTGTTACGTATAAATATAAAGTAGAAAGTCTTACCGTTAGAAATCCTGAGGATTTATCAATGTTAGAGCAGCAATATGATGATTCTTATATTACCCTAGTAACCTGTGTTCCCCCTGGTACATATTGGCAACGACTCCATGTCCGGGCCCGGCTTGTACGAATTTGATATACTATCGATAGAGTATGAAGAAACGAAAGATTTCTTGGCCCATGAGAGTGTTCATTTTATTTGTGGTAATTGTCTTGACCTGCATAGTGGGGTTTTTGTGGTGGATGGATGGTACCTCTCCAGTGGATACTTCTGAACAGGCGTCTGTTACCTTCACTGTAAATAGAGGAGAGTCTATCCGGACAATTGCGGGCAGACTAGCATCAGAACGACTCATCAGAAGTAGGACAGTTTTCTTTCTTGTAGTAAAAATGAAAGGAATTGATAATTCAATTCAGGCTGGCGATTTTCAACTCAACCGTTCTATGAATGCAGAAGGAATTGCTGATGCTCTTACGCACGGTGCTGTAGATATATGGGTAACCACCTTAGAAGGGTGGAGAAATGAAGAAATAGGAGCCAAATTATCAGCTGAACTTAAGATCCCTGAACAAGAATTTATAGCTGAAGCCCAAGAGGGCTATATGTTTCCTGATACGTACTTACTCCCGAAAAACGCTTCGGCCTCAGCAGTCGTGGCTATATTTAGAGCCAATTTTGATAAGCGGGTAACCCAAGAGTTGAGAAATGCCGCAGCCACTGAAGGACTGAATCTTGATCAAATGGTTACCTTAGCATCTATAGTAGAGAGAGAGGGAAGAACTTCAGAAGATAGAGCCGTTATTGCAGGTATTTTGATGAATAGACTGGCAAAGAAAATGCCACTTGATGTTGATGCAAGTCTTCAATATATCGCGGGATATAGTCTTGCAGAAAAATCTTGGTGGAAAAAAGCCTTAACTGATGCAGATAAGAAAATTGATTCACCCTATAACACTTATAAAAACGTAGGGTTACCACCCGGGCCTATTGCAAACCCAGGGTTATCTTCTGTAACAGCTGTTGCGTATCCTAAAAAATCTGATTATATTTTTTATCTCCATGACCCTCAGGGAGGAATCCATTACGGAAAAACGCTAGAAGAACATGAAGCCAATATTAGAAAGTATCTACAATAATGGCAAAAGATAAATATACAGCAATATGGGTTTCTCACTCCTCAATGAGTGATTATTTGAAATGTCCTCGATTGTATTACCTCCGTAATATGTATCGTGATCCTAAGACAAATAGGAAAGCGAGTATAATCCAGCCACCGTTAGCCTTAGGACAGGTTGTTCACGATACCATAGATACCTTATCAAGATTGCCTCAAGAAGATCGTTTTAAAGAATCGTTGCTAGATACATATTTCCTACGCTGGAAAGGGATCCATGGTAAGTCAGGCGGTTTTAAAAACGATGAAGAGGAAGAGAAATTTAAACTCAAAGGTCAGGCCATGATCGAACGGGTGATCAAATACCCCGGACCATTAGCTAATAAGGCTATCAAAATTCGTCAGGATTTGCCGTATTATTGGTTATCAGAAGAAGATAATATTATCCTTTGTGGAAAAATAGACTGGCTTGAATACATAGAGGATTCAGATTCAGTTCATATCATTGATTTCAAAACAGGAAAATATGATGAAGACCCTGATTCTTTGCAGCTACCCATTTATTACTTGATTGTAAAACACTGTCAAAATAGAACGATTTCCAAAGCAAGCTATTGGTATATAGACAGGGATAGCTTTCCATTAGAGGTAGAGTTGCCAGAAGAAGAATCTTCAGTAAAACGAATCATGGAAGTGGCGAAAAAGATCGCCTTAGCTAGAAAATTGGAACATTTCCCTTGTAAATCCAAAGAAGGATGTCGTTTTTGTAAACCCTACGAAGCCGTTATTCAGGGAAAAGCAGAACACGTGGGGATAAACGACTATGGGCAAGATTTATACATCCTTCCCGAGTAATTTACCCCATTGACCCTGAGGGAAAAACAGGTATAATTAAGAGATCTCGAAAGAGGCGAACGTTCATTGTTCGCTCTTTTTTTGTTGGATTTTTTACAAACTGTACTCATTTAAAAAAAGGACAAAAGAATGGCATATACACAACCTTCAACAACTCGTGAATTCTGGGGAAAAAATTATGAAGACTTACCACAATTAGACTTAACATTAGTACAAAGAGAATCATATCAATGGTTTTTAGAACACGGAATCCGCGAATTGTTGGCAGAAGTGTCTCCTGTTGTTGACTTCACTGGTAAAAATTGGGAACTATCATTTGGTGATTATTTCTTTGGAAAACCACGCTTAACTCCACAAATTGCTCTTGATAAGGGATTGACCTTTGATATGCCGCTCAAGACTACAGCAACATTGGTAAACAAACAAACAAATCAGAGAGTACAACAAGAAGTATTTCTTGGTGATATTCCTGCAATGACGGCGAATGGCACTTTCATTATCAACGGTATTGAACGCTGTGTTGTTAACCAACTCGTTCGTTCTCCAGGTATTTATTTTACTGGAGCTGTTGATTCTTCTACTGGACGAACATTATATAGTGCAGAAATTCGACCTATGCATGGTAGTTGGCTAGAATTCATTATTACTCGAAATAATGTTTTGATGGTTCGTATTGATCGACGACGAAAATTCGTAGCTACGACGTTCCTTCGAGCTATTGGATACTCATCAAATGAAGAAATAGCTGCATTATTCGGTGATATTGATCCAAATAGAACCTTCTTAGAAGCAACCTTTGCAAAAGATCCTACCAGTAATACCAATGAAGCTGTTTTGGAACTTTATCGCAAACTCCGACCTGGAGAACCTATTGTGTTAGAAAACGCTCAAGAATTACTCAACACCAGTTTCTTTGATATCCGACGTTATAGTTTAGAACGAGTCGGTCGATATAAGATGAACAAAAAGTTGAATATCGATGTAGAAAATAAAAAAGAAAACTGGGTATTAACCAAAGACGATATTATTGGAAGTATTCGTTATCTCATCAATCTTGCTGCCGGTAAGGGTGATGTCGATGATATTGATCATTTGGGTAATCGTCGTGTTCGCCGCGTCGGTGAACTCGTTGCGACCAACGCCTTCCGTGTAGGACTTCTTCGATTAGAACGATCAATTCGAGAAAAAATGAGTCTTGCGGGAGCCAACGCTTTGGAACTTACTCCATCACAACTGGTAAATGCACGACCTATTATCGCTTCCATAAACGACTTTTTCCGAACCAGTCAGTTATCTACCATTCTTGACCAAACTAATCCTTTGGCAGAAGTTGATAATTTGCGTCGTTTAACAGTTATGGGTGTGGGAGGTATTTCTCGAGAAAGAGCATCCTTCTCTATCCGTGATATTAACGCATCACAATATGGTCGTATTGACCCTGTACGAAGTCCTGAAGGACCTAACATTGGTCTCGTTACCTATATGGCAATGTACAGTAGAGTAAACGAATACGGATTCTTAGAAAGTCCTTACAGAAGAGTTGTTAAAGAAGAAAAAGGCGATACTGTTAAGATGCAGGTTACTAACGAGGTTGAATATTTAGCTGCTGACGATGAACAATATCATCGCATTACCCATGCAGAAGTTCCTATTGATGAAAAAGGTTATATTAGTAGTGAGCGTGTTCCTGTTCGTTATAAGGGTGAGTTCTTAGAAGGTGATGCTTCAAGTGTTGAATATATTGATTTAGTTCCTCGACAAATAGTTGGTGGACCTGCATCACTTATTCCATTCTTAGCTCATGACGAAGCTAACCGTGCTCTCATGGGTACTCACATGCAATGTCAGGCTGTTCCTTTGGTTCGTCCAAATGCTCCTATTGTCGGTACTGGTATGGAAGGTGCAATATCATCTTCTATGGGAAGGGTTATTGCAGCCCCAACAGAAGGGACTGTTATCTATGCAGATGCATCTCATGTTTTATTTGAAGATAAAAATGGTGAACGAACTAATTACGTTGTAGAAAAATACAAACGAACAGCACAATCAACCAGTTACAATCAACGTGTTTTGGTTGCAACCGGCGATAAAGTCAAAAGAGGTACCGTTTTAATCGATGGTCCTTCCAGTGAAGATGGAGAATTGGCTTTGGGTTCAAACATGGTTATTGCTTATATGAGTTTTGACGGATTAGGTTATGAAGACGCTATTGTTGTCTCAGATAGATTAGTAAAGGAAGACGTTTTAACCTCTATTACTATTGAAGAACACGAAGCTGCTGTCGTCGATACGAAACTTGGTCCTGAAGAAACAACTCGTGATATTCCAAACGTTGGAGAGGATGCACTTAGAAATCTTGATAAAGATGGTATTATCGTAGTAGGAGCCGAAGTTGGTCCAAACGATATCCTCGTTGGAAAAATTGCTCCCAAAGGTGAAACTGAATTAACCGCTGAAGAACGACTTCTTCGAGCAATCTTTGGAGAAAAAGCCCGAGAAGTTCGTGATACCAGTTTGCGTATGCCACATGGTGAGCGCGGAATAGTCGTTGATGTAAAGATCCTTGATAAAGAACAAGGTGATGAATTAGAACCAGGAACCAATCGAAAGATTATTGTTAAAATTGCTCAAATCCGTAAAGTTGTCGTTGGCGATAAGCTCGCCGGACGTCATGGAAACAAAGGTGTTATCTCAAAGATTATGCCACAGGCAGATATGCCATATCTTTCTGACGGAACAACGGTAGACGTTATTATTTCACCACTGTCAGTATTGTCTCGTATGAATTTGGGACAATTGATGGAAGCTCATCTTGGATTAGCTGCACGAAAATTAGGTAAAAAAGTTGGTCTTCCTGTTTTTGAAAAAGTCAGTGAAGATCGAACAGTAAAAATGCTTGAAGATGCAGACCTTCCTGTATCAGGGAAAAGTATCCTGTATGATGGAAGAACTGGCGAAGCATTCTCAGAACCAGTTGTGGTAGGACTTGGATATATTTTGAAGTTGATCCACATGGTTGAAGATAAGACCCATGCTCGTTCAACTGGACCATACTCACTCGTTACTCAACAACCATTGGGTGGAAAAGCTCAAATGGGAGGACAACGCTTAGGAGAGATGGAGGTTTGGGCACTCGAAGCACATCGTGCAGCTCATATCTTGCAGGAAATGTTAACTATTAAGTCAGACGACGTCGTTGGTAGAGCAAAAGCCTTCGAAGCAATTGTTAAAGGCACACCAATTCCAGCGTCAACGGTTCCTGAATCATTCAAAGTTTTGGTTAAAGAACTTCAGGCATTGGGATTGAAAATTACTCCAACCGGAGTAGTCACAGCTCAACAAGGTCAACAACCTGTAGCAACCGCAACAGCAACACCGTTACCTGATGATCAGGTAGTAGGGGAAGAAGCTAAAGAATTAGCTGAAGCCAGTGGGGAAGAAACTGTTGAAGTTGAACCCGCTGACGAACCAAACGAAGATGAATTGAAAGAAATTGAAGAAGATAACGAAGAGTAAAGGAGATATATGGACAAAAAAGGTAATTTCGCAAACATTATAGATTTTTCAGGACTTCAGGTCATGCTCGCATCAGCTGATGACATAATGTCATGGTCTTATGGAGAAGTAACCAAGCCTGAAACTATCAACTATCGTACATTGAAACCTGAAAAGGATGGATTGTTCGATGAAAGAATTTTCGGTCCTACAAAAGACTGGGAATGTTATTGTGGAAAATACAAAAGAATTCGTTATCGAGGAATTATTTGTGATAAATGTGGTGTTGAAGTAACCCAAAGTAAAGTTCGACGAGAACGAATGGGTCATATTACTTTATCCGCTCCTGTAGCTCACGTTTGGTTTTTCAAAGGCGCTCCTTCTAAATTGTCATTACTTTTAGATATGAGTCCACGTGCTTTGGAAGGTGTTGTCTATTTTGCTCAATATTTAGTAACTTCTGTTGATGATAAATCAAAAGAAAAGATCCTTGAACGAATGACAGGTGCAGAAGATGATCGATTTGCGGATGTTGAAAAGCGTTTCACCGAAGAAAAAAACAAAAAAGAAACTCATTTTGAAAAAGAACGAGAACAGGTGAAAGCTAGAATTAACGGTAAAGAAGCTCAAGATTTAGCTTTATCTGAATTAAATCTTAAAGAACGAGAAGAAATGAGTAAATTAGAAGCTAGTTTTGCTGATGAAAAAGGTAAAATTCAAGAAATCGTTAACTGGCTAGTAAACACAGTAAAAGCTATTAAACCTCTTTCTACACTTACTGAGGATGAATATCTCCGTTTGTTGGAATATGATGCAGTAGATTGTTTTGAAGTAGGAATGGGTGCAGAAGCTATTGCTGAAGTTGTTAAACATATTGATCTTGCAAAGTTAGCTGCAGACCTTCGTGATGAAATTACCAAAGTTACTGGACAACGCCATATCAAAGCCACCAAACGACTTCGAGTTGTTGATGGAATGCGCAAAGCAAGTGTCAGTCCAACATGGATGATCCTTAAGCACTTACCAGTAATTCCTCCAGATTTGCGACCTATGGTGCAATTATCGGGTGGACGATTTGCTACCAGTGATTTAAATGATTTATATCGCCGAGTTATCAACCGAAACAATCGTTTGAAGCATCTTATCGATCTTGGAGCACCAGAAATCATTCTTCGCAATGAAAAACGTATGCTTCAGGAGGCTGTAGACAGTTTGATCGACGCAACTCAACGACCTTCATCTCGAGCAGTTATCCAACCATTACGATCTTTGTCAGATATGCTTCGTGGAAAACAAGGACGATTCCGTCAGAATCTTCTTGGAAAACGCGTTGACTATTCAGGACGATCAGTTATCGTTGTTGGACCAGAATTAGGTCTTACACAATGTGGTATCCCGAAAGAAATGGCGCTAGAAATGTTCAAACCATTCGTTCTTCGTGAACTTATTGTTAGAGGTATCGCTCCTAACGTTAAAAACGCAAAGAACGTTCTTGACCGAAGAACACCAGAAGTCTTTGATATCTTGGAAGAAATTACCAAGAATCATCCAGTCCTGTTGAATCGTGCTCCTACCTTACATAAATTAGGTATTCAAGCATTCTATCCAATTCTTATTGAGGGTGCCGCTATTCGAATTCACCCTTGTGTCTGTGCTGGATATAATGCTGACTTTGATGGAGATCAAATGGCTGTTCATATTCCACTTTCAGAAGAAAGTCAGTCAGAAGCACGACATCTGATGCTTCCAACTCATAATCTATTGAAACCAGCTGATGGATCACCAATTACTGTTCCTAACAAAGAAATGGTATTAGGTTGTTACTACTTAACTACTGTAGATGCTAACCATGCCAATGACAAAGAAGAAGAATTAGTAGCTTATGGTAGTAGTGAAGAAGCAATCTATGCCTATCAGACCGGCAGGTTACCATTACGCATGCCTGCACGGATTAATGTGAATGGATCTGTCGTTGTTACCACAGTTGGCAGAGTGTTATTCAATGAAGCCCTTCCTGAAGGACTGCGCTTTATGAACACACCAGTTAAAGCGGCTACGGTTAAATCATTAATTACCAAGGCTCTTACCCAATATACAAAAGAAGAAGTTGTTACCCTTATCGACAAGGTCAAAAATATTGGATTTATGGGAGCTACCATTTGTGGAGGATTATCTGTTTCTGTGTTTGATTGTGAAATGATCGATGAAAAAGCAGGAATCGTTGCTGATGCAGAAAAGAAAGTTGCTGAAATTGATGGTAACTATCAGATGGGGTTAATTACCTTAGATGAAAAGAAACGACTTTCAAACGAAGTATGGATTGAAGTTACCGAAAGAATTGCTGACAAAACTTGGGAAAAGATGTCTATGGCTAACCCAGTCAAGATGATTATCGATTCAGGGGGAGCTCGTGCTTCTAAAGATCAACTGAAGCAGTTATCTGCTATCAAGGGTCTCGTCGTCGATCCGCTTGGAAAGATCGTCGAATTGCCAACCAAGAGTAACTACCGAGAAGGTTTGTCAATTTTCGAATACGTCACCAGTACTCGAGGATCACGTAAAGGTCTTACTGACTCTGCTTTGAAAACAGCAGACGCAGGATACCTTACCCGCCGACTTTGTGATGTCTCCCACGATGCAATTATTCGTATGGAAGACTGTGGTACATCTGAAGGATGGCAAATTAATCGTAACGATGAACGAACAGCAGCCTTTACATCACGCGTCGTTGGGCGATATGCAGCTCAAGATATCGTTGGTCAAAACGGAAAAGTCGTTATCGCAGCTGGAGAATTTATCTCTGAAGATAACATGGGCTTAATTGATGAACATCAGGTTGAGTCAGTCGTTATCCGTTCACCAATTAGTTGTCAGGCTTCTTCAGGATTGTGTGCAAAATGTTACGGAAGAGATTTCTCAACCAACGGTACTGTTGAAATTGGTACCCCAGGTGGAATCTTAGCCGCACAATCAATTGGAGAACCAGGTACACAGCTGACCATGCGTGTTCGCCACGCAGGAGGTATCGTCGGTCTTGACGTTACCCAAGGTCTTCCACGTGTCGAAGAGTTGTTTGAAGCCCGTATGCCACGCGCATTGGCTCCAATCGCTGATATCTCTGGAACAGTTGAAGTAAGTGAATCAGAAGATGGAATCAAAGTTGTCATTCGTAACAAACAAATGACAAATGATGAGTTTGAATACATCATTCCATTAACCAGTGAATTATTGGTAAAAAATGGTGATCAAATTGCGTCTGGTGATCAGATAGCTCGAGGAAGTTTGGATCTTAAAGAAGTATTGAGAATCCGTGGACTCCGTGGAGCTCAGAAATACTTGATCAACGAAATCCAAAGAGTGTACGAATCACAAGGAATCTCTATTAACGATAAGCATTTTGAAGTTATCGTTCGCAAGATGAGTGATAAGGTTCGTATCGAACATTCTGGAGACACCATCCTCCTTCCAGGAGAAATGGTTGATAAGCATCGATTTGAAGAAGAAAATGCTCGTATCTTAGCTGAAGGTGGAGAACCAGCAACAGCTCAAGTAGTAATTCTTGGAATTACCCGTGCATCATTATTCACTGAATCCTGGTTATCAGCAGCATCATTCCAAGAAACAACTAACGTTTTGACTGATGCAGCAATCTCCGGAAAAGTTGATAAGTTGCTTGGACTCAAAGAAAACGTTATAATCGGCAGACTGATTCCAGTCAGTCCAGAAAGAGCCCAAATCATAAATTAAAGAAAAGGAACTATAATGCCAACAATTAATCAATTAATTAAAAATGGTCGAAAACGTAAAGTAGGAAAAGTAAAAGCAACAGCGCTGAGAAAATTTTTCAACGCTAAAGATAGAGTAACCAAACAGCTTCCTGCACCATTTAAACGTGGAGTTGTTACTCTGGTAAAAACTATGACACCGAAGAAGCCTAACTCAGCTCTTCGAAAAGTTGCCCGTGTACGCTTATCAAATAAGCAAGAAGTTACTGCCTATATCGGAGGAATTGGTCACTCATTGAACGAACACGCTATTGTGTTAGTTCGAGGTGGACGTGTACCTGATCTTCCAGGTGTGAAATATCACATCGTTCGTGGAAAGTATGACATGTCCGGTGTTGAAAACAGAAAACAAGGACGAAGTCGATATGGTACCAAAAGTAGCCAAGGACCAAAAGGAGCTAAAGCTAATTAAAAACACGTCATCCTGAGGCGGAGCCGAAGGATCTCATATAAAGGGATTCTTCACTTCGTTCAGAATGACAATATAAATTATATGAGAAGTGGACGCGTTATTAAAAAATTATCAGAACCAGATCCAGTTTACGGAAATCGTTTACTTGGTAGATTCATTAACCGAGTTATGTACAGTGGTAAAAAATCAACTGCACAGACACAGGTCTATGAAGCATTAGATCTTATTAAAGAAACTGGTGAAGATCCAATCAAAACCTTTGAATTAGCTATCAATACCGTTGGTCCAAAAATGGAAGTAAAGGCTCGTCGAGTTGGAGGAGCTTCATACCAAGTTCCTATGGAAGTGCGTGGAGATCGTCGAGTTGCTTTGGCTATTCGTTGGATTGTCATGTTAGCACGAAAGCGATCAAATAAAGAATTCAAATCTTTTGGAGCCAAATTAGCTGCAGAATTAAGTGATGCTGCTAAAGGACAAGGAGAAGCAATCAAAAAGAGAGACACCATTCATCGTATGGCTGAAGCCAACCGAGCCTTTGCTCACTTCAAGTGGTAAACATTCTCTATTAACCCTAGCCCCACCTTATATCAATGTCAAAAGAATCCCTACAGGTATTTAGACCTGAGAATATTCTTACCAGGGAAATTCGTAATCGGAATACTGATATTGATTCTCTCAATCTTTCGGAATCTGATGAGTATAATTACCTCATAAAATTGCGCTATCTAGCTAATGGGTTTATATCTCTTTCTCGGTATGAAGAGTTTTTAAATCTAGATGACTATTTAGCATACTTTTCTACAGATCAGTCAAAAAGACTGTCATATTATTTTGAATCGATTGATGGTATTGAAGAATGGCGCTCTTATATATCTGCTACACGGCTCGGTCCAGTTAACTTTGCTCAGATTTCTACTGAAGAATTTCTTTCAATTCGTCCCAACAGACTAGATGGAGCTAAAGAGACTCGAAAATTACTTAGGTATGTAGATAACAATTTATATAATAAATTTTGTTTAGAACCAGATAATTTTGAGTTTAGGGTATTTAGGGGAGGAGAGGATAGAAAAAATAAGTATGGAGATTACCTCAATAATCTGCACTTATATGGAGTTGATTTTAACTTATATGAAGGGTGGAAAGGTATATGGACTCGGCAAGGGCAAATATATGGTGGTGGTGTCCATGTTGATGGGGAAGATGCTACCTATGTGATCGTTTATTATGATCCTGAACATCTTTTGGGTGGACCAGGTTTTTATGATGAAGGAGCTCTCGATTTTTTCAGATTAGTAAAGGCTGGAAAAACTTTACGGGATCTTTTAATGGATGGAATAGTTATACAAATAGGAGAAGAAAAAGCCTGCGTGATAGAATAAAAAAGATAATGAATAATACTATACTTTCACATTTTGAAACTGCAGATCAAGTTCTATTTAAGATTATTCCTGAAATAGAACCATTTATTATCGAAAAATCTGATGAAATCTTTTTTTCATTAGTAGAATCGATCATTTCCCAACAATTATCCATAAAAGCTAGCGATACTATTGTGAAACGGTTTGTAGCCTTATTTCCTGAGGGCGAGATCACTCCCGAACATGTTCTGGCTGTTCCTAGAGAAAAATTTCGAGAAGTAGGAATGTCGTGGAACAAAGCTGACTATGTCCATAACATTGCCCGGGCGATTCTTGAAAAGCAATTACACATAGATAGTTTTGATACGATGACCGATGACGAAGTGGTTGCTGAGTTGACTACAATTAAAGGAATAGGGCAGTGGACTGCTGAGATGTTTCTGATGTTTACCTTAGCGCGTGAAGATGTGTTCTCGTATGGAGATGTAGGCTTACAGAATGCTATCCAACGATTATATAATTTAAAAAAGAAACCGACTAAAAAACAAATGGAAAAAATAAGTAAAAAGTGGAAGCCTTACCGAACGTACGCAGCCAGAATACTCTGGAGATCTCTTGATAACGAGCCAAAAGAATAACCTTCTCTAAACAATAGCAGAGCTTTTTTTAATTTCTCCGGTTTTATATACACTCAATAAATATTGCTCTAGAAGATCTTCATGAAAGCAGAAAAAATCTATCGATTGTTGTTCATGATTTATTATAAATCTGGTTACGTGGGGAAACCGTAAGTTGGTCGCATCTACTTCTACATACACACTCAAGCTAAAATGATGAGCCCCGCTCGTATCTTTGCTTACAATAACACTCACTGTCTCTCGATCTAAATGGAGATTACGTCTATATTCTTCAGCACGGAGTATTTCATACTGTATTACAACATGACGGGGATCAGAGACAGAATCCTTTAACGAAGAGTACGTTGGTTCACCTAAAAAATTACTGAGAGGTTCTATCCAAGTGTAATCTGGGAGTTTATATGTGTATTCTTGAGGGGGGAGAAATCTTTCTTTCATCCCGCTTATTTCAATACCTCATTTAACTTTTTACACCATTCTTCGATAAGCTGTGTGTTTTCAGCTTGTCGGTAATAAAATTTATCCATGCGCAGTGAAGGGAGAAGCAAGACCCCTTTCCAATCAGCTACCCATTGTTCTAAAACAGTTACTGCCCCGTTAAAAACTTTGTATGAATTATCTCCCAATCCAAAAATAGCCGTTTTTTTCCCTTCAATAGATTTTCCTTCCATTTTTTTCTTGAATTCCCAAAAATCATCATGAGGTTGTCCTTCTTCGCCATTAAAATCCCAGCTAGGTGATCCAAACACGACAGCATCATAACCAGTTATATCTTCTGGTGAGGCTTCAATCACCCGTTTTAGATCGACCGTGTGTCCAGAAAGATATTGAGCTATCATCTGAGCAGCCATTTCCGTACCACCTGAATTTGTTGCGTATAAAAGAAGTAATTTCATATACGTATAATCTTCTAAATTTGTCATTTCGTCAAGAATTGATATACTCTCCCTCTTGTCAACCTACGAATGAATACGATAGCCTATTAGTAAGGAGTATCATATGAAAAAATCTGCCCGTTCTCATGTTGTCTCGTCCAAAAATGCTTCTGTACTTGCCGGAGATGAAATGAGAAGTTTCATCGTTCACTTTATTTTGTATCTTCTCGTAAATTTCGGATTGTTTACCTACATTTTCAGTACCAGTGGAAATTTGAATGTATTTTATTGGGTAGTTGCAGGCTGGGGAATTGGGTTGTTTGCCCATGCCTTAGCTGTCTTCGGAGTTATGAAATTCCTTGCCAAAGAGTGGTAATCGATCTGGTATTAACGCTATCTTCCTCTGAAGTTTTCTATAGACAGTATCTCTGTTGTCTTGTGATACAATCCTGATACTTTATGTTAACAACTATTCTGTGCCCTAGCTGTGGAGAATCTATTGAGGTGACTGAAGCCTTGGTAAATCAAATTAGCAAACATCTCGAAGAAGACCTCGAGGAACGGCATAAAAAGGACTTAATCGAAGAACGAAAAAAAGTAGAACAACAGTTAACTAAGCAATTAGAAGAAAAAACCGCAGTAGAGTTCTCTGATCTCAAAAAACAACTCCAAGAGAAGGATGCTAAAGTTAGCCAAATGAGGCAAGACGAATTGAAACTTCGTGAAGAAAAGCGCCGTCTAGAGGAAAAAGAAAAAGAGATGGAACTAGAAGTTGCCAGAAAACTAGATCTTGCCAAGAAACAAGTTGAAGAGATGGTATCGAAACAAATGCAAGAATCGTACCGTCTAAAAGAGTTAGAAAAGGAAAAGGTTATCCAAGATCTGCGCAAATCTCTGGAAGATGCTCAAAGAAAAGCTCAACAAGGATCTCAGCAAACACAAGGTGAAGTAGCCGAATTAGATTTTGAAGCAACCTCCTCTGGGAGATTAAACGTACTAAATCGTGGTCTGCAGAGTGGGTGGGGAAATTAAAGGAAGATCTCAGAGCAGAAAAAGCCAACATCCCCATTATTGTTAGTCAGGTATTACCAGATGCAGCTACCAATGGATTTGGATTTATCGATGGAGTCTACGTGGTAAATCATCAATTAGCCTTGCCGGTAGCACAACTATTACGTCAAAAATTAGTAGAAATCGCTAGAGAAAAATTTATTGTTCAGAATCGTGAAGGAACTGCCGAACGATTATATGAATACATTACCAGTCATGAGTTTCGACAACATATCGAAGCAATTGTAGAAGTTTGGAAAGATATGCAGCTACAGATCCAAAAGGAAAAAGCAGCCTTTGAAAAAATTTGGAAGATTCGCGAGGCACAAGCCCAAAAAATAATGTCTAGTACAGCGGGGGTTGTTGGAACAATGCAGGGTATGATCGGGCCATCATTGTTAGCGGTTCGAGGATTGGATCTTCTTGATGAACCAGAAGAGAATACACCTAATAAATTATTGTAATTATGCGTATTGGTGCTCACATGTCAGTAGCTGGCGGATTCAATAAAGCTGTTGATCGTGCAGTAGAAATTGGAGCGAATTCATTGCAGATTTTTTCAAGTCCTCCGCAACGTTGGAGTTCATCTAACATAAGTCCAAAGGAAGGTGAGGATTTTCGATTATACGCTCAAGCCAAAGATGTCTTGCCAGTCTTTGTCCATGGAACCTATCTGATTAATTTGGCTTCTCAAAGTTTAGAAAATGTCGAAAGATCAAAAGAATCCCTGATCGCAGATCTGAATTTTTGTCATCTTACTGGCGCAACTGGGGTTATTTTTCATTTTGGGAGTATTGAAGGTGGATGGTCCGCCAGAAGAGAGTATATAACCATAGTAATTCAGGATATCCTCTCAAAATCTCCTGAAGATACGTATTTTATTATCGAAAACGCAGCCGGAAACGGATTTAAAATTGGTACCACCCTGGAAGAATTAGCAGCCATAAAAAAAGATGTTGGACATTCTCGTATCAAATTTTGTATTGATACCGCCCACGCATTAGCAGGTGGGTATGAATTTAGAACTGCTGATTCGGCACAACAATTTTCCGAAAAGGTCGAAACTACCATAGGGTGGGATAACGTTGTAGCCATTCATTTAAACGATTCAAAAGTAGATTTAGGGAGAAAGCGCGATTTGCATCAAAATATTGGAGAGGGGTTTATCGGCGATGATGGCTTCTATTCATTTTTATCGCATGTTCCAACCACTATTCCTCTCTTACTAGAGACTCCTGGTGAGCATGATGAGGGACCGAACAAAGAAAATATTGAACGAGTACAAAAAATAATTGGACTAATACGTGTATAATTTAATAGGTATGAAAGTTTTTCTGTTAACTATATTATTATCAATCTTTAGTTTGTGGATAATCCCATCAGTAAAAGCTGCAGAATTACTACAGGGGGACAACGTTACCGTTACTCAAGATCATAGTGTTGAAGGCAGTTTGTTTCCTGCAGGAGAATATATTCGTA
>JBGALL010000025.1:0-23001 GCA_044223895.1 Candidatus Woesebacteria bacterium
TTTTTCGCTCCTGGGAATGCAGGTACCCAAGAAATTGGTACCAATGTCGATATTGCTATTGATGATATCGACGCGTTATGTGCCTTTGCCAAACAACAACAGATAGATCTGACCGTTGTCGGTCCTGAGGCAGCATTGGAAAAGGGAATTGTAAATCTCTTTCAGGAAGAGGAGTTATCTATTTTTGGACCAACTGCAGAAGCAGCCAGATTGGAAACCAGCAAAGCCTGGACTGCACAGTTTCTAGAACGGCACGCAATTCCTCATCCAAAAAGTTATGTATTTACTGATGTAGTCACCGCTCGGAAATTTTTGGATGAGATTAAACAGGATATTGATAAGTATGTCATTAAAGTAGATGGGTTAGCCTTGGGCAAAGGCGTCTTTTTACCAGATACATTTGACGAAGCAATCCTAAGTATTCAAAAGATAATGGTCGATAGAGAATTCGGGAAATCTGGATCAGCGATTGTTATTCAAGAGCGATTAGCGGGATATGAAGTATCAGTCTTAGCCTTTTGTGATGGATCTACCTGTGTCCCAATGATACCTGCTCAAGATTACAAGCGATTACTTGATAATAACCAAGGACCGATGACTGGCGGTGTTGGTGCCATAGCACCATCTCCTGAAGATATCGACCTTCTTGTAGATACGGTAAAAGAAACTATTTTACTTCCCACCATAGAAGGGATGAAATTACAAAATCAACCATTTCAAGGGGTACTATATGCAGGATTAATGGTTACCGATGAGGGACCACAGGTTTTAGAATTTAATGTTAGATTTGGTGATCCAGAGACACAGGTATTAATGATGCTACTAGAGAGTGACATCTATACGATTCTTATGGCTTGTATTCGGGGAAGTTTAGCAGAAATAACCATTGAATTTTCTCATGAGCATGCAATAACGGTTATACTGACAGCAAATGGTTATCCAGGAACTTACCTAAAACATACTCCTATATTCCAAAAACAACTTCCAAAATCTGTACAACTATTTCATGCAGGTACAACCTATAAAGACGATCAAGTAGTCATTAATAGTGGAAGAGTTTTGGCCGTGACCGCTAAAGCCAGGACAAAAGCAGAGGCAAGAAAACAAGTATATAACGTTATTAACAATCAATTAGTTTCCTTTTCTGGTATGCAGTATCGAAAAGATATTGGTAGAGATGATTCGTTTGAGCAGACATCAGAACTATTTTCTAATACTGTTACGCAGGTATACCGTGTGGAAATATCATTGATTGTGCCAGATACAAGAGCATTGGTCCGACAACAAAAACTTCAAGCAATTAATAAAAAGAAATTTTCCATTTTTATCGATGATGTCTATACGATAGAAACTACAGCAACTTTAGAAGAAGTAACTCAAGCAGTAAATCTGTTAGTTAATCCAATTACCCAATCTGTTCGAATAAGCAGTTCCCTACAAAAACAACCGACAGAACGGTCATTTGATTGGGCAATAGAAGTAGGCTACTTACCTGGAGTAACTGATAATGTAGCCAATACTGCCAGAGAGTTAATTGAAGAGTATCTCAATCCAACATCAATTGCTGTATATAGCTCACAACTTACGTATCTTAGTGGTGAATTAGCGTACGATACGGTAAACAATATTGCCAATAGTTTATATAACCCTTTAATTCAACGCGTGTTAGTAGTTCCTCAAATTGAGTATCTTGCAGCTGACGGAATGGATATTTTAGTCCCCAAAGTACATATATCTACTCCGCCATCAGTTCAATATATTGATCTACATATACCAGACGCAGATCTCATCCAACTTGGAAAAGAAGGGATAACAGGATTAGATGGAAATAGACGGGGACCATTAGCGCTCGATTTGTTGTACCTTCATACAATCCGAAATTATTTTGATTCTCTGGGCAGAAATCCTACTGATGTAGAATTAGAATCACTGGCTCAAACCTGGTCAGAACACTGTAAACATACTATTTTTCGGGATCCCATAGATTCGATAGACGATGGCTTATACGAACACTATATAAAAAGAGCTACCAAAGAAATTCGTCAAAAAAAGGGGAATAAAGATTTTTGTGTCTCAGTTTTTTCTGATAATTCTGGTGCAATTCGGTTTGATGATCAGTATCTGATTACTCACAAAGTAGAAACACACAATAGTCCTTCCGCACTTGATCCATTTGGAGGAGCCATCACCGGAATTGTCGGTGTAAATCGTGACACATTAGGGTTTGGTTTAGGTGCAAAACCAATTGCTAACATCTATGGATTTTGTATTGCTGATCCTACAAATTCCCAGCAATTATATAGAGACAGATATTTGACCCAGCCCTTACTCTCAGCTCAGAGAATTTTTGATGGGGTGGTGGCTGGAATTAATAGTGGAGGTAATTGTTCTGGTATTCCTACACCATTGGGCTTTTTGTATTTTGATGATCGGTTTAGGGGGAAACCCTTAGTTTTTGCGGGTACCATTGGATTGATTCCCCAACAAATTAATGGCAGTTCCTCGGCGGATAAGAAGGCTCAACCTGGAGATTATATTGTTATGGTAGGCGGGAGGGTAGGTATCGATGGGATCCACGGTGCAACCTTTTCTTCAGAAGCATTAAGCAACGGTAGTCCAGCTACAGCTGTTCAAATAGGTGATCCAATAACCCAAAAAAAACTTTCGGATGCGCTGATCAAAGAAACTCGTGACCGTGGACTTTATCACAGTATTACCGACAATGGCGCCGGAGGCTTGTCCTGTTCTGTGGCAGAAATGGCAAAGGAATCAGGAGGGTGTTTTGTAGATTTAGAAAAGGTTCCGTTGAAATACTCTGGTTTGGAGCCATGGCAAATTTGGATTTCTGAGTCACAAGAACGAATGACACTGGCTGTACCTCCCGAATTGTGGACGGATTTTGAGGATTTAATGAAATCTCGAGGTGTGGAGTCAACAGTAATTGGAACTTTTACGGATTCTGGTTCCTGTGTCGTAAGATTTCTAGGAACAGAGGTGATGAATATTGAAATGAACTTTCTTCACAATGGACTTCCTCAACGAACTATGACAACTTCCTGGCACCCACCCACGCAGGTTGAACCAATACTTGAACAGCTAACAGATCTCAGCAAAACTTTTGTCTCGTTTATGCAGCAACTAAACATTGCGAGCAATGAATCAATTACTACTCAGTATGATCATGAGGTCCAGTCACTGGCTGTATTAAAACCCTTACAAGGAAAAGGACGGATTAATGGAAATGTTTCGGTAATACAACCACTCTTGTCATCGGAAAAAGGTATTGCTCTCTCCTATGGTTTATATCCTAGTTACACCGATATCGACCCTTATACTATGGCGGCAGCCAGTATTGATACAGCAATCCGGAATATCGTAAGTGTTGGAGGAAAACGTTCCCAAATTGCTCTGCTAGATAATTTTTGTTGGTGTAGTTCTCATGACCCTAAACGATTAGGACAACTAAAATACGCTGCTCAAGGGGTATACGACTATACTGTAGCTTTTGAAACGCCGATTATTTCTGGAAAAGATAGTATGTTCAATGACTTTAAAGGGTTTGATGAACAAGGAAATCCGATCACGGTATCTATTCCACCGACGCTACTAATCTCTTCAATCGGAATTATTGATTCGATAACTGATGTTGTATCTATGGATTTCAAAATGAACGGCGATTTATTGTATCTATTAGGAGAAACCTATGATGAACTGGGAGGATCAGAATACTATCGATATTTGGGAAAAGAGATTGGCAAAAATATTCCTCAAGTAGATGCAGTCGTCAATGCCCTCCGTTATGATACTTACTCGAGTTGTGTATCTGATGGCCTGATAGTCTCGGCAATAAGTGTCGAAAAAGGAGGAATAGCAGTTGCTCTGGGAAAGATGGCTATGGCTGGAAGAATGGGCTGCACCATTCATTTAGAAAATGTCGATAGTACCGTATCTGACAATACCAAAATACTTTTTTCAGAAAGTCAGGGGCGTATCATTGTGGCAATTAACCCGGCGAATAAAGAAGTATTCGAATCACATTGGCAGGGACAATCATGTAGGTATATAGGCACCATAGAAAAAGGGAAAACAATCAGCTTTTATGGAACGGATGGTGAAGTAATCATTTCAACTACATATGATGAGCTACAAAAAGCGTATAAATCAACCTTCGGTATTACCTATGCTACCAACCCTGAAGCTATTGTCTTGTCTGGGTACGGGATCAATTGTGAAGAAGAAACAGCCTTTGCGTTTACTCAAGCGGGTATCAGTTCGACTATTGTTCATGTTAATGATCTCATCTCAGGAGAAGTTTCTTTATCAAATTTTCAAATCTTGGCAGTACCAGGAGGGTTTGCGTTCGGTGATGACACTGGTTCAGGGAATGCGTTTGCTCAAAAAATGAAAAATAATCTTTGGGAATCGTTAGTTGAGTTTCTCAATGAAGATCGTTTAGTCATCGGTATTTGCAATGGGTTTCAGATATTAGTCCAGTTGGGATTATTACCGGCAGGCAATGGCATATACGGACAACGTGAAGTTGCTTTATTACCAAATGATAATGCTATTTATACTGACAGATGGGTCGATCTATCTTTTCAATCAATGTCACCCTGGGTTAAGGGAATTACTCAGGTTTCATTCCCTATTGCTCACGGAGAGGGTAAATTTTTTACAACCCCATCAGTAGCAGCAAGTTTAAAAAAGAATCACCAAATTGCTGCTCGATATGTGAAGGGCGAAATTTGTACCTACCAATCGTTATCAGCCAATCCAAATGGATCTCTCGGTGATATAGCAGCGATTACTGATACAACCGGACGTATACTAGGTATTATGCCTCATCCTGAACGAGCAATTGCCTTTACTCATTTGCCACACTGGCCCTTTTTAAAAGAGAAATTTATAAGAGAAGGCAAAGAGATCCCCAAAGAAGGACCGGGAATGAAAATTTTTAAAAATGCCCTAGAATATTTTAAATAAAGAAGAGTGAAGAGGAAACTTTTTGAAAAAAAGAAGTGAAATTGGTAATGCTGACTATTAAAAGATATGAGTCCGGCTACTCGGATCCCAAACTTTAGAATAGCTAAGACTACCGCACTGATTATTTTTCAAAAAGTGACTCTGAACAAAAATTATGTCTACTAAAAGCTATATTATTTCAACGCTTGGCAGTCATTCAGCTCTGCAAATATTAAAAGGTGCTAAAGATGAAGGGTTTCCAACCTTACTATTTGCTATCAAAGAAAATGCTGAATTCTATAAACAGTTTTCATTTATAGATACGATTATTACTCTTGATTCATATAAAGAAGTCACCACCTATCCAACTATGTGGAATAAGAAAAAACTGATAATTATTCCTCATGGATCGTTCGTTGCCTATCTAGGAGAAGAAGGGAATAGACAACTACACATTCCCTATTTTGGTAATAAACAAGTACTAACCTGGGAAGGGAATAGACATTTACAATTACAATGGTTCCAAGAAGCTGGCTTACGAGTTCCCCAATTATTTACCGCTAAAGATCACATCGACCGTTCCGTCATCGTTAAATCATATGGAGCTGCTGGCGGCAAAGGTTATTTTGTGGCTCATTCTCAAAGAGATTTTGAGAAAAAAATGAAAAAATACACAGAGAAAGATTACATTGTCCAAGAATATATTATTGGTGTGCCCATCTATCTCCATTTCTTTTATTCGCCTATATCGCACTCGATGCAATTATTAAGTATAGATCGGCGCTACGAGACAAATGTCGATGCTTTAGGTAGGATTCCTCTGGTCCATCAGGAGTCGACCGAAATAATTCCCTCTTTTGTCGTTGTAGGGAATAGTCCGTTAGTACTCCGAGAATCACTTCTTCCCGAAGCCTATCTAATGGCGGATAAATTGGTGCGGTCTTCTCAGAAGCTCATTAATAAGAAGGGACTGTTTGGGCCATTTTGCTTAGAAACAATTGTTACTCCTGATCAAAAATTTTATTTGATGGAGGTTTCTTGCAGAATAGTAGCTGGGACTAATTTATTTATTAATGGATCGCCATACGCGTCGTTATATTATGAAGAACCTATGAGTACCGGTCGCCGAATTGCCAGAGAAATTAAAGAAGCTATTAAACAAGATAAATTAAATTTGCTGACAACTTAAATCTATTCTATACATCTTAATCCTTGCAAATGAAATAATTTTCGATTTATGAAAAAAAATCTTACGATTGCTACCTTAGGAAGTCATTCTGCTCTTGATGTCTGTCGAGGAGCAACAGATGAAGGCTTTTCTACAATCGTTATCGCAGAAAAAGGAAGAGAGAAAACCTATGACTACTATTACAAATCGAATGGAGACGTGGGCTGTGTCGATGAATGTATTATAGTTTCGAAATTTGATGAAATCCTAAGCCCTGCGATACAGAAAGAATTACACAAACGTAATGTTGTATTTATTCCCAACCGTTCTTTTGAAGTCTATTTACACTTTGATTACCAGGCCATCGAAGCAAACTGGAAGATACCAACCTTTGGAAATAAATTCTTACTGAAGATAGAAGAACGAGGTAGAAGACCGAATCAATACGATCTACTGGATGAAGCAGGTATTCGCTATCCCAAACATTTTAATGATCCCAAAAAGATAGATAGATTGTGCTTAGTAAAAGTTTCAGAAAAACAAAGGAATTTTGAAAGAGCCTTTTTTTTGGCAAAAAATTACCAAGAATTTGAAGATAAAAGTAAACTAATGTTGAAGAACGGTCAGATTACAGAAGATGCCCTAGAAAAAGCTGTAATCGAAGAGTTTGTTGTTGGTGCTCAAGTAAATTTTAACTTTTTTTACTCTCCCTTAACCAAGCAAGTAGAACTTTTGGGAACTGATACTCGAAGACAAACAAACCTTGATGGATTGCTCCGAATCCCCGGGCCTTACCAAACGGATGTTATTAAGGCTTTGCCTGTTTCTTATGAAGAAGCTGGTCATGTTGCGGTGACCGTTTTGGAATCATTATTAGAACCCGCCTTTGCTATGGGAGAATCGTTTGTCAAAGCAGCAGCGAAGATTACAACTCCGGGAATTATTGGACCGTTTTCGCTACAAAGCATCATTACCCCTGGTCCCCCAAAGAAGGAAATAATTGTCATTGATGTATCTCCACGAATGCCAGGCTCTCCCGGGATTAGTGCAACTCCTTATAGTAATTATTTGTTTGGAGAATCTATGAGTGTGGGAAGGCGAGTAGCTAGAGAAATAAAAAAAGCAGTAGCAATGAAAAAGTTACAATTACTGTTGTCTTAAATACTCTAAGAGGGTATTTGTATATGAGTCTTTATCAAACATACCAATCACCATTTTCGTGGCGATATAGTTCGAAAGAAATGCAACAGGTTTTTAGTGAACAACATAAATATGAGTTGTGGCGAAAGATCTGGGTTGCATTAGCGACCGCTGAACACAGAGCAGGCCTTGTAACCAAAGATGAATTAAATGATTTAAAAGATCATCAACAAGAAATAGACATTGAACGAATTCTTGAACTAGAAAAAGATCTAAAACATGATGTTGTTGCCGCTATTCATGAGTATGCGGAAAAGTGTCCTGTTGGCGGTGGAAAAATCCACTTTGGAGCAACGAGTATGGATATTGTAGATAATGCTGAAATGATACGAATGCACCAGGCAATTGAAATAGTCGCAAATAAATTAAAACATCTTCTAAGGTCATTTCAATTTCAGCTTAAACAAACGAGAGATATTCCCTGTATGGCCTACACACATTTACAGCCAGCTGAACCAACCACTGTGGGATATAGATTGGCTTTCTACGTTCAAGATTTGTTGACAGATCTGGACATGATAACCGGGGTATTTAAAACGATTCGTGGTAAAGGTATGAAAGGTGCAGTTGGCACCCGAGCAAGTTATACAACTATTCTGGAAACGTCTAAAACATCTGCAGAAGAACTAGATCGTCAAGTTATGGGAACCTTAGGGATAGAAAGTGCAGAATTTTCTTCACAAGTCTATCCCCGTAAATATGATTATCTAGTTGCCAGTGCACTAGCAGGATTAGCTTCCTCGTGTTCTAAATTTGCTGCAGACTTGAGAATTCTTCAATCACCATTATTTGGTGAGTGGAGTGAACCATTTGGAAAGAAACAGGTAGGTTCGTCGGCAATGCCCTTTAAACGGAATCCAATCAGCAGTGAAAAGATTTGTTCGTTAGCTCGGTATGTCCAACAACTTCCCCCAGTCCTTTTAGAAAATGCTTCGCTATCGTATTTGGAACGAACACTTGATGATTCAGCCAATCGTAGAATTGTCATTGCAGAGTTGTTTTTAGCAACTGATGAAATTTTAGAAACGATGAATACTCTTGTGATTACTATGAATTTTCACCAGGAACGAATAGCTTTTAATCTTCGTCAGTTTGCTCCGTTTGCTGCTACCGAACCACTATTAATTGCGTTAGTAAAAAAAGGAGCCAATCGTCAGGAAATGCATGAATTATTGCGTCAGAGATCGATGAAAGCTTGGAAACAGATCCAAGAAGGAAAAGAAAATAGTTTGAAAGAAGATATCTTGAATGATTCAGTTATAAAAAATTATCTCTCGAAACAAGAGATTAATAGCTTCTTTACCGTAACCCATCATTTAGGAGATGCCCCGAAGCGGGTTCAGCGTTTGTTAAAAAAGTTGCAAAGAATCTTATGAAAGATCGTATAGGAATAGTTGGTGGTGGTCAGTTAGGGAGAATGTTAGGAATAGCTGCTAAACAATTAGGTTTTAGGGTTACAATCATCGATCCAACTCCTCATAGTCCAGCAGGACAAGTGGTAGATGAACAAATTATTGCTGACTTTACTGATGAAGTAGCAATCCGAGCATTAGCAGCCCGAATCGATTTTTTAACCTTTGAAGTGGAGTTAGCCAATTCTTTGGTATTAGAAGAAGTAGCTAAAAAAGGAACAATCGTACATCCATTTGCCTCTACTCTTGGATTGATAAAAGATAAATATATGCAAAAAAAATTTCTAGAGGAATGTAGGATCCCTACTGCAAAAAGTCTGAGTGTTGTGAGTTATGAAGATATAAAAACGGCTGCAAAAAAATTTGGATATCCTTTACTGCTGAAAGCAAGACGCGATGCCTATGATGGTAGAGGAAATGCTTTGATCAAAAACCCTAAGGGTATAAAAAAAGCCATGGAAAAATTATCAGGTAGAGCGTTATATATTGAACAGTTTGTACCTTTTGTAAAAGAATTGGCAATAATGGTTGTTAGAAGTAGTACTGGGGAAATACGTACGTATCCAGTTGTAGAAACAATTCATAAAAATAATATTTGTCATACAGTAATTGCACCAGCCCAGATTGATAGCTCAATTTTAAAAAAAGCAGAACTGTTGGCAAGAAAGGTGATGAAAGAATTAAAAGGAGCTGGAGTATTTGGTATCGAAATGTTTTTAACCTCCAAAGACAAGATACTCATCAATGAAATTGCTCCGAGAGTTCATAATTCTGGACATTATACTATCGAAGCCTGTATGACCAGTCAGTTTGAACAACATATTCGTGCAATAACAGGACTACCATTAGGTAGCACACAGATGAAAGTACCTACTGCGGTGATGGTAAATATCCTCGGTGATAGAATTGCACCTGTAGAGCTACAAGGATTTAGCCAGGCATTATCTATTCCCAATGTCACAGTTCATATCTATGGAAAGCAAGATACGAAACCAGAACGCAAAATGGGACACATTACTGTGGTTGACAGTAACTGGAAAAAGGCGTACAAAAAAGCCAAACAGGCACGAAGATTACTCTCGATATGAAGAAACCGTTAGTAGGTATCATCATGGGATCAGATTCTGATCTCCCCATAATGAAAGAAGCAGCTGAGGTCTTGGAATTATTTTCGATACCTTTTGAAATAACTATTGTTTCCGCACATCGAACTCCAGAACGAATGGTAGAGTTTGCCAAGACAGCATATACTCGCGGGTTAAAAGTAATTATTGCCGGAGCGGGAGGTGCAGCTCATTTACCAGGAATGACTGCCTCTTTAACTGCGTTACCGGTTATTGGGGTTCCCATTCAGACCAAAACAATGAATGGAATTGATTCATTATATTCAATTGTTCAAATGCCTCCTGGTATTCCTGTAGCGACGATGGCCATTAATGGTGCTAAAAACGCCGGACTAATGGCAGGTAAAATTTTATCAGTGAATGATGAAAAGTTAATGAGAAAAATAAATGAATATAGTCAGAAACTTGAAAAGAATGTATTACAAAAAGTAAAAAAAATGGAAACAAGTGGTTTTAAAGAGTATCACTTACCTGAATAAAGTACCCAGCTTACATGTATGATTGCTCATCAAGAAACAGCACCAGTATTAGACATACCCGAATCATTAGTTACCTATACAACCAGGTCATCAATTATCTTCACCACTGATAATATAAAAATACCTTTAATGGTCTTTACCAAACGACCAGGTCAATATGGGCAAAGCTTAGACTTTCCGGTTCAAACTCACGGAGGCAAAGATTCTTCTGTAACGATAGCTACGTTTGCTGCAGAACAATTTGTTCAGGGGATCTATACATCTCCATGCATTTTACTAGGGACTGTTCAACGGGTAGAAGAAGACAAAAATCAACAAATTATCGACAGTCGTAGCGATTATTATGCCTTTACATCGCACACAAATACGGAAAAAATATCTTTTCCTAAGGGGTATGGTCTTTTAAGTGAGACATATATAGCACAGTTAAATGAACATTTATTTGTTCAGCCAGAAGTAAAACGGGCTGCTCTGGCTCATTTTAAATTACACCGACAATTAGTAGATAATCCCTATGCATACAAAAAGCACAAATCTTTTGATGAGTTAATTCCAATCACACCCTATGAGGATTTAAGTCAACGACATATACTTTATTTAGATCATAATCTTTGGAGAGGATAGCAACTTG
Source organism: Candidatus Woesebacteria bacterium (assembly GCA_044223895.1). GTDB lineage: Bacteria > Patescibacteriota > Microgenomatia > UBA10105 > UBA927 > CAKZSU01. The sequence continues at coordinate 10,977 of JBGALL010000025.1, forward strand.
ATTTGTCCTTATGATTCAATCCAAAACAATTCTTGCCGCACTTCCGAATGTTCTCAAAACAATTGACCTTCAGGGATATGGAGAAAAAAATAATGGTAAAGTGAGAGATTTTTATATACTTCCCGATAAGCGAATTATTGTTACTACCGATAGACAATCCGCCTTTGATGTAAATCTAGGGTATATTCCTTTTAAGGGCGCTGTATTAAATTCACTGGCTGCTTTTTGGTTCGAAAAAACTAAACATATTATTCCGAATCATCTTATAGAAGTTCCGCATCCCAATGTGACTATTGCTAAGAATTGTATCCCAATTCCAGTAGAAATGGTTGTTCGTGGATATATATCTGGGGTTACCAAAACGTCTATTTGGTATTCATATGAACGGGGTGAGAGAACCATTTATGGATTGCGCTTTGCAGATGGTCTACAGAAAAATCAACAACTGCCGCATCCAGTAATTACCCCAACAACTCATGGTGGGGGAGTTGGTGGTCATGATGAACGATTAACTCGTGAACAAATTATTGAGCGAAACCTTGTTCCAGAAAACATCTATAAACAAATGGAACAGGCTGCCTTAACGTTATTTGCGTATGGAAGTAAGTGGTGTAAGAAGCAGGGGCTGATATTGGTAGATACAAAATATGAATTCGGATTAGTTGATGGAAAATTAACTATTATGGATGAGATGCATACTCCAGACTCCTCCCGCTTTTGGATTGCCAAAAGTTATCTCAGGAGATTTAAAGAAGGTCGTGAACCAGAAAATTTTGATAAGGAATTTTTACGATTATGGTATGCCGACAAAGGTTATCGTGGTGATGGTGAACCTCCATCTATGACCAACCAACTGATTGTTGATTTGGCTCAAAGATATATTGGTGTCTATGAAAAAATCTCTGGAAAGAAATTTAAAGCATATAAATATCCAGTTGAACCTGCAATTAAAAAAGCTCTCTCATGAAAAAAAAACTTACCTACTCGTCTTCAGGTGTCGATTATAACGATTTAGATCCCATCAAACGTCTTGCTCAAACTCTGGCAGCAGGAACAGTTCAACAATTTTCTATTGCCGAAGTAGCTGAGAGTAGAGGAGAGTCAGCCTATGTGTGGGAGGAAAAGGATTCCTTTCGGGCCTTGGTGATAGAGGGTTTAGGAACTAAGAATTTAGTAGCTGATGAAATGAAAAAAATTACCGGTAAAACCTATTATGATGCCATAGCTCAAGATACCATAGCCATGATTGTGAATGATTTGATCGTCGTTGGCGCGTCTCCTCAAGTGATTACTGCCTATTTCGCAGTTGGTGACTCCAAATGGTTTCTTGATAAACAGCGGTCAACAGATTTATTGCATGGATGGGCAAAAGCCTGTAAAACCTGTAATGCTGTCTGGGGAGGAGGAGAAACTCCTACCCTAAAGAATATCATTAATCCGGAAACAATTGAGTTGGCTGGGTCTGCTATTGGGGTTATTCAACCCAAAAAGAGATTAACGTTGGGTTCACGTCTAGAGCCCGGTGATGCAATTCTGTTGTTGGAAAGTAATGGTATTCATGCCAATGGGTTAACGTTAGCTCGAACGATAGCTACATCAGCTCCAGAAGGATATGCAACTAGGTTGTCAGATGGAATCATGTATGGAGATGCACTTTTGAGACCAACTCATCTCTATTCCCCGTACATTCAAGCGTTATTTGAAGCAGGTGTAGATATTCATTATATGGTAAATATAACTGGACATGGGTGGCGAAAGTTGATGCGAGCTAGCCAACCATTTAGATATGTTCTCGAAACTGTTCCGGAAGTATCTCCTTTATTTGCTTTTATTCAAGATCACTCCAACAGTGATGATACAGAAATGTATGGAAATTTTAATATGGGTGCTGGTTTTGCTCTCTATATTTCGGAAAAAGATATCCCTACAGCTCAAAAAATAGCCACGAACTATCATTTCCAATCATGGTATGCAGGACATATTGAATCAGGAAATAAAAAAGTAATAATCAAACCCAAGAATGTTGTTTTTTTAGAAGAAAGTTTACAGGTACGCTAACCGTTTAGTTTAGAAAAGAAGTTGCCATTGTCATCCTGTGTATATTCACTTCAATGAATGATCTCATAAAGGATCCTCACTTGGTTCATGATGACTAATATCTATCATCGATCAATTGACTATTTATTAATTTTCTTGGTATCTTAGATCATGCCGCAACATTTTATCTTCGTTTCTGGTGGAGTTATTTCTGGGTTAGGGAAAGGCATTACTACAGCTTCAATAGCCCTCCTTTTACAGTCCCGTGGCTACAAAGTGACCCTCATGAAGTGTGAGAACTATCTAAATATTGATGCTGGATTAATCAACCCAATTGAACATGGCGATCCGTTCCTGATGGATGATGGGACAGAAGCTGATATGGATTTAGGAACGTATGAGAAATATTTAAGTAAAAATATGACTCGTAATAATTTTGTAACCATGGGTCAGATATATAAAACAGTTATCGATCGCGAACGTAACTTTGAATACAACGGTGAAGATGTCGAAGCTATCCCTCATGTAACTGATGAAATTATCTCTCGCATTGTGGGAGCGGGTGAAAAAGATGACGCAGAAATTGTCGTGGTTGAGTTAGGTGGGACAGCCGGTGAATATCAAAATATTTTATTTTATGAAGCCTCTCGTATCATGACGTTAAATAAAAAGAAAAATAAAGTCGTTCATATTCATGTTAGTTATTTACCAACCCCTTCTCATTTAGGTGAACCCAAAACGAAACCAACCCAACTCTCTGTAAAAACTCTTAACTCTATGGGAATTCAGCCTGATTTTATTGTTGCTCGTGCCGAGAAACCCATGGATGAACGACGGCGTGATCGATTTGCCTTGTTTTGTAATGTAGAAGAAGGGCATGTGATCGATAGTGTAGATATGAAGAGTCCCTACGAAGTGCCTTTATCCTTTGCTGATCAAAAGTTAGATGAAAAAATTCTAGATAGTCTCTCTCTTCCAACGAAACCATTAGAGGTGTCCGCTTGGAAAAAGATGGTGGAAACTATACATGCGAAAAAATCTAGAGCTGTCGAGATTGCGATCGTAGGTAAATATTTTGCCACAGGCGAATATCAGCTTCGGGATAGTTATGCAGCCTTGCTCGATAGTATAGATCATGCTGCCTGGGCAGAGGGTATTGAAACGAAATTGAAGTGGATTCAAGCTGAAAGTTTGGAAAGCGGAGATTTATCATCATTAAAAGACGTTTCCGGTATTATTGTTCCAATTGGTTGGGGGAGTCGGGGAGTTGAAGGTAAAATTAAAGCTATTGAATATGCCCGAACTAACAAAATTCCCTATCTTGGACTTTGTTATGGTATGCAACTCGCGGTTGTAGAATACGCTCGAAATGTTCTCAAACTAGCCCAGGCACATACAGTCGAATGTGATCCTAAAACTCCCAACCCGGTTATTCATATGATCGAAGGCCAAGAGGAGTTAATGAAACGACGGGCTTATGGGGGGACTATGAGGCTAGGAAGATGGGAATGTCTAGTGAAACCTAACACTAGAGCCGATGAATTCTATACAAAATATTCCTATTATGATGATGAAAAGGCCAAAATGGTGGGGGAACGTCATCGCCATCGCTATGAATTTAACGATCTCTATGCGGAACAGCTTGAAAAGGCTGGTTTGGTGATCGCCGGGAGGTCAAAAGTTGAAAGTTTAGTGGAAATTATCGAGCTTCCTCCCTCAAGTCATCCCTTTTTCATCGGCACGCAATATCATCCAGAATATCGTTCCCGCCCACTTTCACCACACCCATTATTCCGAGGTTTCCTGACAGCTTGTGGAATTGAGTAGAAATTGGTAAAATAGCTGAACTATGGCAAACATTGCATCTTGGAAGTCACCAGAAGAAGGAAAAAACCCAGTAGATTTTCACGTTGGAGATACAGTTCGTGTTCACTACAAACTGATTGAAAAGGAAAAAACAGCTGGAAAAGCTAAAAAAGAAGTCAAAGAAACAGTTCGTGAACGTCTTCAGGTTTTTGAAGGCTTAGTTATTGCTATCAACAATCGTGAAGAAAATACGATGTTTACTGTTCGCAAAATTGGCGCAGGAGCAGTAGGAATTGAACGTATATTCCCTTTAAACTCTCCTTGGATCCGTAAGTTTGAAGTGAAACGTATGGGTGATGTCCGACGTGCTAAATTGTACTATCTCCGTGATAAAGTCGGAAAGGCAGCTCAACGCGTAGATGAACTCAAACCTACGACCACTGCACCGGCAGTTGCTGGGTAAAACTGGCGAAGATTACGCAACTTCTTACCTACGAAAAAAGGGGTATTCTATCCTAGATCGTAACTTCAAAGCTACTTATGGCGAGATCGATATTATTGCTCGAATTGGAGATATACTGGTTTTCATAGAGGTTAAAACCCGAATTGGCCGAGATTTTGGACTACCAGAAGAATCAGTAACCCCAAGAAAACTCAGAGAAATCATCAAAACCAGCCAATATTATGTACTTAAACACCCAAATTTTCCCGATGCCCAACGAATAGACGTTATAGGAATTGAATATGACGTTAGCGGAAAGGTTGTATATTTAAACCACATTCAAAATGTGACTTTATAGAAAGTCCGGAAAGTTAATGACCGTAATTTGTTAACCAGACAACAAAATCTGTACCATTTACCACTCCGTCGGCGTTAAAATCACCTTTTGAAGCTCCTAAAGTGGTGTGATCCTGATAATTGTTGAGCCATAGTATATAGTCAGCCCCGTTTACAACATTGTCACCATTCGCATCTCCAGTTTTAATACTAGAAGTTGGAGTGGGAAGCGTGCTCATTATCCCAGCATTGGTAAGGATCTCTTGATCACTAAATACCGCTACGTTGGTATTGAACGCTGTGTTTAAGGTTCTAATAAACACATTGGCGATAATACCGTTGCCAACTGTTCCTGAATGACCTACTGAGTCATCAAGCTGGAGATGATGAGGGTCATTACCATGACTGGTAATAATAATTTTTTCACCTCCAATTACCACATTTCCCGTTGCATCTATATTAGATAATAAAGAAGTCGCCATACTAGCTAAATCGGCAATGGTAAATTGTTTAGATTGAGCTAGATCATTAATTCCTTGATTTATTTTCACAATAGCGTTAGTAATGCGTTGTCGTTTAGTAGCATCAGGAAATTGCTGTCTAAAATCTACACTCATACCAGGATCAGAATAGTTCGCCACAATAAGTTTTATATTCCCAGCTGCCTGCACAGTAGAAACTGCTTGGGTTATGTTAGAAATAATAGTGTTTACTTTTTGTTGTACCTGGGCATCAGATAAATTGCCAGAATAGACGTCGTTATAAGTTCCATTCCAGGTATTAAAATCATTGGAACCAATGAAAATAATCACGTACTGAACTTCGCCGTTTCTAATTTGCTGTGCTAAACCTGTATGTTGTCCGCTACTGATCATATCCGTAGATGTAGCTCCGGAACGAGTCCAATTATATTTATAACCACTTCTTCGTGGTTCTCCCCAGGTACCCCAAGTCCCGAGATTAACATTTCTTTCATTGACAAGTAATTCTGCCCAATTCAACGTTGTGTTTTGATACGGCGTACCTGCCGCGCGATTATCATCAGCGCGATACTCATCAGTATTACTGTCTCCTAAAATTCCCAGATTTATAGTCTCTGCTGAGACAACTGGAATTTTGACACTAAAGAACATAGCTAATAAAAGTACTAGAAAGAATGAAAATTTTCTAAAGAATATATATTTATTTGTTGAGATGCTATAGCTAATTTATTTACTATGGTATTCAGGACAGAGATCATCAAGAGGACAATTATCGCAGTTATGAGGTCTGGCTACACATTTATACCGGCCATGAAGTGTCAAAAGATTCCCAAAATCAATCCATTTATCTTTTGGAATCAATTCCATTAAATCTTGTTCAATTTTTACTGGATCTTTAGAATCACTCAGTCCTAGTTTATTTGACAGACGAATTCCATGAGTATCGATTGCGATACCTTCAGTTTTTCCAATTGCATTATTTAGTACTACATTAGCAGTTTTTCGGGCAACTCCCGGGAGGGCATCAAGTTCTTCCATAGTCTCTGGTACCTTTCCATTGTATTTTTCTGCAATAATTGTAGCTGTAGCTTGAATATTTTTAGCTTTGTTGGCATGAAAGGTAACTTTGTTAATAAAAGCATCTATGTCTTCTGCAGTAGCCTTTGCCATCGCTTCTGGTGTTTTATATTTAGCAAATAATGCTGGAGTGAGAGTATTTACTAATTTATCTGTAGCCTGAGCTGCCATTATGGTCGCTACGAGGAGTTCAAAAGGGGAATTAAAATTTAACTCTACTTTAGGGTGGGGATAATCCTTGTACAGTCGTTTCATTATTTCTAAAGCCTTTTCTTTTTTAGTCATATATTTAATATTCCTTACATTGCAAATCCATAGACATCATTGTCAGGTGTTATTCTGGTGATAGTTTTCTGAGGCACATCAATACTTATCAGAAAATTGTTTCCATTATAATACTGTTCTTGTTCGACCGTGTCTACCAAGGTAACATAGGTATGATCATCTACCCAGACTCCTCTGAGACCATAACTTTCAGTTGGTGTCTGTGGAGTAAGAAGAACTTTTTCACCATCCTTCACAGAATAACGATATATTTCTTCAGTCACCATACCTTTTTCCCGATGGGTACTTCGTTCGTATAATATGTATTGTTCGTCTGCAGATACTGCAGCGAATGGTTGTACATCAGCCCATCGACCACTATCAACAGTAATTTCTTTGTTTTCGTTGCGATCGAAAATAGTAAATCCAGAATATGATTCTTCATTGGGATTGTTGCCCGTAGTTCCCTGTAATCGAGCAATTTTATTACTGTTTACTAGTGAAAATCCTCCATACCCAAACATGGTAGCGTTATCTATTCGTTGAAATTGTTTGGTTCTAAGGTCAAATTGTTCCAATCCTGAAGCTTTAAAGGTGTCATTAATAAGATATAGTTTTTGACGTGTCATATCCCATGAAGAAACTCTCATTTCACCACCTAAATGAGTGCTGGTATCATTGGCAACATCGTATAAATAAAATCCACTTTCTATTCCAGTATTTAAATCAGGTTGACATGGTCCTCCCTCATAGGGAACTGGTTCTCCGGGAGCTAATGTGGGACAAGGTTGAGTAAAAAATGTTGAAAAAATGAGGTACATACCATCCGGCGAAATCGCAGCTAAGCCAGGAAAACCTATACCGGTTTCAACTTTTGGATCTGGATACTTTATAGGAATTATTTCTTTAACACTGTTGGTAGTTAAATTTTTAATAAAAAATGAGCTGTGTTCCTTATTGGTTGCATAAAATACTAAATTACTTGCTGGAGGTTTATAAGCAGCAGTTACATTGGCAATAGTTAGTTGTTCTGGATTTGATCCATCCGGCTTCATTATCCAGGCTTGGATTTGCATATTATTTTCTCTGTTAGGGTTTTTTAGAAATACAATCCTGTGGAGAGGATCATCGACAGGTTTTATCGTTGCGGCTACGGGAGTTATAGCTATTGTTGGGCTTTTTGAATCGCTTGTAGTTACTTGTTCTGATGGGGGTTTCTTTTGCGATAACAAATATAATCCCATACTAAAGACTGCCACCAGTACTATTATTACTATCAACAATTTATGAATGAATGGCTTTGCTGATGGGAGGGGTGGGGATACGGTGTTAGATGAAGGGGTATTTACCTCAGATTGGGGCAGAATTGGTTCCATATTTATTTTTCAATTAATGATTTCAAATTAGCGAGACCTTTTTCAAAATCTTTACCGACTAATTTATCCATACTCATAAAAATTGACATAACTTTACCCATGAAATTATTTGTTCCATACATTGCCCAGGTTACTTTGGTACCGTCCTCAATCTTTTCAAGCAAGAAATCCGTCATATTATGAGCAACCATTGGTCGAGTAAAATCAAGTTTTAAACTAATTTTTTCTGAGCTTGAAGCAGTAATTTCCATTCGGCCAGACCCAACCTTATTCGAGCCATTCCATTCATATGCAGAACCAACTCCACTTTGTGGCCCTTCGTATTTTTTTATCATAGATGGGTCAAGTTTTTCATAAGGAGACCATTGTTCCCAATTATGAAAATCGTTAATAAATGGATATATTTTATTCGGTGGCGATTGAATTGTTATTGAGCGTTCAACTCGAAAGCTATCTTCAAACATACATTCTCCTAACTCAATCATTATAAAGATTGGGTTCTTCGCTGGCAATTAGCTTGTTTTTTAATTCAATATCTGAAAGTATATATATAGATGAATATTTCAATTTTAAAAAACCAAAAGAGAGGATTAATTGTAGCTGTATTTAGTTTATGTATTATCGTATTTGGTATTTATTTTTTTATACGATCACTCAGTTTTCAATCAGTGGTATCTGCTCAAACCTCTGGATCAGATTGGACTCAATTCCAACATGATGCCCAACGTACTGGTCGAACATCCTCTGTAGCAGCACCGAACTATCGTCCACGCTGGGTATGGTTTGGTCCAAATCGAACCTTACGAAATAAATTAGTTAAGCCAGGAACCTCTGGTTGGGATGGGGATTTCTCCGCCCAAAATCTCAATATGCCAACGAATGTACCTTTCAATTTTCCTGACTCGATGCAGCCTATTATTGTGAATAGTAAAGTATTTGTTGGTGATTCTGTATTACAAAAAGTCTGGGCAATAAATCTGGATGATGGTACAACCTTGTGGGAAGCAAATAATCCCGGGGGTACGTTATGGTCTGGAGTTGCCACTACTACCAGAGTTGTCTTTGGATCACTTTCTGGCAAAGTTCGAGCGTGGGACACCTCAACAGGCAATTTATCTTGGGAAGTAGATACTGGTAAATCCATATCTTCTGCTCCAGCACTATCGGGAACAACAGTTATTGTTAGTAGTCAAAGTGGGTATGTATATGCAATTGATATAACCAACGGGTCTATCTTATGGAAGACAGACACAGGTGCCCCAATTACCAGCAGTCCTGCAGTATTTCAAAACAGAGTGTATGTCGGAAATGAATCGCTGACAGCTTTTTCTTTATCATTTAGTAATGGGCAAATTTTGGCACAACAAAAACTTCTTGGACAAAGCTTTCGGAATTTATGGCCAGTTGGCGTTAAAGATAGAATAATTTTTCATACAGTGCCCCTAAATTATATTGGCAGTGAATATGCCTATAACGGGGTGATCGATGGATCAAGTGGCTCTTATGCGAATGAACAACAAACACTCCGAAACCGATTGAGTAGTGACATGAAAGGATGGCAACATATCTTTGCCTTAAAGTATGACACGCTATCTAATGATTATGTCATTCCTTTGGGTCCAGTTGGCGGAGTTGGCTATGGTCCTGATCCCGTTGTGCTCAATCAAGCGGACCAACCAATTACCTGGTGGCCAACATACTTTGCAACCTTAGGGAGTTGTTCATTTGGATGTGCTAACGGATTGAATATGGACCTTCGAAGTTTTGACTTAAATACAGGAAACGGAGTAGCACTTCCTGGCAAATCGGGGCAGTTAGTTATATCTTCAGAAACTGATAACACCTTTGGACTTACCATTGGTGGAAATATCTTATTTGCCAGACAAGATTTTAGGGGTACGTGGGCGTTAGATTTCAGCTCACTAACAAAATACAGCCTCAGCTCTCACTATCGATATTCGGACTGTGGGGGTCATAGTGGCGTACTTATCTATGCGAATGGATTTAATGGTTGTCCTGATCCATACAATTACAATCCGACAATGCCTGTTGGAGGTGGACCCAATCTGGATGTAGCGCATGTAGGACCTGCAATTGTAGACAATAAAATAGTTTTTACAGAACACTTTGCAGTTTCGGTCATTGAACATTATTAACCATGAAAAAGTTTATCGTTATTATAATTCTGTGTAGTTTATTCGTTCCTCAAACGGCGTTTGCAGCAACTGCGTATGACACCTATATATGGCAAAAATTAGTGGCAACTGGAGTGAATACTTCGGCAGCAGCTTCACAAATACAAGAGTTGAATAAAGAAATAGCTTCCATTGTGTCCAAAGGAGCCCTGGCACCACTGGTTATGCATTACTCAGATCAACCTTCAGAAGGGTATGAAATCTATCAAGATAGAGGAAGAATCATTCAAACTCTCGCTATGGCATATCCATACGTAAGTCCATCTCTTCAAACTCAAATAATCTCGTATGTAAAAGCCACTCTAAATTCTGGAGATGAAAATTTTATGGCAAATAAATTAAAAAATCCTGGACAAGGTGTTCAACGAAGACTTCATGGTGATAGTAGTGGCGATACTGTGCCTAATAATACTTTTAATAATATTCCTTCACTTCACCTTATATATGGTATCTGGTTGTATGGAGATAGAACTGGAGATTGGCCAACAGTTCAAACCTATTGGAGCCAACTAAAGACTTTTTACTCCAACAACAAAAATTCAAATATTTTGTATGGAAGTTTGAATGGGTATATTGCTATGGCCAGATTAGCAAAACAATTAACTGACTCATCAACACTTACAGCTGTAGAATCTGATATTAATACTCAATTCGCTCAGGCGTTGACTATCTCAACTGTTGAAAACAGAGCTAAGGCGTCAATGTATAGTTATTTTTATGACCCTCGAAAAGTTGAATATTTCCCCAGTCAACCATGGATCTATTTAAATATTTCACCAGAGATTTTAAGGTTTATCTCAGATAACTCAGTACTTAAAACTGATTATCTTAACCGACTGCAAACGTTTGAAAGTACATATTCTCCTTGGTGGCTAAGCCAATTACCAATATTTACCCGATGGACGGGGGATGAAGGTATTGGAGCGACCCCTGAAATGATGAATTTATTTTTTAATCGTGAACGGTATATGCTAAAAAAACCCGCTGCTACCTTGTCTGAATACCTGAAATCGATACCCTTAGGTATTGGAGACATTTTTTGGATTGAGGCACTTATTGGTAGTATTGAATCGAACGGTCAGGATTGTTGGGAGAATCTAAATACAACGTCTCAAGAATGTAATCCTAATACCACGGCAATTCCTACTCAACCAACGAGTACCAAAATCGGCGATGCTAATAACGATACCAAAGTGAATGGTCAGGACTATGTTATTTGGATCAATCACTACAATCAAACAATTACTGGAGGTATGAGTGTCGGTGATTTCAACCTAGACGGCAAAGTAAATGGTCAGGATTATACAGTTTGGCTGACCCATTATGGTAGCTGATAACTTGTGTTATTGAATTCTATTACTAATAATAAGAGAGTGAGAACATTGAAAATTATCATTGGATTCATAGGCTTAGCTCTTATTACCTTGTCACTAAGTCTTTTAGTATCTCAGAAAGCTTTGATTGCCCCTTCAGCTCCGCAAACTCAGACCCATGCTACTGATACCGAACCTACTGCATCTTCTGGAACATTAACCTTTTTGGAAGGAAAAACTACGTATGACTGTGCTAATCCAAGTACTGTTACTAGACATATTCTCGTGACTACGACACCACCTGGAACAAAATTACGTTTGAGGGTTACCTCATACGTTGATATCTATACACCTCAAATTCCTGAAAGAGTTATTTTTGATGATTTAGTAGGAGACGGTGAGACAATAGCTGTTACTATGGATGAAACTCCTCCTAGTGGTTTTGGTAATGTGCATTTTGCAGCTACCATTTACTTTGCCGATGGTAGTTTTGTGCCATCAGGGAGCGATGCAAATGTAGGTTGGCCTCATAATTGCCCAACGCCAACCTCTACTCCAGTTGTTACTGTAACCCCTCGTCCAACGGTCAGTATTTCTACTCCCACACCGGTTGTAACAGCTCAATGTGTAAATATTTTAATCTATAAAAATCAAAATGGATCGTGGGTTCAGGTAAGTGATTTACGGACAATAACTC
>JBGALL010000130.1:0-2764 GCA_044223895.1 Candidatus Woesebacteria bacterium
CCAATATCTTCAAACGATCCAAGTATTGGTTTGGGGATGGGGTTGGCCATATTCTTAAGCATTATGTCATCCTGAACGAAGTGAAGGATCGCACTTCATCAGTATGACAGGATACAAATATAATATGAGATCCTTCGCTTTAATAAAAGGCTCAGGTTGCGACAACCTACATGAACCCTAGCTGCATTTTGGCATCTTCGGTCATTCGATCAACACTCCACGGCGGTTCAAAGGTTAAATCGACAATTACCTCTGATACATTTTCCAATGCCCCCACTTTTTCTTTGATAGGATCAGCAATCAGGCTAAATAATGGACAACCGATGGTAGTAAGCGTCATGGTAACTGTCACCACTTTTTTCTCCTCATTGATATCTATGTTATAGATGAGTCCTAAATCATAGAGTGAGATCCCAATCTCAGGATCAGGGATGTCTTTGAGAATATTTTCGATTTCTTCTTTGGTTGGCATAAATAACATTTGATTTATCAAAATTGTTTAAGTCATATGTTTCATCCTGAGCGAGTTGCTTAATGCGAAGGATCCCATATTAAAAGATCCTTCACTTTGTTCAGGATGACATTTACATAGCTTTCTATTCTAGTATGTGCGTCGTCCTTCGAGCGCTCTTTTAAGAGTAATTTCGTCAGCGTATTCTAAATCAGCTCCCACTGGAAGACCATGAGCAAGACGGGTGATTTTTATAGAGGTATTTATTTTCTCAATTTCTTTTTGAATATACATTGCCGTAGCTTCCCCTTCCATCGTTGGATTGGTTGCCAAAATAATTTCATCTATCGATGAGGTGCTATTTCGTAAACGGTTGAGTAGATCAGCAATATAAATTTCATCTGGGCCAATATTATTCAAGGGATCTATTGCTCCATGGAGTACGTGATAGACTCCTTTAAAAATTCCGGTTTTTTCGATAGAGATAACATCGGTTGGTTGTTCAACGATACAGAGAATCTGGGTATCTCTAGCCGGGTTATTACAGACGATGCAAGGATCGTTTTCGGTTATATTTTTGCAAATCGAACAAAGTTTGGTTAATTTTTTGAGACTGGAAACGTGTTCGCCAAATCGGGTTAATTCGTCTTGTGGCATGTGAAGGAGGTAGAACGCCAAGCGTTGTGCAGTCTTGGGACCAATACCAGGAAGTTTTTCGAAAGACTCTACGACACGAGTAATAGGTTTGGGAAGGACGTCCATTACTCCTCCCCACTAATAATCTTTACTGCATCAGCCAGTAGTGGGGCGATAGATATAACATGAAACTTGGCTGGAAGCGATTTATGAGTAGCAATTGAATCGCTGATGATAATGATATCAACACAGGAATCATTTAACCGTTTGACTGCATCTCCGGAAAGTACTCCATGACTGGCACAGACGATTACCTTGCGTGCACCTGCTTCCTTCAGCGCTTCTGCGGAATGGACGATGGTTCCACCAGTAGAAATAATATCGTCAACTAAGATTGCGGTTTTATCTTTTACATCACCAATTATCTGAAAGGCTTCACTCTCGTCATGCCTATCGAGCTGTCGCTTTTTTTCCATGACCACTAATTTGGTATCCAGTTGATAGGCCATGTTGCGGGCTCGACGAACACCCCCGACGTCTGGAGAGACGACAATTCCCTCACCTTCGATCAAGGTCGGTACCGTGTGGGCCACTATTGGCAATGCGGAACGATGAATTACTGGGATTCGGAAAAATCCAACGATGGCATCATTATGGAGATCAACTGTTATTATCTCGTTATAAGGAACAACTTCAACTAATTTCGCGACAATTCGAGCTGAGACTGGTTCCCCCATTCGATGCTGTTTGTCTTGTCTGGCATATCCAAAATAGGGAATGATACCGATTAATCTCTTTGGGGCACCGCGTCGAATTGCATCACCCATTAATATAAATTCCATTATATGATCGTTCATTGGTTGTGAGAACGATTGCAGGACATAAACGGTTTGATCACGGACGTTTTCAGCAATCCAGGGGCGAATTTCCCCATCAGAAAATCTGTTCAAATCAACTTTTCCTAATTCTGAGTGTAGGGTTTCTGCAACCTTTTGAGCTAAGTGTGTATTACTCGATCCTGAAAATAGAAGCATACCTCTATATTAAGAGTCAGCAGCCAAGAGTCAAGGACCAACAACGTTTCAATCTATAAAATTATTTTTTGGTAGGATTTAAAATGTTACTGAACGAAGTATTTTGAGTACTTTTTCTACAAACTCTGAAGGGATATTTTCACCATTAATATTTAAGGTTGTTTTAGCAGGAGGATTGGCTGATAACGTAGCTTCTGGGGTTCCCCCAATATCACCAAAGAACACTCCGACGATTCCTTTTCCAGGAATTTTAGAAACTACCACTTTTGCTTGTTCTCCAGAGATTACTTCGTAGGTTATATCGTATTTTGGATCACCATCTCTGGCGAGGGTATTTGAGTAATGGCCATAATCAAACGATAAGGTAATGTTGTCCCCTTTAAAAGAGCCTACAGTAGAATTTTTACTACTTTGTGGTTCGTAGTGCCAACCCTCAGGAAGATCAACTCGAAATGGTCCGACAGAAGTTATGGTGGGAGTTGGTGTGGGGTAAGTTGTTGCGGGAACCTCAACTGTTACCGATTTTCGAGAAAAAAGAGCGAAGGCTGCGATCAATAATATCAAGAGAACTCCCAAAGCTATAACAATACGAGGAAGCAGGGATTTCATAATCTATCTGTATAGTATTGCAGCCTGGGTAGAT
>JBGALL010000131.1:0-2670 GCA_044223895.1 Candidatus Woesebacteria bacterium
GAGGAAACCATATAACCACCCTGATCTCGAGTGTATTGTAGAATTTGGTCACGAACTTTTTTGACATTATCTACTAATAGTGAAAGATAAGAATTTTGAATAACTAAACGATTTTCTACTAATGGTTGAGGGGCGTAATCATCTCCAGGTGGGCGAATCGGGGCAATTTCAGCCATCTTTTGATCGTAAGCTACCCCTCCCATGGCAGAAGGAACGGCCATTCCTCTACTTCCGACAGAAAATGATGAACTAGTTAAAGAAAGCGCATGGTTTTGAAGAACAAAAAAACATCCTAAGAGGATCACCGCAGCTATGATTAGTAAAATATTTTTTCGAACAAATAAAATAATCTGATCCATTAGTACAACAATAAAGCGAGGAAAAAAGAAAGTCAAATTAGCCCTTCTATTTTACCAGCTTCCCCCACCTCCTCCGCCGCCGCCACCACCGGAAAACCCTCCAGAAAATCCTGAAGAGTAGCCAGATGAACTCTTCGTGGGGGTTGCAGCAGTTCTAAAACTATTCATTGAATTTGTTAAGCCATTTACAAATAGAATAGAATTCATATGTGGTGTAGAACTTACAAACCACGTTGGTTGAGACATAGTAAGATTTTCAAATCGCTTAGCCCATACTTTTTCAACTCCAAAGGCGACAGCATAGGGAAGTAGCTTCTCGAACATGGCCATTTTTTCGGCTTGAAAATTCAAAAATTTTTCTTGGCTAGAAAGAAATTTTTTAAGAGCTTTTCCAATAGCCGCTTGATCAGATCCGAACCCAGTCTTTTTGGGCATATTTTTCCCAAATAAAATACCGGTAATCAATAAGGGAATGTTGCCGGTAATCAATCCCAGGATGCCCAGTGCGTAATAAATATTTCTGGTGGTTTCAGGATTGAAATCAAAAAATCCTTCACGAACAACGGCACTATACAATTCTTGTTTGGTTTTAGAGACAAGATCTGTCAGATTTTTACCTTTCAAGGAAAGAATATCACCATCGGCAAATAATCCGTCATAAAGAATCTGTTCAAATTGCTGAAGTTCTTCTTTTGACTTCAATTGATTTCTCGATAAGGTATATTCTTTTTTATCTTCAGTAATAGTTAGATACCCTCTTCGTGCTAAATCGACGATAGTAGCAGATATATCAGAAAGATCAGCTTGTTCATCAAGCAAGGTACCTGATTCACCTGGGGTTAATTTTCTCAGATTCTTTGTTTTAGGTGGATCAAACCACACACTTGCCTGTCCAATCGTTGGTTTAGGATCGCGTCCATGTTTCCACCACCGATACATTATTCCTACAGGCAAGCCAATGTACCAGAGAAAAGAAAGTAGAGAAACAAACAAGAGTACGAGAGGATTTTTTCCTATCTCCTGAATTTCTACCGGTTCTAGAACAGCCACTATCCCCTTTGGAAAGGACATGACACCCGTTACCCCATCTCCCGGGTTCAATTTAGTAGTATTACTAAAAAAAGCAGTACTATTTTTTACTTCGGCTTTACAATTTGTCCCTGTACTATTTTGAGGGCCAGAATAACAAACGACCCTCATATTTGAATCTTCAACCTGTCTAGGTATGACAACGGAAGATTGGCTATGAATAATAGGCACCTTCCAATTATTGCCAGTTATATTCCAATATAGCTCATCATGATCAGAAAAATAGGTTAAGGCACCACTGACTTTATACTGGATAATATATGTTTTTACCCCAGTCACCAGCACATCTGGATCTCCTATCCGGATATGTAACGTGGTACTGTCAGCATCATTTATCCATTTATACGCTTTCCCAAATTCATCAGTGACAGATTGTGTTTCAAATGTAAGTCTAAACGTCTTTCCCTCGTCATTTATTTTTGTTGTTGGAATATCCCTATAAATGCCGTGTTTTGAATCACCTTCAAAATCATAAATAATTTTTTCTTTTACCTCAATTGTTCCATCGGTCTGAATTGCAATATCTGTATTAAAATCTTGAATCGTTTCTGCATGTAAAACCGAACCTACGGGGATAATAAACAGAAATAGTAACCAGGAAAAAATAATTTTTCTCATTCGCTATATTGTATCACTGTAACTATAGTCACTTCTCAAGTTCTTTGTGGTATAAGTACTTTATGCAGATTTATGCTTCATATAGCCAACCCTTTTATCAAAAAACCAATTCAAAAAAAACCTTTCTACTTCTTGTTATAACAATACTAACGGGTTGTTCAATTGTACTCAGTGTCGTATTACTTCGCTCCCCGGCTGTTATTTCCCCGGTTTCGGCCTTTGCTGCAAATACTGCAAAACCTCACACGGGAAATCCAACTAAATCAAAAAATCCCGGAGAACTGAAGCTAAAAATTATGGATGCATTAGATGATTCTATTCCCGAATATTCAATTGTAGTTCAAGATTTTTTGAGTCCATTTCAATTAACAATGGGTGATTCATCCCTCTACGTAGGGGCATCTGTTCATAAAATACCTATAATGACCGCTGTCTATAGTGCTGTTGAAAAAGGAACGCTGAAACTGGATCAGAAAATAGTATTTAATGAGTCAGATAGACAAGATTATGGTACTGGCGTTATGAGATACCAAAAAGCCGGTAAAGAATACACCTTAAAAGAATTATTACTTTACATGATGAAAGATAGTGACAATACTGCAGC
>JBGALL010000026.1:0-5844 GCA_044223895.1 Candidatus Woesebacteria bacterium
GGGGGAAGGAATTTGAATAACGGTATTCTGTGTAGAAGGATCGTAGGCTATCCCTAAGACAACCGGAGTCGGGGGTGTTATCTCTGTAAATGGTTTGTTTGGTTTATGTGAATGAGTTGCTTTGGGTGAAATAATAACTTCGGCTGCGTATACAAATCCTAGTAATCCAAAAAGGGTCATCTATCTATGATATAGGATGAACGTAAGAATATTAAGAGGTACTTTATAAAGGATGGGGTATATAAATAGCAATTGAGCCCAGAGAGGGAATCGGACCCTCGACCTTTTTCTTACCAAGAAAATGTTCTACCACTGAACTATCTGGGCTAAATATCCTTAGATTCTACCAAAGGGTAGCCAATATTGTATCAAATTTAGTCGGATAAATCTCATCTTAATTCTTGTATCATCATCGGCCAAAAAAAAACCTCCACGCGCACGTAGAGGTTTTTTTGTTCAAATTCAGATTATGGTAATAAGAATGAACGATTACATGATACGGATGCTCCCGTATTGTCTTTGATATCTGTGGTAACTTTGGTAGCTACTCCAGCAGCTAACTTAAGACCTTTGGTGGTACATCGGAAGGTTGAACCTCCGCGAGCTGTATCAGCCATCAAACCTGGAGTCACTGTGTCACTAGCAACTACCTGATCTTTAACGGTTGCAGTAACGGTACAGGTAACAGAAGTAGATGTGCTTGGTGCTTCACCTTCGGTAGAAAGGTAGTAACTTCCTGGTACACCGTTGACAGTATTATAGAACTGTTGTGAACAGGCGAGTGTACTAATTGATTTAGGAGCAGCTGGAGCGGTAGTCGCTACAGGTGGTGCTTCCTGACCAAGAACTGGTTGGTTATTTCCTGTTGATGCTGGTGATGGTTTGTAAATTAAAAATCCAGCAATAATGATAGCAGTTACTGCGACTCCACCAAGGATGTAGAAAAGAATTGTATTATCTTTTTTGGGTTTGTGATCAGTTGTGTTTTCCATATGTTAACCACTATACGAAGAGCCGTTTTCTCTTGTCAAGAGATCAAACAATATACTTATGAATTTTTATTGCCAGAACAACCCATATAGCATGCACACATAACTATATTTTTTGTATTTTTCAAGCTACATATAAGTAACTTGGAGTAGTCTTCCTGCGTATTACTGCTATTTTCCCTCAACTGCAGCGTTCTGAGTAGTAATCCGTTCATAGACAAACACTCTCCCGGACACAGCCTTCTTTATTTGTGATAATTGCCAATTTTTAAGAGCGATCTCTCCATAAGAATCATGGCAAAAGTCTTCATTGCAGAGCACAGGGACTGATTCTGGTAACTCATCTGGGCAAGAAGTATTAATATCACAGACGATAAATAACCGTTGACTAGATCGATCGCCAACAGAAACTGGCAGAATGCCATTTCGTTTAAAGAAATATCGATAGTGCAAATCTGAAAATGATTCCGAAGGGTATAGTGTAAAGCTAAATGGACGGTCAGCAAACTCAGAAAGAATAATCTTGGTTAACTGAGTAATCCGTGGCAGATCATATCGGGGGACGATATAGGTAGTCAGATAACTCTGGTATATCGTTAATCCTAGAATTACCACTCCCCAGAGAAGTAGAGGACTTTTTTGTCGGACAAATTCTATCAGGTAACTGATAAGGATAATTACTGCAGGCACCAGAAATAATAAATAATGATCATAGATCACACTACGATACATCCCCATGAGTACTGACCCAAGCACAAACCATCCTAAACACCCAGCCACAATAATTCTATGAAGTGGGTGATTTTTGGAAAATCGTATGAAGGCGATACCGACAAGGAGAAGAAAAATAACTGATCGTTCTCGAGTATAAAGATTCCGTCCTATGGGTATGAAATCACCAATAATTCTTCCCCCATAATCCAACGCGTCGAGAAGTATTTGTCGTTTCCCATGGGAGAGGTTTGTTGTCTGTTGAAAAATGATCGAACTTATCTGAACTACATCTTTACCAGATCGTTGGATTTCAAAGAGGATAAACGGAGAAAGAATACTGATAAAAGTCACCATCCACACCAATACTCCCGTACTTACTCTCGGTCGTTTTTCTGAACTAGCTGTAAAGATTTTATACACCCATAGTATTCCGGAAATGCCAATAAAAAATAAATTGAAATAATGGAGTTGGATCAAAATAGCGTTAATAATTCCTAACCACATCCAGTCTCGTAATCGTGTTCTCTGGATAATACCAATGGCGATAAACATATAGCATACGCCAAAAAAGGGAATATAGTACGGCTCCCAAAAAATTCTATCCTGAGAGATAAGGGTTGGGGATACTGCCCACAGCAGACTTACCACAAAAGCTGTTTGTATGGAAAGTACGCTGTTAACTAAGAAAAAAATCAGAGCTACAGATAATACCCCAACTATAGCCGTAAACAATGCAGGGATCAGAGGATCTCCCTGACCTATACCAAATAAAAAGATACTCAGATAATAAAAAAAAGGACCCATGTACTGATTTTGAACAGTCATTGGTCCTGCTAAGGGAAGTTTTTTTGATTCAAAAGTTTGGAGAGCTACCAGTCCTGCTCGACCTTGATCTCCTCGAAATTCGGTAAAATCAGAAAGCTTATACATTCGTAAAAACCCGGCAAAAAATAACAGAATTGCCAAAAGCCCAGACTGCAGTCGAGACATATTGCCAGTATTGTACTCTGATTATTTTCCTTCTGCTCGGCGAAGGGCTACCCCTTCAAGATCTTCTACCACACCTTTAGTAGTAGCTAAGCGGGTCGACAACGAAATTGAATCCACCTCTATCCCACGAGAGGTTAAGACATAGTTAGATATTAGGAAACTACCCGATGCATAAAGCGGCAAAATAAATTGATTGGGATTATCACTCTGGTGAAGTCTGTCTTTTGAAAGAGTGAGCAACAGGGAAGCATCTTCTGGGGAGATACCATGATACTGTTGTAATCCTTGGAGATATCGGTTGGGATTGTTTTGGATATTTATATATTGGGTTTCGTTTTGGATTATCAATCCATTAATTAAATGAATTTTGTTAGCTAATTCTTGCTGCCTTTGAGGCTCCTGTTCGTTTGCTATACGTTCTTCGAGGAGTCTTTGCCAATGTCGATATTGGCCATTGGTTGGAGGAATACTCAGAAGAAAATTTGTCATCTCTGAGATACCATGATGGCCAAATTGATTAATATATCGAGCCTTGAATTCGTATCGTAAGAGTTTCTTCTCTGTATCAAACTGTGAGAGGTGGTAGTTGGTATAAAAATCTAGTGCAGAATTGTAAAATTCATCATACTTACTAGCGATGTATCCAATATAATCTATAGCTTGATTGAACGGGATGCGCTTAGAAAATTTGATGGTATAGCCTTCGAAAAAATTAATCCGCAAACGATGCATTGTGCTTCCATGATCTTGTTTTGCATGGAATGAAATTCGTAAGTCGGGATTATATTCTTGTGAGACGGTCCGAAACCAATTAATAATATGGGCTTCAAATTTTTCATGAATCACCGTATCCCATGACCCAAGTTGCTTGAGAAGTTCGGTCTCTGACAATTTACGTTGTTCTACTTGAGGTTGGGGAAAGTAGACCACATGGAAATGTCCATCTGGGTGGGACTGTGCACCACGAGATAATCCAGAGGTAACCCGCTCCTCTTTGTTTGCATGACCCCAGACGCCATAAATTCTCACAGTTTTGGCGAGTGAACGGTGAAGATCTGGAGAGATCCAGTTACGAAATAGTTCTACCGTTTTGCGAGTTTGGTCGGAGATCGCTTGAAGGGTGTGGGCTTTTTCTTCTGGGGGAAGTGTGTGGATTTTATTTAAGGGGATTGGGTCTTTTCCGTTTTCATGTCCCCACCAGATGACCGCGTGAGCAGGGACGGCTTCATTCATAGTTTCCGTCATTCTTTGGATTTCGTCAGCTGGTATTTGGGCATTAGTATGAGGAGAAGCTGCAAAGGTCATTTGTGAAAAGGTAGTACCGTCAGAGGTCTTTTCCCAGGGGGTGACGTCGGTTGGAATGCCGGAATCTGTCCGTTGTTGAACTGCCGGAATAATAACGGTCGGAAAGTTCCGGTTTTGGTCCATGAGCGTGTTAAACTTCGCAATACTATGGGTAATATGTTCTCGTTCTAATGACATCGGAGAAATAATTATAGGACTTATAGAAGGTTTTGTCTAATGGTCTAAATTTTCAATCTACTACGAATAGTAAATTCAAAATTTAGGGCTTGGAATAAAAAAAGAAAAAATAAAGAAAATAATATTGTTGAATAAAAATTCAATACTATAATTTTATATTTCCAAGCCCTAACAACAATGAAAAAAGAGACTATGCCGTCCCAGACGTAAATACCAAGACGGCAGCGATCAGAAGAGTGTGGTTTAATGATGAGACTTCTTGGCAGGAAAAATACTGTCCCACTTCCACCACAAGGCGACTCCGACGATCCACGCGATACAATAGAGTGCCACAACGATAGTGCTTGTCAAATGGATCAGAACGAATGCGCCAAACAGGAACAGAATAACATATGGGAGGGCAATTGCCACTGTGATTAGGATTATCGCCTCCACCATAAATCTATTCGCTCGATTGGCGGGGGAGATAGCAAACAGCACTTTGGATATGATCAAGGTGATTGCCTGTACAATCACATTGACATAAACCCACCCAATGACTTCTCCCAGAACGTTGGAAATACGATTGGTTGTTGTCTTCATGTCAGTATCCTTTTCTGATATACGATTGTCCGAAACAAACAAGATACCCACAGATATCCTTTTTGCCTCGGACAATAGTCAATTCATTGCTGTTAATGTGCTTTGTAGGAAGTAAAGCAGAACTGCAAATAGTGCTGAATACCAGCCTACAAGAATGCTCATTATACCTCAAAAGAGTGTAAAAGTCAAAAACTATAGGACTTTATTTGAGATATTGAGGCTATTCGATTACTGATAGTTGTCTGGGACTGGAGGGATGTTTTTCTGACCAGATTTTCAGCCAGGGTGAGGTGCGATTACCCTCAAAATCGTGAATTTCTTTGAGAACAACTGCTTTATCACTGGTGCGTTGGTATAAAACGGATGAGAAGCGGATTCAATCATGAAGTAGGTCCAGAGGAACGGTTGGACAGGAACTGTTTCCATTCTTCGATGATAGTTTCAAATTGTAGATTATAGGCATCTTCTAGAGCAGTATCAAAACTTTTACTCGTGTCTTTGAGAGTTTCGATAAATCCATCGAGAGAAGCTTGGCCGTGGGTATCATACAGATAGCGAAAGAGGGATGCCGATTGGAGATAAATATTTCTGGTGGTGAAATTGGGATTACTAAATATTTCCCGATTGTACGAGGCAATTTGTCTAATTCGATCGGGTCTTAGATTTTTATACGGTACTTTGGAGTGGACAACGTCAGCAGGAAAATCCATCGTTTCCAACAGTCTAGCAATCCCTTCATCTGCGAAGACACTCCGTTGCAGATGGGAAAAATAAATGTGAACTAATTCGTGATTGAGTTTTGAGAAATAATCAAGTTCAAATCGGTTGGTTGCCTCAGGAATAATGTCGGTTATTTTTTTGAAGTCTCGAAACGCATGCATAGGAGTGCGGAGACTTAAAACGATCGAATTGTACGCGTCCTCAGAGCCTCCAGCCCCTTCATAGCCCACGACCTCATACATTCCTTGGAAGAGTGGAACATAGGTTGTTTTACCAGCTCCTTTTTGCATTTGGTAAGAAGGTAATATAGTAATATCGGTGTGAATTCCTTTTCGGGCAGAAGAAAATGTGTGAATCGTCTCGATAG
>JBGALL010000026.1:5867-21550 GCA_044223895.1 Candidatus Woesebacteria bacterium
TGCATTTTGGTGTTGTTGTTCTGACTGTGGTTTCCCGCCAAGATAGGTATACAATAATGCTACCGATTCGTCCTCGTCCAAAGGTTCTACTCTATGGATCAGCCGAACATGTCTGCCTCTCAAACTTTTTTTGAATTCTCTCAATAACTCAAGATAGGCCATACTACGAATCTCGTCATCAATAGGGGTGCCAGCGATAGAAACGATTTCCTTTCTGGTCTCAGAATCGATATCACTATTCAGAGCCATTTCCCAGTTGAGTCCGTTGTTATACCGTTGCTCAACTCTGTACATCATCACTCCATACAAACTATTCAGAGCGTAATTAAAGCGCAGCTTAGTATCTTCGAGTATTTCCGTATCGATCGGAGTCAATGGATCAGAGAGGATAAGCTGCCATTTTTTGTCCATACTGATTTGGGTGTCATAGGTACTGGGAAGGATTGCTAGTTCCTCGGCTGAGATGGGGGAAGTTTCTACCATAGAATTGGGAGCATTATAGCGCAAAAATAGCCCGCAATCAAACACTATGGGTTATATTTAGATTTGTGTGCTGGGACCAGGATTTCCCTCGACTTTGCTCGGGATAAACTTCTCATCCTGCCCCAAAACTATTCGTCACACTCCGCTTGCCCTGAGCAAGCGAAGCGCGTCGAAGGGTGCTGGGACCAGGATTCGAACCTAGGTAGCCCTTTCGAGCGTCAGATTTACAGTCTGATCCGTTTGACCACTCCGGCATCCCAGCGCAAATGTAGAGTATATTATATCGAAAAATTGGTACTCTCGTCTATGTTTGATTCAGCAAGGGAGTACTCGGAAAAGTTTTCGCAAAGATCTCTCTCATTATCGGTATAGAAAGTCTTTCATCAGGATTATCCTTCATTGCATAAAAGACGATTGATTCAATCGTATTTCGTTGGGGTATCGTTAAAATCTGTTGCATATGATCAGAAAAAAGAAGAGTATTGGTACGTTTGAACCTGTAGACATTCTCATCGAGATCATTGGCCATCGAGTCGTGTCGTGATCGTCCGCTAAAGATTCCTAGTAATAAAACTCCAACTGCGTAAGCATCGGTTTTTTTGGAGACTATTTTCTTGGAAAGTAATTCAGGGGCAGCATATTCTACTATTCCCATGGGGGGCCGAGAAAAGGGTTTATCACCATCAACCCGTACAGAAATACTAAAATCTATCAGTTTAATCTTATTATCTGGGGTAATCAGAATATTCTCTTCATGAATATCGCCATGAACAATATTTTTCGCATGACAATATTCTACCGAATCCAAAATCTGATCAATAACGCTGTGTACTTGATCTGGAGTATGTTGTTCTTTTATCCATTTATATAATGGTACACCTGGTACCTTTTCTAAGAGTACTCCGAGTCCATATTCCCCATCAGTATATTCAGTTAATACTAAACTGCGTGTCTGTACGATATTGGGATGATCTCGTAAATCCCATAAAATCCAATATTCTTGTTCGATCGAATTGTAATGACTATCTAGAGGAAAGGTGCTTTGGGTTTTGACAATAAATTCTTTTCCTAAGGAATTTTTTAGCATTTGGACAGTATTCCAGCGAGTTTCATCAAGTGTTTCTATCGGTGTTACTGGTTTTGCCAAGGTATCTCTTTCAAGACTCACCCGACTTCCTGGATGTTTTCCATCCAAAAGAACGCTCGTTACAGCGACGGTAGAATTGTTCCGAGCTATCGCGTGATGATAGTGCAAGACATCTCTTTCAACCATTTTGGAATTATAGGATACTTTAGAAAAAATAAAAAGTTTGCCTTTGCAAAAAGGGTATGATTCAATAGGCCTATGACTCGTAAAAATCGATTGAAAGCAAAAGTTGCTCCCTTTGTCAGTCATATGGCAGCAATTGCTGATACCAGCAGGATGTCTATCCTCTATATCTTGGCGCATGGGCCACAAGATGTCAGAGAAATTATGGATATCACTGGGATTCCGGCAGCCCTACTGTCACACCATCTAACCATAATGCGTAAGGAAGGTTGGGTTTCCAAAGTGCGATTTGGCAAACGAGTGGAATACAGTATCGAACCAAAGGCATTCTTTTTCTTGGAGAAATTGTTTAAAGACACCTTAATAGAGAGGGAAGTCTATTCAAAATAGTTAGAGCTCAATCAAGGCTGATAAATCGTTCCTCAGTTGTTCTGGTGAATGGAACTGAATACCGTGCATACCTGCTTTATTTGCCTGAGTTACATTTCCTTCTCGATCGTCAATAAATACACATGTGGAAGGAGCTACACCGAGAATTAAGGCGGCGATAATGAAGGCTTCGTGTTTTGTTTTCTTCAGACCAATTTCATGAGAAGCGATGATGGTGTCATTGAATAAATCCCAGACACCTTGTTTTCGCAAAAATTCATGATGAGCATACACAGTATCAGTATGGACCGGGGTTTTGTATCCTTGATCTTGAATATTTTGTATCAGTCGAACCATCTCGGGTTTCACTACTCCCACAAGATTTCCTCTGAGGAGAACATCTCTATTTTCA
Source organism: Candidatus Woesebacteria bacterium (assembly GCA_044223895.1). GTDB lineage: Bacteria > Patescibacteriota > Microgenomatia > UBA10105 > UBA927 > CAKZSU01. Next base: position 8,402 of record JBGALL010000026.1, read on the forward strand.
GGAAGGTTATCTGGCTGACCCATTGCGGTGGCCCATTGTTTCCAGAATTCTTTGGGGGGTAATTTCCCCGTTTGTAATTGGGGAATAAGCATCTCCCAGGAAGAATCAACGAGTTCACCAGATACGTCATAGTACTGCTGTAAAGAATGTTTTATCCCACTATCGATCGATGGGTCAAAAGGTATGACAACTCCACCTAAATCAAAAATAACTTTTTGGATGGGTTGATTTTCTCGTTCTCTGAGGATCTTTTGACGAATTTCTTCTACATCCACGCCCTGGACTGCGAGCCATTGACGATGATACTGATATACCTTAGCTGCAAATTCAATTAATTTTTCATCTTTGGCTAACTGACTAGGGAAAACAATATCGATGCCTCGAGTCTGATCATAGTTTTTTAATCCCTCTAGATGGTAATAGAGAACTTCCTCAAAAGTTTTTATACCCAAACCATCATCACTTGGTTTTCCACAAAAGTCAGCGAGATGCATAATAATTTGCTGAGGCGTAAATCGTAAGGCTATCTCTTCAACTTCTTGTTGATTGGAGGGATCTTTGCCTCTAAAAATCTTCGGTGGAGGAACGAGTGCCTCTGCAACCTCTGGTCGAATGTTCAATCGATCGAGAAGGTTTCCGGTAATTACGTCATGCCTTCCCCAGGAATGAGTAATAACTCGTCCAAAATCATGAAGCTGTGCGGCCGCAGCTTGAGCCAAGGGATCAACATCCTCAAATAGTTCAGGATTTTTCTCTTTCAGTGCTTGAGCAATTTCCAACGCAAATGTAGTTGCTAATCTTCTGTGAGCCACGAGTTTCCAAGATTTATCGGTGATGGGGAGAACCTCTGTAAACATCTGTTCTGTAGCTTGAATGTCTTGTGGTGTCAACGGTTCAAATTGGTGAATGAGATTCGATCCGGAATAATATTCTGAAGCTATCGATACAACCTGATCTCTCCGATGAATTTGAGCATCACGGATAGTGTTACGGTTTTGGGCACTGGTTTCGAGCCAGCTACTAAAGGAAGATCGTTCACTCATAAAGAATTGAGTGGCAGGGAAAGATAATAAAATTGTGAGCCGACGATGGGATTCGAACCCGCGACCTACTGTTTACAAAACAGTTGCTCTACCACTGAGCTACGTCGGCATAGTGGAACAAAACCTACGGAGTCGCAAATCACTACCGTTCCAACCTTTGATTTGCGAAATCTATACGACTTCGATCAACTCTTCTAAAACGCCAAAGAACTGAGTATAGAGTGAACTGATTGTACCAGAGAGAAAAATGGGGGACAAGAAACAGAAGAGATATCACGAATAATTTCGCCCGTAATGAAGCTGAAGGTATTTTCCCCGAACGTAAGAACGGAGAGATTGGTTCTCTACCCACGGATAGAGAGACACATAATCTTGTTGTCCGATGGATACCGGACTACCTCATTACATGTGAATTGTGGAGGAAAATAATCTCCAACATCACACGGGCAAATTGACTATATTTCACAAAAAAACAAAAATCAAGACTTGTGTAAACAAACGAATATTTAATATGATAAAAGTAGTTTGCTATTAAAGATAAAATGTCATCCTGATCGAAGTGAAGGATCTCATTCCACAATTATACTTGTTAGGTAGTTCTAATCAACGTATGTCTTCAGACAGTCATTCCGGACATTCCGGGAAAAATAAATTAATGTTATTAGCTTTGGGAGCACTCGGTGTCGTCTATGGTGATATCGGAACATCTCCATTGTATGCTATCAAAGAAATTTTTTTCGGCCATGCCTTAACCCACCATACCAATGCAGATATCTTTGGAGTTATAAGTTTAGTTTTCTGGTCGTTGACCTTAGTTGTAGCTTTCAAATATGTTTTTTTGGTTTTGCGCGCTGATAGTGATGGCGAAGGAGGAGTATTTGCGTTGTACAGTTTGATCGGACAATTGAATAAGAAAACCTATGCTGCCATCATTACCTTATTGGTGATTGCCGCTGGCTTGTTGTATGGAGATGGAATTATTACTCCTGCTATCAGTGTTATCTCCGCTGTCGAAGGTTTATCTTTTATTACCAAGACCTTCGACCCATATATTGTTCCAATCACGGTAGCTATTTTAACTGGTTTATTTTTTATCCAGTCCAAAGGCACTGCCAAAGTGGGAGCTATTTTTGGTCCGATAATGTTGATTTGGTTTGGAGCAATTGCTATTCTCGGTGGCAAAGAAGTGATCCAAACCCCAGCTATATTAGCTTCACTTAATCCGCTCTACGCATTCCAGTTTTTGACTAGTCATAATATCCATACTATTTTCATGGTTTTAGGGTCGGTTATGTTGGTCATTACTGGCGGAGAAGCGATGTATGCCGATATGGGGCATTTTGGCCGGTTACCAATCCGGATTAGTTGGTATGTGATTACCTTTCCCGCGTTAATTCTTTCTTATCTCGGACAAGGTGCATATATGTTGAGTGGAAAAGAAGTCATTGGAGAAAATTTATTTTTTAGTTTGGTCCCACATCAATTCTTAATCCCGATGGTTATCTTAGCAACTTTAGCGACAGTTATTGCTTCACAGGCATTGATTTCTGGAGCATTCTCCTTGACTGCCCAAGCAATATCGTTGGGCTTATTTCCATATTTACCGATGCAACATACCCACGAGGAACATGAGGGACAAGTTTAGCTTCCCTTCATTAATTGGATCTTGTACGGTGGGGCAGTGGCCCTGGATGTTGCCTTTCAATCGAGTGCTCGACTAGCTTCGGCCTATGGATTAGCAGTATCGGGAGTGATGTTTGTCACCACCTTGGGTATGATCGTGATCGCTAAAGAATATTGGAAATGGGAATCGTGGAAAGTGTATGGATTGTTTGTACCATTCTTACTCCTCGATGGGGTGTTCCTTAGTGCGAATTCTCTAAAGATTTTTGAAGGTGGATTTATCCCATTATATATAGGGTTAACAATCTTAATTCTCATAAAGACTTGGGTATGGGGGCGGTCTCATGTCCGGAAAACTTATGCCGAATATCCAGTGATGACCATCAAAGATTTGATAAAAATCAAAGAAGAAATGAAAATGACCATCCCGCGTCCAGTCATCTTCATGACTCCCAATGCTGTCGTGTCTGAAAACGATTCGATTCCGCTTCTCAAACAAATGTTTTGGGAACGCTATGAAATTCTTCCCCGGGATATGTTATTTGTTACCGTATCGATAACTAAATTGCCTCATGTGAAAGGTAATAGATATGAAATCCATAAGGTATATGATTCTAAAACACATGGGACTATTACCGGTGTAATTGCCAAATTTGGATTTATGGAAAACCCCAATGTAGAAAAAACCTTGGAAAATCTAGCTCGTCTGAAAGAAATTCCATTGGAGGAAGATACTAACAATTGGTCTATTCATATTGTCCACGAACGATTAATCCCAGGTAAATTCAAGCATGTTATCAATGCTATCCGATTTGCCCTTTACAATTTCATGCATAAAAACACCGATAGTGCTGATCATTTCTTCGGTCTGGGGAACAAACAGGCACTGACTATCGAAGTCATGCCAGTGAAGGTTCGTTAACTTCCGCTTATTTATTAAATCCTGGGAAGAGTAAATGAATAAAAAACTGCGTTACAGGGTTTAATATTCCTGAGAGTGGAGATGCCCCGTTGGCGATAGGTAAGAGCATAATGATCAAAAATATAAAACCATAGCGTTCTAATTCATACCACTGTTTGGCGTATTCTCGAGATAAAAATCCACCGACGATCTTAAAACCATCCAAAGGATGAATAGGGATTAAATTAAAGACACATAAACGAATATTCATCAGGACAAAGGTTACTAAAAAGTTCAACAGGATATTAACTGCCACACTATATATAGATTCACTCATTGATGTATAGACAGTATTCAATAGCAGATGAAATAATCCGGCACCAACAAGAGCCATAATCAGGTTGGAAAGGGGACCAGCGATGGATATAAAGGCGGCATCTTTGCGAGGATGTCTGAGGTTAAAGGGATCAAACTGGACTGGTTTGCCCCAGCCAAAACCTACCAAGAGAATCATAGCAATACCTAATAAATCGATATGAGCCATGGGATTGAGGGTAACTCGTCCCTGAAGCTGAGGAGTAGGATCACCTAATCGATCAGCCACGATGGCGTGAGAGAACTCATGAACTGATATAGCTATGATTAGCGAGAGCAGTGAAAATATGAATAATAGTGGGTCGGTTTGGATATCTTGAATCACGGTTGTTTATGGATTGAAATATTATGCTGTTTCTGGTATATTATATCAACTATGGCATACCGTTGTGAACTATGTGAGAAGAAAACCCGAGCCGGACGCTCAAGTCGTCACCATCCTGGTGTGGCTGGACAGCAATGGAAAAGACGGGCTCAAAAGACTCTCAGAACGTTCAAACCAAATCTTCATGTAGTAACTCTTCCTCTTGGTGGAGTTATGACTCGTGTCAAAGCTTGTACAAGTTGTATCAAGCGAGTCAGATTTGACCTCAAAAAGGCTGCAACTCCAGCAACTGTCTAATACAGATCTTTTTTACTCCAAAACTCTTTTCGTGGATTTATTACAACTATCTTTGTATAGAATTTTCTCGTTTTCGACAGATATTCAGCGTGGCGATTGTTCGAAGACTAGGATAATCTCTGAACACGGAGATAATTTATCCAAAGATAGCTGTGTTAGGTGATCTTCTTAATATGAAGGACCGGAAACATGAGGTTCATTTGAGGGAATTCTCATTCTCATGCTACTTCCGGTAGGTTCTGGATAGCCATGTGCTTCATCGCCTCTGGATGGCTCTGGCGTTCCATTTCTATAATATCCACGACTAGGTTCTGGATATTGTCTATCTTTATCACTTGGGCGTGGCATTGGAGTACCTTCGACACCATTACAGCTAAATCGTGGACATTTCTGGGAGAAATCAACTTTCCAACCAGCCTCACAAAGTCTTGGATCAGGAAGTGAAAGCTTCGGACAGACATATCCTGCCTGAACTCCTAATTGTGTAGCACCACCTTTGAGAGCTATAGCTACGACAGTAATAAGGACAAATCCTAAAACAAGAAAGATTACAAAATTCCAAGGAGAAAAATCAAAAAATGGGAGTTTTTTAACAGATTTTTTTGTAGCCATAATAAATACCTCTCTATCTACGTTACGGGTAAAATTCTCTAGTGTCAATTGGGGAAATTTATTATCAGCCTCAAAAAATGTCAGCTTGACTGAATTTTGTCCGTCGGCTGTCATCTTCTAACCTATAGTTGAGGTTATAATACGACTTTGTACTTTTGTACCGCCCTTTAACATCACAAAACGCCGCATTTATTGGATAATTAAATTTATCCCATAACCGCGGCGTTGTGTTTAGAGAAGTTTAGTTAAGTCAAATCAGTAAGAAGGGTAATATCGTGGGACGAATCACAGATTTTATAATGGATCATGCAACACGTAAGAATTTCATGGATTGGCCGTGGGTAAAGGTCATAGCATCGATATCCTTTTTAATTCCGGCCCTCATTCTGTTAGGGTTTGATTTTGAATGGGGTCGGCGCTTATTTCGGATCCTGATTGGCATCTTTGCCCGACAGGATATTGGGTTGGATGAAAGTTCAGCAACCTACATAGAGTTGGCTGTACTTTTCATCTCCGGTGGATTCTACCTATTCGGGGAGTTGGTCATAAAACATTTAACGTGGACGCAACGGATTATGTTTTTCTTCCCGGCAGGTGTGATGACCGTTTTAGATGTCTTTTCCAATTCTTTGCCTACAGTGGTTGGTACAGCAAGCACCTCGAACATATTGGAAGCCTACATTGCTGTTCTTAAAACTGCTTGGAACGGAGATGCAGTTTCTCAGATTCAGCTCTTTGTCTCCCTCTGTTTGTCGCTGGTTGTTCATGGTGGGCCATTCATCCTAATAACTTTGGCAATTTGGATTTGGCGACCACCACAGATCAAAAAAGCAGGAAATCGTCACTGGAAATTTTGGATGTCCGACCCAAATGCTAAGTTAAGCCCGAATGTGCTCGTAAAGATGATTAACTCTATCCCCAATATGGTCTATGAGGAAAGAGCAGTACATGTAGTAGCAATTGATGAACTGCCGACCAGAGTCCAACAAGAGTTAGCCCTTTCCGCTTTATCTCAGAAGTATAGCAAACCTACATAGGAGGATATGATGATCAAGAAATCTATGTTCCTAATCCTTCTTTTGACGGTGATGCTGACTGGATGCGGTGGATTATCATCAATGAAAGGTAACAGTGGGGTTGAAAAAGTAACTGGCGCAGGCATAGTAAGTGTAGACATTACTGCTACACCGTTTCCAACCGAGGAAGTTACTCAACCTACCCAAACTCCGCCTATAGTTATGCGTCAAGCACCAGTAGTTCCAACTGTTACGCCTTTACCTGTCCCATTACCAACACAAGCGATTGATCTCTCGACATTCAACCAAGATACCAATTTTGGATACGACTTCTACAATCTGGATAACCTACCTAAAGGTCCAAATGGAAGTCCTGAAAACATCCTTAGTGATGGCCACGCATGGTGTTACAGCAATTCTTACGCAGCTATCGGCAAAGGTCCTTGGCACATCGCAAATCAAATCTCCGTAGGTGGGGATGAATATGCATGTGTTGGGACAAGCACATATAGTCATTGGATAGCTGTCTCACAAGCACCTGCTGGAACTGAGCCAATATGCCATAGGATTGCACCGCTGCTTGCAGCACCCTGCGATGAAAATAACTAAGGCCAAATATTATCGGGTCTGGAATACTTTTTCCCAAATCTACGCGGGGAACAACTGTTCCAGACACAACCAAACACACAACGCGCGCTTGACTCGACGTCTAAAGATACATCATTGGAGGAATAGCCTTCAATTTTCACTTTCTTTAGCGTCGGGTCATAGATTTTTTCTATTGTAATACTTGGTCATTTCTTCAATGACTGGAGGAATAAGTGAAAGCAAGATTACTTCTACAACTGCTGTAAAGCTCAAAGGAACTGTTCCCAAAAATGGTGACAAGAAATAGACACAGATTGCCCAGACGGCGATTGATAAAGGAACAGCGATGTTCATTAACTTGTTACTAAAGATTCCATACGAAAAGATTGACCGAGTAAAACTTCTTGCGGTAAATCCTCGGAAGGCTTCATTGAATATAAAGAAGGTAAAAGCAATTGTTTCTGCATACGCCAGACCGTAGGGGAGAGCCTTGATAAACACAAAAGCAATCAGAGCTGTACCGACAATACCTTGGATGGCTACACCGCGGATAACTGTTCTTGAAATCATATGTTCAACTTCTTTGGCAACTTTTTTCTTGGTTACATCGGGATCTTCAGGTTCTACCGCCATAGCCATTGCAGGCATCGCATCTGTGAGAACATTGATGGTTAATAACATAATCGGAGAGAGCGGATTAGAATAGCCTAAGAGTACAGTAACTAAGAATATCCCCACCTCACAGGCGTTTCCTGACAATAAATAATGAAGATATAACTGACTTCGCAATTTGACGGTTCTGCCAATTGCTACAGCTCGTATTAAGGCATCATAGGTACCAGTAATAACCACATCAGATATATCACGCGTTACATCCATACCATTGCTCATGGCAATTCCTACATCTGCCCTCTTGATGGCAGCAGCATCATTGACGCCATCACCGGTCATCGCGATCCGGAAACCCAAATTTTGATACATTTCCACAATCATTACCTTGTGTTCGGGACGTACTCTAGCAAACACTCTGGCGTGGAGTAACTGTTGTTTTGATTCAGGTAGAGCACTTTTACCAAACAGGGTATCCAGATCAGATCCAGTCAAAACGATATCTTTTTTGGTATCGATGATTCCTGCTTCTTCTGCTATATAGCGGGCGATAGCTGGATGATCACCGGTAATCATCAGTGGAGTTACCCCAGCTTGTTTGAGTTGATGGACTGTTTCCTTGACCGTTGATCGCAAGGGATCCATCAGAGCCACGAGACCAATAAAGGTGAGATCTGTTTCTGCGCTATCACGAGAATCTTCTGTCAAGTTCCCTTTATGAGTTTTATCTGCCAACGCTAAGACTCTAAACCCTTGAGATGCCAGATCTTCTGCAATACGTAAGGCTTCTTTGGCTTCTTTTTCGGTAAACTCCTCAGTTCCAGCTAAATTCTTGGTACACATAGGGATGAGAACGTCTGGAGCTCCTTTACTAAACAATCTGACATGTCCTTTGTGTTCACGGGCAACACTCATCCGTTTTTGATCGCTGGTGAATTGATACTCAATCATCCGTCCTTCTAGTTCATAGGAATACCCATGATGATCTAAGAAAGATACTAGTGCTTGTTCTGTCGGTCCTTTGTTGTTATTACAAAACTTAATAATATTTACTAATCGTTCGAATTCGGGATCTTCTATCAGTTCGTTATCATGGGCTTCGTAAAGTTTATCGGTCAGGAAGACTTTCACCACACTCATTCGTCCTTCGGTAATCGTTCCTGTTTTATCGGTTGCTATATGGGTGATTGAACCGAGGCCTTCGGCGGCTAATAATTTTTTTACCACTACTTTTTTGGCAACCATTTCTTTTACCGCCAGGGCTAGGGTAACCGTCATCACCGCACTTAAGCCTTCAGGAACTATGGCTATTGCTAGGGAAATTGTAGTGAGCAGTGATTCTATAAATGGCTGGCCTCTGAGGGTAAGAACTAATAAAATCAAGGAAACTAAGGCTAAACAGACGATCAGCAAAAATTTACCGACGCGTTCGAGTTCTGCCTGCATTGGGGTCAATCTCGTTTCTTGAGCATTTAAATATTCAGTAATCTTTCCTAATTCGGTATGGATTCCAGTGCCTATTACTACTGCTTTTACTGAACCAGTAATAATCGAAGTTCCTGAAAACAACATATTTTTTTGATCGGCTAGGGGAGTTTCTAAGGGGAGAGTATCAGTTACTTTTTTAACAGGCAGAGATTCCCCAGTTAAAGCAGACTCATCCACATGAAGGTTTGATAGCTGAACAATCCGAGCGTCAGCAGCCACCTTATCGCCTTCGGTAAGCACTAAGATATCTCCTGGGACGATAGATTCTGTGGGTACCTGAATATTTTTGCCATCCACTAAAATTGTTGTAGTAGCAGTCTGGAGTGCTTTTAACTTTTCGAGAGATTTTTCTGACTGCTTTTCCAAAAAAACTCCGACTCCTGCCATAAAGGCGACTATTCCAATTATCAGCGCTGACTCTAGTGCTTCACCGGTAATTCCAGCAATGATTGAAGTACCAATTAACAAGAGAACAATTGGATTCTTCATTTGTTCTATGAAGTGTTGGAGGAGTGATGGTTTGGGAGGTTCTGGAAAGGTATTTGTGCCGTGCTTTAACAACCGTTTCTCTCGTTCTGGCAGAGAAAGACCTTGATTTAATTGCGTATGAAAATGAGAAAGAATATCTTCCTGAGAAGTACTAAATGCATGTATCACCAATAAATTTTATCATATCTCAGCAAGAGATGAGAACGAGAGATTATAGATTATCTTTGAGAGTACTAAATGAGGTAGGAGTTTTGCCTTCTAATTGAACATCATCCAAAATCCACTGAGAATGTTGAATATGTGCGCTCAAAATCTTTAAACGTTTTTTTTCTGTTGACTGATGTTTCAACGAAACTTCGGTCCAAATACCTGGCCATGGGGAGAGGGCACGAAGAGCACGATCACACAGAATAGGTAACATATTTTTGTCAGTATCAAAATTATTCGCAAATTGTTGTAAAAATTTAGGGAGTTTATTTACCTCAGTAGTCTCACCGATTATTGCTGACTGAATTACCTCCCAGGGGATAAATCCATCATCACGTTTCAGACGTTTTGCCGTGATTGCTTTCTTGGGATCTTGTAAATCTCCCTTTAGTGATCCATCGATATAACCAGGTAACGATTCTACTAATAACTCTGCCCCTAATTCGAATAATTTCATTCGCAGTGGTTCTCGCTGATCAGTAGCTAAGAGAGGAACTTTTTTTTGAGAAATAATTTTTCCTTCATCCATATGTTCTGATAAGCTAACTACCGTGGTCCCTGTCTGGTGATCTCCGGAGAGAATTTGCCAAGGGATAGGATCTGGTCCACGCCACCTAGGCAGAAGTGAAGGATGAACATTGATCCCGCCCAATCGAGTATCGGTAATCGTTTTGGTGGGTATCTTTTGACCATAGGACGCACTAATCAACAGATCAGCGCGAAAGGTTTCCAGCGTATTGATGACTGCCTGTTCATCGGCATATAAAAAGGATACCTCTGGCGAACTTTGAAAACTGAGTACAGATATCTGATGGTCTTTGGCCCACGTCTCTGTTGGGGTAGGGGTGATGATTTGTTTGCGACCAATTGGGCGAGGTGGTTGAGTAACCACTGCAACTAATTCTATTTGATGTGTCGTTTCCTGAAAGGTAAGTAATCGTTTTAGAATGATCAGCGAATCAGAAGTTGAACCAAAGAAAATGACTTTTGTAGTATTCATTCTTTTTTAACCAATAGTTATTTCTTCTAATATTTCCTTACCGTCTTTATCAATCGTTGAATGATAAAACTTGCCCTGTTGTTCGACGACGCGTTGGGAAAAAAGAATTCCATTGGTATGATCGGTCTCATGTTGGACGATAGTTGCCAGAAATCCATCAATTACTTCTTCGCGGGTTTCACCGTTGAGATCTTGATATCGTAAGGTTACCGAAGCTGCTCGGGTAACATGTCCCCAGACATCTGGGATAGATAAACACCCTTCTAACTTTTTATCATCCTCTAGAAGAGTTTTTTCGTCATTATTATCGTTGGACATACCAATAATTTCAGGATTGATAAAGGCTCTGATAAGAGATTTAGAGGTGGGTTTGGTGATAAACACACGTACTGATTCACCAATCTGAGGAGCAGCCAAACCAACGCCTTTGGGACGTTTAGTCGCGTTGAGGGTTTTGGTCATTTCTTTGATCAAGCTTTCCAGTTTTTTATCAAAGACGGTAACTGTTTTGGCTGGTTTGATCAAAACATCATTCGGTATATGCACTATTGGCTTCATTATTTCACTTTTTCTAAAAATTCTTTATCGTTAGGATCTACCTTTTTCAGGTATTCCTCGAGGACAGATTTCGCAAGTTCTGGTTGTTTGGCTTCTGTATAAAAGATGTTCAGAGCGTAATAGGCATCCCGGTAATTTGGTTTCATCGCGACCGTTTTCTTCAATGTTTCGATTGCTTTTTCGTTATTTCCCAATCTGCCATCCAGAACTGCAAGATTATACGTTATTTTGGGGTCAAAAGGCGAGAGGCTAGATGCCTTGGCTAGTGAATCGTAGGCTGCCTGAACGAATTTAGGGTCTAAATCGGCAAATCCAAAATATATTTTGGTGCGAGATTTCCAGAAATTTACATTGTTTGGTGAGATGGAGAGAGCGATATCCGATGCTGCCAGACTTTGTTGTGCTAATTCCGAGGCTGCAGTAGCATTCCCAGCTTCTAGTGAAGCGATTGAGAGACTCCCCAGAACGACACTGAGTTCATCATAATACATCGGTTCTTTGGGCCGCAAAAAGGTCGATTGGATGAGATTTTTATAACTTTCTGAAAGTTGTCCTGAACGGGATTGTCTATATCCACTGGCATAATAATAATCACCGAGCCACATGACACATACATACATAGTTCCTAAGGTTCCCAAAACCATGGCAATCACTGTAACTATCTGTCCTGTGCGTTCTGGAATCAGAATGTGTTTTTCTTTTAGGGTTTTTGAGGCAAGTAGGGCAATGAAGGCAGGAAACAAGAATAGAAATATTTGAACTATGACAACAGAAAAGCCAAAAAAGTTAGTAATCAAAATTGAAATCCACCCACAAAATAAAACGAGCATCAAGGCATTATTGCGGGCATGCGACTCTGGTTCATGATGGGATTCTGTCCGTACTTTGTATTGTAAAAACCAAATAGTAAAAACTCCTAAAAGTAATAGGTAACTTCCTAATCCTAAAATTCCAGTGGTGGCTAAGTAGTTCAGATATTCGTTATGTGCTTTGTTATACAAGAAATCCCACTCGCTGGTGAGATTATGACCGATGGGTTTATATTGAAAAAAAGCAAACGCAAACGTTTCCGTCCCTGTGCCGATAAAAAAGGCTTTCTGACTACTTCTCCAGGCAGTGATAGCTGCTTCCCAAACATATTTACGTATAGTTCCCGATTCTGTACCACCGTATTCCAAAAGCGTTCCTGATGGTTGAGCTGTTTCGGCAGGTGCTGCTTGGGCTGGTGCATTACGGGAAGCGAGATGACTTTGTAAAGCTTTGTAACTGAAGTAGGTATCGATTTTGTCGATATTGGTACCATTAAAAAATGTAAAAGATGCCAATACAAGATGAATTGCTAAAAAGGAGAGAATTATTGCTTTTCTACCGCCGATAAAGTTTTTTAATGAATCACTATTCAGTGAATGTTGATGGAAAAAACGAATCAAAGATTCAACCGTTGTAACAACAACGAATAATCCCAAGACAACGGCAAAGGCAAACATTCCTGAACGCGAACGGGTGAATAATAAGGTTACATAAAACAATCCATAAAGAGATGCAAAGATGAGCCCACGACTTCTGGGAATGTTTTTGTGAGTGTTGATAAACGGCTCAATAGCTAAATAGAGAGTTAATGGCATCAGGGCTACTAAATAGGCTGCCAGCCAATTTGGTTGACCTAAGGTAGAGAAAACGCGATTTTGGACATCTTGAACCCAAATATTTTTATCAATGCCAAAATGCTCGAGAATTCCATACAACGAGACAACTACCGCTGTCCCCAAGGCAATATAGAGCATCGTGAGCATAGAAGAAGGTTCGATGTTTGTCTGATGCTCAGGATCCTGAGGTTTCTGATTTATGTTTGATACAAATGCATAAAAAAGAAACAGGTAACAAAAGATCGATAACATGCCTCCATTAAACCGACTGTAGTACCCAAACCAAGAGACATGAGTATCTATAGAGAAGAGACTACTCACTAATTGTGACAAGACAAACAATATCAAGGGAATATCGACAATTGTTCTACG
>JBGALL010000132.1:0-2620 GCA_044223895.1 Candidatus Woesebacteria bacterium
TCACCGTCTTACAGAACCCGATTTATTTTGTAGTTATTTTTGTCCTTTATTATCGACAATTTGATAGACCATCGCTCTCCGGCATACTCTATGAAAACAGTGTAAATATTCTTTTCCAGTATATCCTTCTGAATAGAGAGTTTTTCTAGCATCTTAACATCCACCATTTGACTCCTTAGTAATTTGTCATAGCTATCCCCTGCGGGTGGTTCTGAATACAACTTATTTATGTGATTGATGAGTTCTACTGAACAATATTTTGCTATTACGGAATCTGATTTTTTCCAATCTGATATTGAATTTGCATTAATGTAATCGGTATAGAAGGTCTTGAGCATCTTCTTGGCTTCCTCTTCTGAGTATTTATCGTATACGGAGCTATTTTTGCAGCTTACTGCGCAGATGACCACTCCAAGAAGGTGAACGAGGGTTTGTATTTTCATTTTATTTTTGCTTGGGTATACCAACTAACCTTATATTTCGACTTTAACTACCTCTATCTAAAGTCCAACAAAAACTCCTCAAGGTCTATTTTTGAATTAGGGTATGCCAAATCGGTCGTTCCATTTGGCTGATATAAATAGCTAAAGTACCTTCCCTGTGCTTTAAAACTTCCTCCATTGGAAGGTCTATTTATTTCCATTACACCCTGGGAAAATATCACCTTTGCGAATGTTTTGCCATCACGACACTTAATAAAAAAACCCTCTTCGTCTCCATTGAGGGTATAGCTTGTTAGATAACCGGTTGCTGGGGCTTGTTCCATCTCAAATAGTAAAGAAGATTTTACCTCATTTCGCTGAATTGGTATAATCCCTCCAGATTTAGGGACGACTACCGTTGTCGGTGTTCTTTCAATCTTGAACCAAAAGTCACAATTTAATGTGTCTGTTTTGTTTGTTAACGTTGCAAAATCGAAGCCATATGACACCGTCCGATTATTGTGCGTCCTTAGCTGAAGAAATGATGCCCGCTCAGTAGTATCCACAAAATCCGCTCCTGTTGTTAGGTGAGAGATAAGAGTCTCGTTTCCCTTGATCTTTTTAATTCTTAACTCCAAATAAATTTCATTCGATTTCAAATTGACATGTTTCCTCACAGGAAGAAACCCATTCGCCTGAGAGGCGATATCAACTTTATAGCCATTGTCAAAATTAACGCCGAAGTTTCCCAAATCATCGGATGCTATGGCTTCTTTTTTGAAGGATTCATCGTCAACATTATGCTTGTACCAACAAAGTACCACAACTTCAGCATGTGGAATCGGATCACCCGTCAAATCATCTATTATTCTCCCGGTAACTTTTATGTCTCGTCCGTTCCGACACGAGGATAACATTACCACCAATAAAATTGAAGCAATTACTAAAAATTTAAGTCTCAGCAGAGCCTCTATTCTATCGCTATCCATCAAAATCTTCATAACGCTTTAGTTAAATCTATATCCTTCAATTCGGTAATAACTCAAAATTTCATAAGTACCTGTTCTACCACTATATGATGCCTTGCTTAGCTATGTAAATAATCATGCGGTTGGCTTGCCAAATTCCAATAACCTTGGCAGGGCTTCTCATGCATGTATACAATATCATATCCATCTGTCAGTCCAAACAGTCTAACCCAACGACAGCAGGTGAATGTAATAAAATACAACCCGTCATTTTCCGGTGTCGTTCTTCGCACACTCACATTCTATCTATTTATCTATTTCCCTTCCGCCATAACCTCCGTGACGACTCTGCGGAAGGCAAAAAGTTCAATTCACTTCAAGGCATCAATTTCCCTCAATATTCTAGTCACGTCTTCTGTATTTTTGGCATAATAGTAAATACCTCTTGTCAAAGATGAGATTTTCTTAAAATCAACATCCGAAAATGTATTTTCAACTAAGTTCGGACGGCCGAAAGGATCTTTTCCAAAAGGTACTTCGCCAGATGACCCTATGCCGATTGTGTATATCTTTATTCCAAGTTCGAATGCTAATTGTGCTGCTACAGTCGGGCTGATGTCTCCTGCAGTATTATCGCCATCTCCAATTAAAATTATCTTTTTAGTGCTTAGCGTTTGCGGAAAAGATTGAATAGCCATCAGAATGGCATCACCAATGGCAGTACCTCTTCCTACTTTTTGATAAGCCAATTCATCTAACTTACTGACCGCATAGCATTCACTTTCAGATTTTAAGTTAATCGCAACTGCTTTCGCGCCGAATACCATCATTTTTATATTACAATCCTTTTCGCTATTTAAAAAATCTCTAATACCTGCTATGGCCGCTCCCATACGACTAGGGGTATAGTCCTCTATCTCCATTGATTGGGATACATCAAGGGCTACAACAGTATTTCTACTATCGGTATCCGATTCATTACTTTTTAGCGAATGTCCAGACAGTGAAGAAGAAATCTGTAATAGATCAATCCTCTTTGAATCTGGATTGTATACTTCAAAAATATTTCTTTCGGTGAATCGGCCCACTCCGTCCTTTATAAATTGCACGTCATAATTATATGTTTTAGATGAAATATACGTTCCAGATAAAACCGTATCCATATAATCAAATCCACGATAATTAAACTTCATATTTTCCCCGCTCAATCTCGGAACAGGTAAGGGAAAT
>JBGALL010000027.1:0-17855 GCA_044223895.1 Candidatus Woesebacteria bacterium
GCACTGTTTCTTTGGCGAGATAATGATCGATTCGATAAATTTGTCGTTCCTCAAAAATTGTCGCTAATACTTCATCTAAATGACGGGCTGTTTCGGAATCTTTTCCGAAAGGCTTTTCGATAAGCACTCGAGTATAGTTTATAGTTCCCTGCCCACAACCTTCTGCTAAGGTACTAGTTTTTAAATGCATGAGAATCTCTTCATAATGTTCTGGAGGTGTGGCTAAGTAAAAAAATCTGGGAATACAGGCACCTATTTTTTTGTCATAGGCATCAAGACGGGTAACTAACTCTTCATATAAATGAGAATCTTCAAACATTCCTTTGACATAGCTCATATTTGCAGCTAATTGATCCCAAATCTTGGAATCGTCCACAGAGACTCCCGCTGCCTCATGCATCGCTTCTCGAAAGGATTGATCTGATAAATCTCTTCGCCCCACACCAATGACCATAATATCAGGAGATATTTTTTCTTTTTTGACTAGGGAGAAAATTGCCGGCATTAATTTCCTGTGCGTTAAATCACCAGTAGCGCCAAAAATGATAAAAATGAGAGGACTCATAAAAAAGTGTCAGAGCAAGACAGTATTCGTGTAAGGACCTTACTTTTTGTCTGCTCCGATGATAACCAAGAAATCAGCTCCAGATGGTTGTGGTTCACCCGCAGGAAGACTGCCAGGAGCTATACCAAGAGCAGATGCGATAGTTTGAAGTTCAGTTGATTTTTTACCAGTAACATCAACAATAAATGAAGACGGATAATCACGCTTGGCAGCATTGCCCCGCTCAGTTACCGCTGCACCTGGGACTTTGGCAACCAACTGTTGTTCAAAGGTACGTGCTAACCCGGTAACATTGGTACCATTACGCAAGGCAAACTTACTTGGACCTGATGTAGGTGTTGGTAAGGAAGTTGGAGATGGCTGAGTTTTGGCAGGTGGGGCCGATTCCGTCTGTGGTTGTTGTGTCAGTTCACCACTTGTTGCTCCGGCAACACTTGCTTGATTATTATTTAAATTTACAGGGGCTACTTCGACAATCTTTTTTTCTGCTGGTCGGTACAAAACTGCTTTTTTGGAATTCATGTAGATCAGTACGACATCACCATTTTGTCCACCAGAAAAAAATTGTTGATCTTTCAATCGATTGATATCAGAGACAACCGCCACTGTAGGTTTCTCATCAGTCGGCAACATAATTCGTGAAGACACTTCGGCAATTAATTCTCGTTGACGATCGTCAGTAAGTGGACCAGAAGGATTGGTTTTTAATTTGGTTAATTCACCTTGAACTCTTTTGTATTGATACAAACCGACACCGCCAATTCCAAGCAGTGCAAATATAATAGCAATAGCAATCCAGGTCACCGGTCTTTTTAATACTGGTAACGCTTCTTCACCTTCACTCATGAGAGCTATTATGCGACGCGGACCCAAATATTGCAAGAGATGCAAACAACAAAATTTGTCTTTTTTATCATTAAGACTTGTATCATGGATTCTCAATCAAAGTAGTTTGTATTTTTGAAAGCTTCACACCGATTTTAGGAATACTATTCATTTCATAACAAAGCTTGTTATACTTTTTGGTATGAAGAAAAAAGTTGTCAAGAAAAAAAAGCCATTATTCAGAAAATTATTGCCTATCCTTATATCCTTTATCCCCGTCATGGCACTGGCATTTGGAACATTATTCTCTCTCCAATCACCAGCTCACTATTTACATCCATTAGCAATGATCCCTGTTCCTATCGAACCCTACACTAGTTCACCTGATCCACTGGTGTCACACGAAGTTTCATCCTCTGTCTTGGGTGCTGAAACAATTGACCCTCGAGACATTGTCACTTATGTAAATGAAGAACGGATGAAACGAGGTATTCGACCACTCAGAGTAAATGAGACCTTAATGAAAGCCGCCCAAATGAGAGCGGATGTCATATTGAAACATCAAAATTTTTCCCATCAGGATCCGTATGATCATATCCAATTGGATACTGTCTTGCCGCTCCTCCATTATTCCTTCAAATATGCATCAGAAAATATAGGTATGGGTGATTCTAGCGGACGAGCCTTCGTTAACGGATTTATGAATAGTCCCCCCCATCGGGCAAATTTACTAAATCCTCAACTCATTGAAACAGGAGTGGCTATTGCTTCTGGACCGTATAAACAATATTACGTCAATGTAGCTGTTCACTTATTTGCTGAACCACTCGACAGCCTATCCTATCAGGGATATACCTCATACGACGAAGATGAATATAAGAAACTTTTAGTAGATATTGGCAAACAATTGGAACAGACGAAGCAGTTTAAAGAAAAAGATCCCACTAACGCAGAATTTTATGATCAATGGCAACGAATATTAATTCGACAACAAGAGATCATCGCTACCCTGGCTCATGCAGTCCAGAATGATCAACGGTATGGCCGAGATGTGATCGCCATGATTAAAGAATATAACGCCAATTGGGCTAGTGTTCCTATAAAAGAATAAATTTATTGATTTACCGGAGCAGTGACCGGTAAAGGGGTAGGAATTCCCTGGAGAAGATTGATCATAGAAGTGGGCTGTCGAAACAAAAACACCCAAACATAGAGTTGTTCAAGAAAATTTCGTAGTGGTGTAGGTATCATAAACCACCAGCTTGGTGGATTGGTAATAAATGATTGTGTCGGTGTAGGAGTAATTTCTTCTAGGGGAAGACATGCTCCTCGATGGCCCATAAATACATCTGGATACGCCATCATCGCAGGAGAATTTTTGGTGAGACAGTACTCGCTCCCGAATAATGGATCAGCATCCACATTACCATTGGATCCTGTTGGATTTGGCATATTAAAAAATCTTATGTTTCCCCCATCAAAACCATTGGCATGAAAAAGATTATTACTAACCGTTAACAAATCGGCAGATTCATTGACGAAAATATCATAGCCAGTGTTAAAAGCCACAATATTTTTATCTATTTGGACTGGTTTGGTTCCTTTTTGATAATAGATCAATCCTCGAGATCCTGCAGACTTATTATTTGTCAGTGTATTTCCTGTCATCATACCGGTATCTTGTCCGTTCCAAATTACCGCTCCCTCAGATGTGTTGGTAATGAGATTATACTGAACAGCCGCGTTAGTATTATAGAAAATCAAACCCTGGCCTTGATCTAATCCATTGATTGTATTGTTAGAGAAATTAGATAACTCAGAATCAGTAATTGTAGCAATCAATTTAGTGCTTGTGAGATCGGAATTATAGACTGATACTTCTGTAGATCCTACACCTCTCAGTAATGGCGATGTATCACTATACATTGAACCTTTACCGAATTTAAAATAGCTATTATTTTTAATATCTACTAATGAACCATTTAGGTATGATGCCCCATACATCCTGATGTATTCCATATCAACATGTGAGTTATCGATAACTACACCTTGGGTTGATGCTGGAAAGTATAATTTCACATCCTCAGTCTGATTGGTTGATTGAATCAACACTCTTCCTTTATTTTTTATAACAAGACCGGGAGTTGTAGTGCTATTAAAAAGATTATAACTCCCCTGATTAATTTTGATGGTATACATGGGATTAGCATATATATCAGTCCGGTTCGGGATAGCATCGATCGCTTGTTGTAAATCAGTACAACGGCTATTAGAAAATCCATTTCCAACAATAATAGTATTATTTACAAACTCACAACTTGACTGAGGGTATGTAAATACCAGTTGATTATTTCTATACTCTGTTTCGTACGGACTACCCCCTCGATTAGAAATATATAGTGCAAATCTATTTATTGTTCCCGCTGTAAAGGTTGTTGTTAGTGTCGTGGAGGCTCCCCCACTATTATTGCGAATGAGTGAATACGGTAAGGTAGTTTCTGCAGTTGCTCCCATACCCTGTAATTGAAAATATACAGGGGTTTGGTCATCTACAGTCGTTTTTACCGTATTTTGCGTTCTGATATCAGCAGTAACTTGATATTGTTTTCCTGGAATAAGCGCTTCTGGATCTATTGGGGTTGTTGATTCTGAAGAATCTGAAGGATCGCTAAATAGTAATTGCGTTTGATTGACTCCAGTAGTGATGAAATAAATATCATCCTCAGGTGGATTTGTTAGATTGGAAAAGCTAGGAAGCAATCGTAAGTTTTTAAACTGGATAGTTGTTGATGGAAAATTTTTCTCAATACTAGCTAAGGTAAATAATGAACTGGTATATGCTGTGCCTAATGGTTTTACAAAATTTTTTGTTATATCAGAACTATCAAGATAGTATGTCCAGTCATCTATGATTCCATCGCCGGTTGTTCGCAAATCATATACCCACCACTGTGTCGGCGAGGCGATGAAATAAATATAGACACTCATCTTTCCAACTCCTGGTTCATCCCAGCTTACTTCCAAAGTAATTGTATTATCGTTAGGTTGTGATGCTCCATCCGAATGAACGACAAGATTTTGGACGTTTACCCCGTGATAAACTTTCCCATTCACGGTGATGGTCATTTCATCTGCTTCGAGTGAGGCATATGCTGTTTTCCAGGAGATCGCAGATGAGGTGGTAGGAGGCGTCTGAGCTTTCACAGACGATAATAAAATACTCGCAATAAATCCAAAACACAATAAATTCAACAACGCGTTACGCATCTACAAATAGCGTAAGAGTCCCTACTATGGTTGTCAATTAGGAGTTGTTTTCATCTGATATAATAAAACCCTTCGTTATGTTGCCAGATCATTTAACCTTCGTCGATATAGAAACGAGCGGAATGTCTGCTCAATACAGCCGGATAATTGAGATCGGTATGGTGCGCGTTGATTTTGGGAAAGTAACTAAAACCTATGAAACCTTATTTAATCCCTACCAACACATTGATCCATTCGTAGAACGGTTAACGGGGATATCTCCTGAGGATTTAATTCATGCTCCATTGTTTCATCAAAAAACCGATGAATTATTACCATTTTTTGAAGACACCGTGTTTGTAGCCCACAATGCCCGCTTTGATTATGGATTTTTGAAAGAAGAATTTTTACGAATTGGAATAGATTTTCGTCCCAAAAAATTATGTACAGTTCAATTAGCTAGAATCCTCTATCCCAATTGGAAACGTTATTCACTCGATAGTGTCATTGCTAACGGTGGATTTACCTGTGAAAATCGTCATCGGGCTTTTTCAGACGCCTATGTGTTATGGGATTTCTATCAAAAAGCAGTCAAAGAATATGGTGATAAAATTGTTGGCGATGCTATCGAACGAGTTATCGGAACCCCAAGTATCCCTCCCCATTTAACTGAAACTATAAAAAATCTCCCCCAAACTCCGGGAGTGTATTTCTTCTATGGAGCCGATAGCAGTCCATTATATATAGGTAAGAGTATTAATATTAAGGAACGTGTACTTTCACACTTTGCGGCTGGTGGTCGAATTCCTACCGATATGAAATTAAGTAGTAGTGTTTTTTCAATTGACTATGAACGCACCTCAGGAGAATTAACTGCCCTGCTCTTAGAATCTAAACGCATAAAAGAGATGCAGCCGATACATAACAAGAAACTTCGCCTTTCGAGGCAATTGATAACCATCAGAGAGAAAAAAAATGAAGAAGGATATTTAACCTCGTTTCTGGATGTCGTTGAAGGTCCATTAACCTCCACCCAAACCGTGTTACGCATTTGCAAATCAAAACGTCAGGCACAACAATTTCTGCAAACATTAGTGGACGAGCATGAACTTTGCCCCAAACTGTTGGGTTTGGAACGAACCAAAGGATCGTGTTTTTCGTACCATCTCAAGAAGTGTCGTGGTGCCTGCCTGTATAAAGAAAAACCTGAGATGTATAATCTCCGTTTTATCGAAGCCTTTGCTCAATACAAGCTCAAGCGCTGGCCTTATGATGGTCCGATCATGATCCATGAAGGCAATGAAGATCGTGAAGAGTATTTACTGATAGATCAGTGGTGTTTCATGGGAAGTATTAGTGATGAAACTGATTTATACAGCTCTGCTGATAGTGAGTATGAATTTGACTATGATACCTATAAATTATTAGTGAGTTTCATCCTGAATCCCAAAAATAAGAAAAAAATTAAGACAACTCTCCCCGCCTATCACCATTCTATGCCATCCTGATCCAAAGCGTTTGGAATGAAGATCTCAACTATAGCGTTTTCATTCTGTGATCCTTCGCATTAATAAAAGCGCTCAGGATGACAGTATTTATACCATTTTCATCGAAAATTAGAGGGAAAAGCTTTATAATACGGAAATGGATATTGCAGATTTTGATTATCATCTCCCGCCGGAACTCATTTCTCAAGAGCCAATGAATCCAAGAGAAAAAGCTAATCTTATGGTTATTAGCAAGGAAACAGGTGCAATAGAACATAAACATATTGGCGATTTACCCTCCTTATTGCAACCTTCTGACATATTAGTAGTGAATAATACCAAGGTCTTTCGTGCTAGATTATCTGCCACGATCCATCGCGATAATCTTCCCGATAAAAAAGCTGAATTATTTCTAGTTAAGCCAGTAGGCCCTTCCTGGCAAGCTATAGGCAAACCAGGTAAAGCCTTTAGCCCCGGGGCAACAGTAGAAATTGCCAATGATTTTAAAGGAATAATTGAAAAAAATGATAATACTGGTACCTTTCTCATTACCTTTCCTCTATCCAACGATGAGGTTATCGATAAAGCTAATATCTATGGAAGTGTCCCTATTCCTCCTTACATAAAAGAAATGCCGTCATCTCCAGATAACCACGACCCCTATCAGACAAGTTACGCTAAAGTAACCGGTTCAGTGGCTGCGCCAACAGCAGGATTTCATATTACGCCACATCTCTTAGAGCAATTTAAACAGAAAGATATTCTGGTTATAGAAGTAACCTTGCACGTCGGACTGGGAACCTTTCTTCCTGTAAAGACAGCTACCGTTGAAGACCATACTATGCACAGTGAATTTGTTAACCTTTCCCAGGAAACTGCTGATATCCTCAATCAAGCAAAAAAAGATGGCAGAAGAATTATCGCCATCGGTACAACAACAACGAGGGCATTGGAAGGAACTGCTCAAATAATTCACAATTCAGTATCTACAGTTCAGAATGGAAATCAGCATTCGAAATTTTTATCGTTAACATCTTATTCTGGGGATGTAAATATTTTTATAACTCCAGGATATACCTTTCAAGTTGTTGATGGACTATTAACAAATTTTCATTTACCCAAATCTACTCTCCTGATGTTAGTATCAGCATTTACTGGATCAGACACTATCAAAAATGCCTACAAAGAAGCGGTAAAAAACAGATACAGATTCTATAGTTTTGGCGATGCAATGCTCATCATTTAACTTTTGGGGGTTGCGCTTCAGGATTTCTTAAGATAGCTTTTATATAGTCGCTTTTTTTTATGAGAAAACAGAAGAGATCCTCAGCCAATCGATTTGCGTCAAAAAAATCTCAGCTAATTCCAACATTATTGGGGACTCTCGTTTTACTCATCGTTACGGGTTTGCTTCTCAATATATTTATCTACGGACTTCACACAAATCAGGATCAACGTGCGCTCGCTGCAGTTACTGAAACAATAACATTCACTCCTCGAAGCGGGTCAGATTTTACTAACGAAGATGGTTCGTCAGTAAATGTATATCAACAGTTTCCCTCATCGTTATGGTTTGGAACCGGACAAAGCACAACAAATTCCTATCTTGGTATTAGAATGACTTCTGATAAGCCTATTCCTGCGGGAGCTTTTGTTACCTCTGCTTCTCTTGAATTTGTTGCAAAAACAGATACCTGGTTATCACTTTCCTCTACATTCTATGCAGAAACGAGTATCAATCCGGCTCCTTTTACTCAGACATCTAAACCTTCGCAGAGATTGAAAACTTCGATAAGCAAATCAGTTTCAGACAATGTTAAATGGACTACAAATACTCACTATAAATATGACATCACTTCAGTAGTTCAAGCATTGCCAAATAGTCTAGATCGTTCGGTTATCAGCATTCTCGCTAAAGGTGGGTCAAATCAATGGGGAAGAAAAAATATTTCTGTAGGGAATACCAGTGATGCTTATCCTAGACTCAGTCTCACCTATCGTATCAATACCGTAGATGTTACCGCCACACCAAAGCCGACAACAGCACCAACAACTCAGATAATTCCCTCCCCCACTTCTATAGTAAAAGTCCCTACCAATACAGTCGCCATCCAACCCACAGTACCTATGACAGATATGGGATCTAACAGTATGGCAATGATGGGATGGAGTTATACTGGAAAAAATAAACCCAATCCTCTATATGATAAATGCGATGATGGCACAGATGTTGTAGAAGCACATAGTCAGTATTATGTAATTGCCTACGATGGTATTAAATATCCCACCTGGCATCCCCCCGTTGTAACTAATCCTATAACCGGTGTAGGCAAATGTTATTTTGGACATGAACATGGAAGTAATCCTCAGGGGTATCGTTATTGGGACGAGATAGTTCAACATTTTGGCAAAGATATTAATGGTGATGGTGTTATAACTAAAATGACTATCAGTGACGCAGGAGTTATATCACCTGGTGATCGCGCCGGTGTTCCATTTGGCATTGCTAATGAACATATGAATGCATATTACAATCAAGAAGGTCGTGATTCTATTTTTGTGCGTCATGAAGATCATGTAGGACACAAGATAGAATTCGTCAATTCTGAGGCTGATATGGTTGGCCATTCTACCCACGTTATGACTCAACTTCCTGGAACAATAGGTGTAAATATTCCCTATGGTGACAGTAATAATTATCAACCTACAGGAGTCGTCTGCACACATTTTCACAAATTCCATCAAGGCACACATTCTGGTGATGCCATAGAGAACAATATGCATGAAGTAATTTTTCATTCGACTTGTATGAGCGTCAATGTTAATGGATTAAATGCAGCATCTATATATCCTGGGAACACAGTACTCCTAACAGGAATGATGACCTTTGGTAATCCTGGTGGCTACAAAAGATTCTGTGGTAATGACAGATCATTACTCGTATGCCCTGAAGGTAAAAATTCCGATGGCTCATGTAAAGTAAGTGATCCATTGATTAGTAAATTGCCAAATAGTATTTATAGCGACACCTTAGGAAGAAATATGACCGACAGATCGTGTTTAGAAAATATAGATAGCATAACAGGTAGTTTCTATTTCACACCGTATGAAATTTGGCAGGGTGATTTGCGAATTACAACACCAACAGGTAAAATGATCGCTGAACACGGAAGACAATGGGATGTTCTTGATCCTATTCGCTTCCCAGATCCGAAATCTTCTACTGGGTTTAGTTTTAATTCACAACAATGTGGACCCGGAGGGTTATTATACAGAAGAACACTACTCTGCGAAATAAATGGGAACTATGTAAATACGCCGTGGGATTCACCACAATCTGGATTCAAGGGACTAAAGAGAACAGCTTACTTTGGTCGAAATCGCGTATCAAATCAAGGAGGCTCACAAGTATGGTGGACTGATCCTTTGGGTGGAAATGCTGTAACCACTGCTTTTACATCTGGTTTAAAACAAAAAATATCAACAGTAGAAGCAGATATATGTAAACTTTCTGTTTGCTCAACAATGAATGACCGCGCAATACAAAGATTATTTAACAATGGAGGGAATACGGTTCATGCACCGAATTAAAAATTATGAAACGAAAATCAAAACTTCAAATAAAAAAAACTCATGTTTCGGCAAATAGTCCAAAGTTGATTCCTACATTATTAGGATCGCTGGTATTACTTATCGTTACCGGATTGCTACTCAATATATTCATCTTTGGTTTAGGAACTACAAATTCAGAACATGTTCGAGCCGCAGTAACGGAAACAATTACGCTGATTCCAAAATCGCCAAGTGACTATATAAATGAAGATGGACAAGTAGTTCAAACCTATACCCAATCGCCAGGAACTGTGTGGTTGGGAACTGGTCAAAATGTCACTACCTCCTTTCTCGGATTACGATTTACTGCTGATAAAGCCATTCCGGCTGGTTCTCAGGTGATCTCAGCATCTCTTGATCTTGTTCCGAAACAAGATACGTGGATTGGTTTAAATACAACGCTCTATGCAGAGACAGCGATTGATCCCCAGCCCTTTTCTCTCAGTTCAAAACCATCACAGCGAGCGAAAACTACAACCAATAAAGTTATCAGCGATAACGTTAAATGGTTAGCAAATAATCATTATAAGTACGATGTAACCTCGATAATTCAGTCTCTTCCGAATAGTTCTGATCGCAAAACCATAAGTATTTTGGCTCAAGGTGGCAAACCACAATGGGGACGAAAATATGTTTTGGGTGGTTTGGCTACAGACACTACACCTCGATTAACCATCGTCTATCGAACTTCTGGAGAAGTAGTTCCAACCAAACCTACTGTTCCTAGTGTTCCTCCATCCCCAACCTCATTGACCCAACCAACCTCAGGTCAGATATCTCCGACTGCTAAACCAACACCGACATCACAACCACAAGGAAACACTGGTGGTGGAACTAGTACTGGGGTAGCAGCCTCGTTTGGGTTATGGGATCCAGCCGATGCGAAATATGCAGCCGCGGGGCCACAGAAATATGCGACCTGTACGAAAGCCTTTCATGATAGTTTTTATGTCATAGCTACCGATGGCAAGAAATATCCGACCTGGCATCCACCTGTCGCAGTAGATCCAGCAACGGGAGTGAAATGTTCATTTGGACATGAACACGGAGCCAATCCAGCCCAGTCAGCGATTTGGAACCAAGTCCAGCAACATTTCTACTATGATGCAAATAAGAATGGCGTGATGGATGCATCAGAGAAAGCAGTGGCTGGAGTACCCTTTGGATATGCCAATGAACAATTAGATATATATTCCGCGAGTAAGAATTTGGGATACATGAGACATGAGGATCATGTTGGACACAAAGTCGAATGGGCCAATGCAGAAGCAGATATGGACGGAGGAACATTTAATTCCAATACAACTGGAGGAGTAATTGTTCCATTGAAACAAAATTCAGGGGACAAATGGGTAGACTTTGGAGCACGATGTTACTACTTTAGTAAAGTCCATCAGGGAGTAAGTACCTTTGATGCCTTTACCAACAATTTGCATGAAGTGATATTCTTTGCAGACTGTAAAGGACCAAGTACCGCCTATGATCAGAAAGCAGCCATCACCCAGATGGTAGCCTTTGGAGCACCAGGAGAGTTTACCAACCTCTGTGATCCAGGTGGAGATAGATCATCACCTGTGGTACTTGGTAAAGATGCAATGAATCAGAACTGGCCTGGGACTCGAGATGAAGGATTTAGAGCAATCATCCAAAGATCCTGTATCGAAAACTATTTCCTGGTACCAAGTGGAAAGTTTTCGATGAACATGTACGAAGCCTGGGCAACCTCTATGCGACTCCAGACAACATCAGGCAAGACCGTATTGTCAGGGGTTAATTTGACCTTCGATGTTGAAGAGGCAAACCGATACTACTATCCAGGAAAGCCAAACAACGTTGGGTACGCTATGGACCTTTGTTATGAAAGACTGGCGAATGGAAACGAAGCCAGAGGTGGAACCTGTGGAACAGTCACCAACTATGGACAAATTAAAGGGATAACTTGGAATGATACTCGATCAGGATTTAAAGGAATTCATCGAGGAATGTATTTCCAAGGACCAACCTTATCAAATGCAGGAGGATCAGAAGTCCTTTACACCGATCCCTATGGGAGAAATGGTCAGTCCACCCCATTTGCAGGCAGTGTCAAACAAGTATTATCTGCCAAGAATGTCAATTATGGAGACTTTGGAGTCATTGATCCACGACAGAACGATCATGTCTTTGATGACGGTGAAGGTACCGTCCACGGTCCGAATTAACAGTAGGACAAAATTACTTAACTTGAAAATCGCTATAGCCCATCGAATCATTTCCAAAGATACGATGGGTTTTTAGCTGAGAAAACAGTACTATTAACTCATGGGAAATACTACGCCAAATTCTCCATCATTTGTTACCTTTTGGCTGGGAAAAGGACTTGATGACTACATGGAAGTCTTAAAAAACTTCTTTATTTTTGTTTTTAATTTTTTTTCTATCCCCTACCTGCTAAAGACTCTTTTTTCTCCCTGGAAGCGATCTTACCGGGTAAAAGAACGTCCTGGATTTTCATTCGAGGTCATGTGGGAAATTATTACCTTTAACCTTGTATCCAGAACTATTGGTGCAATTCTCAGAATCTCCACAATCTTGATAGGGATATTGTGTCTGGGACTGTTACTCATCGCCAGTGTTGTCTATATACTCATCTGGTTTTTCATCATCCCCCTTCCGATGATGGCCTATGGCAAATATCGAGATCGTCATGATATTCGCTTTTTGCAAACTGCTTCTACCGATAGAGATATCTGGAAAAATCTTCTTGGATCTCCCTATGGAAAGTTTCTCATTCAGCGACTGGAATTAACTGGTAGTCCGAACCTATCGTCTACCGAAAGAACGCTCACCCTTGCAGGTAATTCCATCCCAGAATTGTTAGTTATGTGGTTTGATAGCAATCAAGAAGTAGTGAATTTTTTTGATTCTTTCCACATCCGTAAACAAGATCTCTTGGTTCTCCAACGATGGTGGGAAATGCTACTAAACGAACCAGGAATATTTTCGAAAGAATCTTTGTTGCGTATCCCCTCTATTGGCAAAACCTGGACGTATGGATATACACCAACCCTAGATCGTTTCACGGTAGATTTATCAAGCCTGCCTATCCCCTATGGTCATGTCAACGGTAGAACCAAAGAACTTAAAGCCATGGAAGAAATTTTAATGAAGCGCGAAGCTCGAAATGCCTTCCTCGTCGGTGAACCTGGGGTAGGAAAACATCCACTCCTGATCTATCTTGCTCATCAAATAGCTTCTGGCCATGTGTATCCAGATTTGGAAGCTAAACGTTTAGTCTCTTTGGAAATGGAACAACTATTTGAGGAAGAAAGTGACGTTACTTCTCGAAAATCAACTGTAGCTCAAATATTAAACGAAGCAGGCAGAGCTGGGAATATCATCTTAATTATTGAGGATTTTGATCGATACGTGTCCACAGGGAAAGATAGAGATGATATGAGTGATGTCTTTCTCCATGCTCTCTCACGAGGAACAATTTCTATAATCGCGGCAGTTTCTCCTGAAGATTTTCACCAATATATCCGACCTCATGCACAGCTAACCAAATTCTTTGAATCAGTTCATATCAATCCAACTTCACCAGAAGAAACTCTAGAAATATTGATCAATATCCTGCCTGTATTTGAACGCCATCACATTACATTTACCTACCAAGCTTTAGCGGAAGTCATCAAACTCGGTGAAATGTATATACCTGATAAAGTATTTCCCGAAAAAGCTATTACTATAATGGAAGATGTAGAAACCTATGTCCGCAACACTCCCCAACTCCATTTCATAACCCCATCGTTTGTTCAGGAAGTATTTGAAAAGAAAGAAGGAATTCCTGTCCATGTTAGTAATACGGAAGCCGATAAACTGCTCAAGGTGGAGGCAATTTTACATAGTCGAGTAATTGGTCAGGATTCGGCAATTGCAGCTGTTTCAACGGCTCTGAAACGGTCACGGACCAATGTCACTACCAAGCATAATCGTCCTATGGGAAGCTTTTTATTTTTGGGACCTACTGGGGTTGGAAAAACTGAAACAGCCAAAGCTCTGGCGGACTTATTTTTCGGCGGTGAAAATCGTTTACTTCGGGTAGATATGAATGAATATACAACGCCTCAAAGTGTCAACGAAATTCTCGGTGACCCACATACAGGAAACGTTGGAACCTTTTTCCCACGTGTTCGCGAATTGAAATATGGAGTTGTTCTGCTCGATGAATTTGAAAAGGCAGATCCGCAAGTAAAGCAATTATTCCTATCATTACTCGATGAAGGGTATTTAACTGATGCTTTTGGCAAAACAGTCTCCTTTTTGACTACCATTGTTATTGCTACCAGTAATGCCGGAACGGAATATATTCGAGAACATATCCATAATAATGATGCTTTATCGGAGCAAGCCGTACTGGAATATTTACAAACCAAAGGAATATTCTCACCGGAATTACTGAATAGATTTGATAGTGTGGTTGTATTTACACCACTCTCTCCGGACCAAATAGAAACAATTATGACTATGACCTTAGTGAAACTTGCAGCTCAGGTAAAAGATCAATACGGAATTTCCTTAAAAATTAACCCACAAACGAAAGTAAAACTGTTACACGATGGATTTAGTAGTGAGTTTGGTGGTCGTGCACTCTACCGAGCAGTACAACGAATTATTGAGAATCCACTATCAGAAAAAGCACTTCGGGGTGAATTGAAACGTGGCGAAATTGTAGAGATATAAATCTTCCGAGCCGACATCTGAACTACTTGTTTATATGCTTGTCACCATGAGAGAAACGAAGGATCTCATTATAGTATGATTCATTTTTAGAGTTCTCGAAATCAGAATGAAATAATGTGATCCTTCGCTTAAATGCAGCGCTCAGGATGACAAGAATAATTAACAATCGCTAAAAATATGTCATTCTGAACGAAGTGAAGAATCTCTTTCTTATGGATCCTTCGCTCTTTCAAAATCGCTCAGGATGACAATAATAATTAACAATCGTTCAGGATGACAAGAATAATTAACAATCGCTCAGGATGACAAGAATAATTAACAATCGCTAAAAATATGTCATTCTGAACGAAGTGAAGAATCTCTTTCTTATGAGATCCTTCGCTTTTTCAAAATCGCTCAGGATGACAAGAATAAATAACAATCGCTCAGGATGACATATGAGAATTAACGTTTAGAGGAGATTATAAAAATTTAAGTTTTCCTCGGTATCCTTCTGACATTTTTTGCCCAATCAAAAGGCTGCCATTGATATAGATACCCTAATTGTTCTTCTGTTGTGTACCCTTTCCCCTCAAGAGAACTCAGTCCTTCTGAAAATGACGTCAGCAGATCATGTAAATATTCAGCCTTAATCAACCGTAAATCCTTTTCTATTTCAGTGGTTGATAAAACCGGTATTGGATGACTATTGTCCCCGACTACTTCCTGCATATACATCCTGACTGTATCAAAGGTACGTTTGATCGAGGAGATCATAGCCGTTCTTTTCTCGGGATCATCAGGAATAAATTGATATGATTTTCCTGTTTGTAGTCGTTCGATATTTGCGTCTGATTTGGTCCCATCTTTAACCCCTGCCATCAATTCAGAATACGTGCCCTGGAGTAGTGAATTGAAAATCATTATTTGCAGACAACTCGTTTTCAATAACTCTTTTCGACGTTGAGGTGACATTGGTTCAAAGGTCAATATATTCAGTACTGTCGGTAGGAGGAGAGAAATCCGTTCCTCAACAAAATGATGAAAAAACTGATGTTCTTGCTCATGATAAAACACAGAGTAGTCATCTGGGTCTTGGGTATGAAGCATGTTTTCGAGAGTTATTAATTTGGAATATGTAGGCGTCATCACCTCAGACATGGCAGCTCCCATGACTGTGTTCGCATGTTGAATATTTTCGGTGGAATGATCCTTATCCCATAGATAGGCGTTGATAAAATCCTCTTCTGCATAAAAACGAAGATGTACGGAAATAGGTCCATAGATAACTTCTACTTTACCATTAGGAATAAATCCAAAAATGTCATTGCAGAGATGA
This sequence comes from Candidatus Woesebacteria bacterium, assembly GCA_044223895.1. Classification (GTDB taxonomy): domain Bacteria; phylum Patescibacteriota; class Microgenomatia; order UBA10105; family UBA927; genus CAKZSU01. The sequence continues at coordinate 15,776 of JBGALL010000027.1, forward strand.
GAAAGATCTGGATTCGTAGATCGGATATTTTCTACTCGTTGATGCTGATAAATATAGTGATCGATATATCCATATAGTCTATTCACTACATCTGCAGAAAAACGATTTTTTTCGACAAAGGGGTTCACCAGTTGGGATAATGACTCACGATCAATATCTGGATTATCGGTAATGATTGCACGAATGGAAACAAAAAATGAAGCTAATTGCTGCTTTTGGGTTCTATAAAAGTCCCTATCGAGTTTATGATGGGGATTCTCTGGATTGGCTGGTAGATGTAATTGTTTACTCAGCGAAAATGGTTCATACCATAAAACATTCTCACCATTGTTATAACTTCCCCATTTACGCTCTTTCACCTGTCGTATAAATAGTGGTTGATATATTTCTGGAACGTATGGATACCATTCATCCATAAGTTCTTCTTCGGAAGCATACCCAGGATATTTGATAAGAGTATCTACAATATCTGCTTTTGCTTCGACTGATCCAGTCGTCCACAAGTTTGGTAAGGCTGTTTGTAAAAATGCTTTATATTTTGGGTGTGATAAACCTACCTGCATCACTATGTCTAGTAGACGTCTCCGTAATGGTCTGGATCCTTCAGAGACTAAATCTTTTTCTATTTGTGAGAGAACCTCGGGAATATTGTCAATTTTCAATACATTAGGAATGGCTCGCAGAAATTGATCTCTATCAAAGGTACCTCTGTCATATTCTTCTACTAGTGATTCATAGGTTGGAGGCATAATAACCATATTCAACAGTTTCAAACTGTTGACGTGATCAACAAAATGCCTATAGGAGCTAGAATGTTCGATATTCATGGAAAGCTTATTCGGACAGGACTTTTGATTATACACTACTCATTGTCATTCTTCTCCCGACAATCGGGAGTAAATTATCATTATTATGAGATCCTTCGCTCTTTCAGAGTCGCTCAGGATGACAAAAAATAATTAACAGTCGCGCAGGATGACAAGAATAACTAACGATCGCTAAAAAATATGTCATTCTGAACGAAGTGAAGAATCTCTTTATTATGAGACCTTTCGTTCTTTCAAAATCACTCAGGATGACGATAAATGGGGAGATGTCCGAAGGTTTATTGATTATTCGCCAATTTTTCTTCTATACGTTTTAAACGCTCATTAATTTCCAAAAGTGCATCAGTTTCATCTTCTTCTACGAAATAGGCTGCGATATTCGCAGTCAGAACCGACAAGAAACTCATACCTACAATAATTAACACAGCACTAATCACCTTACCCGGAAAGGTTACTGGATAATGATCACCATATCCTACGGTGGTAATACTAACAAAGGCCCACCAAATCCCCTCCCCTATAGTTAGAATATTCCCTTTAGAATCTAAACTTTCTACGTAGGAAGCACAGGTTCCCAGGAAGATTACTAAGAGTATTGTCGCAGCAAGTATATACGAAAATTTGTGCCGAAATAGCGCTTTTAACAGACTGGGACGTTTCCATGGCGACGGCCTCGCAAAATATTCGTGCGTTCTATGAATCAATTGCATAGTCTCTTTCTCTACCCTTAGTATGAATCTGGTTCCGGTGTATCATCAGGAGCATACTCATCAGTTGGCGTATAATCTTTCTGATATTGTTGCATCATTTTTTCTACTTCCTCTTGTTTTGGCATCATCTTTTTGGCTTCTTCCATCTGGTTGGCTGCATCTTCGCCCATCATTCCGGCAACCATATAATCATAGATTGATTTACCTTCAGGAACTTCTTTGGTTGGACTTGGTGCTGAAACAGACAAATTATCATAGGAATATTCCTCTGTAGATTTGAATTCACCATATCCATTTGTTTCTTTGCGTAATAAGAGTTCCTTGGTGTCAAACCAGAAGGTTCTGGTTGACTGATCACCACTTCCCTGTTTTTCTTCATATTTGTAACATGTCAAACCGCCACAGGCTTCTTCGCCAAGCTTTTTGTAAGTTACATTTGATTTGGTATATTCTTCTTTCAAATCCATAGGCTTAAATTTCTCTTCACTTTCTGGCATAGTGGCTTTTCCAGGTTCTGCTGGCTTCTCTTTCTGCTTCCACCAT
>JBGALL010000027.1:17870-21274 GCA_044223895.1 Candidatus Woesebacteria bacterium
CTTTAAAGTCTTTAAGATAGGTTGTATCTCCCACAACAATCATATCCACACTATCTTTCCCTTCCATTTTTTGCATCATGTGATAATGGACGTCATTTCCAGACATCATAAATTCCATCACCTGCTCGCTGTTATTACCCATTCCGTTGGAGGTAGAACGGATTCGATATTTTCCAATATTAATTTGGGCTGCTAAATGTTTCCGAATCAGAGGATCATCAATATCTTTGAAATCATTTTCTGACACTTTTGGCATCATCATATTGCCACCGTTAACTACCTGTTTGGCTAAATCCAAAGGAGAAGAAGCCCCTGATCCTTGCCTAAAGGTTCCATAGACGTAATACCCACCTGCGGCCAAGATAGCTACAGTAAGGACCAAGAAGAATATTGGTAGTTTCGAAGCGGGTGAACTAGACGATGGTGTTGTTTTAGCAGCGGGCATGATAATTTCCTCCTTCCTCTATTAAGAGCCTGAGAGATAGCTGTGTCAATAGAGAAAGGTTATCCAGTCGACTTATTTTTTTTCTTTAGCTCTACCATTTGAACTGGATTATTGAAGACCATCACCCTCGCCAAGAGACAAACGATAGCCACACAGAATATTCCTACCGCAACTGCGAGATGTTGACGAAATAAAATAGAACTAATCGGAACAATAATCGCTGTCAATAATCCCTCACCATAGGATGTATCTGTTTGCATTTGAGAAAGGATGACCGGAATAAATAATTTTGGTAAGGCGAACAACCCAGCGGTAAATAAAAACGTTCCTGAGGTTAATAAAAAGGTAACGAACAACCACATCGCCCGAGACTGATTAGTATTGGAGAGAATCACTATCATGACGAGACTAATGAGCGATAGAATTCCCATTACTGGAATACCGTAGGTAAACATACTAACCATGGATTTTATGAATAGTAAATGTGAACCCAAGGAAAAACTTCTACCATTGCCTCCAAATTTTTGTAGAGCCTCCATCGCCTGTCTGCTTTCGGGAGGTAATTGATTTTTGAAAACAGGATCAGCCAATGCCTGAGTAAATTCTTCTTGCATGGCAGTAAATTGTTTGAGATCTTGTTGTTTTAATCCTGCAGACTCTAATAAATCACGAAGGGAGAGGCTTGGTTCTTGGGATGTTTTCCCAGAAGCCCAATCCCAGGTTTGATCGATAAGTGTTTCCGCAGTTTTACGGACCATAGGCTCAGTAATAGATACTGGAGCTCCTCCATCGGATTCTTGTAATTTTTTATTCACAAAACTGGTTAAGTCACTATAAATTTGCGCATCAGAAAGCATGGTTTTAATTTTTTGAGGAGAAGAAAAAATCATCTGAATAAGCAACAATTCGATCAAACCAACGAAGCAGAAAATGAAAATATTCAGGAAGGTGAATCGTAAGATCGATCGCATATCACTCTGTATTACTTCATAGATGAGATAAGCTTGTCAATTATCCTCTTCTTCTTTTGGGAGTACTTTGTCATACTGAATATAGATGAAACCGGAATTATTAGCATATAGTACCCAATCGACAGAAGACCTTCTGAAAAAATTCTCTTCAACCAAGTCTGGATTATCTAGTCATGAAGCAGAACAACGACTAACTCAATACGGACCAAATAGAATTACCGGGAAAGCCTCTTCCCCACTAACGATATTTCTACGACAATTTTCTTCTCCATTTCTCTATCTCTTATTTGCAGCCAGTTTAACCTCATTTCTCCTCAAGCAAACAGAAGATGGAATCATAATCTTGGTTTTTATCGCTATTAACGCCATTCTCGGGTTTTATCAGGAATTTAAATCAGAAAAAACGGTAGCTTTATTAGAAAAATACATTGAAAGTAAGATGTTGGTGTTGCGTGATGGCAAAGAAACAGTCTTGGAAATTTCCAAAATTGTTCCTGGTGATATTGTCAAACTTATCCCCGGAGATGCTCTGCCTGCAGATATACGCTTTATAGAAACTACTGATCTTCTAATCGATGAATCTGTTGTTACCGGGGAATCACAACCTGTGAGTAAACAAGATGCGCCCCTTACCGCAGTTCCCAAGAGCGCCTATGATGCCCAGAATATTGGTTTATCCGGAACGACTGTGGTTTCCGGAGAAGCCCATGGCATCGTCATCGCTACTGGGATTGAGAGTAGTTATGGAGATATTGCCAAATTAACTACTAAAACCAAACGGGTAAGCACTTTTGAGGCTAGACTCGATAGGATGAGTAAATTTACGCTGATAATTGTTACCGTTACCCTGGCCTTTGTTTTTGTACTAAACCTTTTCATAAAAGAACAGACTAATCTTATAGAATTAGCTATCTTTTCAGTAGCTTTGGCAGTCAGCGTAATTCCCGAAGCCCTTCCTGTGGTAACCACCTTTTCCCTTTCTCTGGGTGCTTTACACTTAGCCAAAAAACATGTCGTTGTTAAACGCTTATCAGCAATCGAAGATGTTGGCTCTATTGAAATTCTCTGTTCTGATAAAACCGGAACTTTAACAGAGAATATTTTAAAACTTATCGATGTTGTTGGAACTGATCCTCAACGACTCTTGCTCTGCGCCCGAACCATTGCCGAACGACCAAATAAGAAAAACTACCATGGAAATAATTCTTTTGATGAAGCCATTTTGCAATATCGTCCGAATGATCAACAATCAACTTCTTCTCACGAACATTTCGAAATCCTAAAAAAAATCCCATTTGATCCTATTAGGAAACGAATTACGGTATTGGCAAAACAGAACCAATCTCATGCTGCCTTTACCATGGGAGCACCGGAATCTATCTTAGGAATTACTACCCTATCTGAGGATGAAAAGAAACAATTATTTGCGGATATCTCTACCTTTGGAGAACAAGGAAAACGAGTATTAGCTGTCGCCCAAAAAGCTATATCCCATCATCAAGTGGATGAGGATCTAAAAGACTTAGAACACGGGTTGTCATTTTTGGGATTATTAACTTTTGAGGATCCAATCAAACCAACAACCAAACACGCTATTCTGAAGGCTGAACATCTAGGTATCCAAATTAAGATCCTCACCGGTGATGGGAAAGAAGTAGCTGGAAATGTGGCTCATGCTATTGGGTTAATCCAAAATCCATCTCAAGTGATGACAGGAGAAGAACTAGAAAAACTTTCTGATAAAAAACAAAAAGAAGCTGTCTTGCAATACCATGTCTTTGCCAGAGTTACTCCAGAACAAAAATATAGAATTATTGAGCTGTTAAAAACCACGCATTCAGTAGGATTCCTGGGTGAAGGGATAAATGATGCCCCTGCCCTAAAAATAGCCAACGTAGCTATGGTAGTTGCAGAAGCATCGGCAATTGCTCGTGAGGCATCAGATATCGTCTTATTGAAAAAAAGTTTGTCAGTTATCGTTGATGGTA
>JBGALL010000028.1:0-20901 GCA_044223895.1 Candidatus Woesebacteria bacterium
GAACTACACCTCAATTCTCAAAAGCCTTCTCTACTCTTCTTATTTACCTCCAGAAGACTCACAAGAGATCTTATATTTACTCGGTCAGGCTACCTTTATCGAAGGTATTCGAAAACCAATTCCCACTGAGGTGGCTGTTTCGCATAAATTTGGAGTCAGGAATGACCCTCCCTACCTCTCTGATTGTGGAATAATTTATCATCCCAATCGACCGTACTTTCTCTGTGTTATGGAAAAATCAACCGATATTGAAAATGCAAAACTTTTAATGCAAACGATCTCTGAAAAAATCTATCAGTATATAGCTTCAAAAAACTAATTTCTGTCGCTTTACTACAAGCTAAATTTGGAGTTTAATAGAAATAGACTATTTGTCCTGCCCGTATGTGGATTCATTTTTTTCTTGAAAATATCCATTTTGCACTGAACATTTTCGGTGCTTTGGTAATGTTTGCGGTTTCCTGGCTCTATTTTGATGCCTACCTTGCACGAAGGTCTCTGAAAGAAGGTATCCGAACCTTAGGGTTCATACTACTCTCACTATCATTTATCGCTCAGGCTACAGTAGTAGAGAGTGGGTTAATTACTGCTTCTATCATACCAGCGTCACTCCATATTTGGTTTTTTACACTCACTCGGATTCCAGGATTTTTGTGTATTATTTGGAGTTTACTTCTCGACCCTATTCAACCAATTCCCAAGACAGAAGGATTACAAGGACCACCACCGAAACCACAATCACAAACAGTTCATGCCATCCTCCCATTTCCCATACTTACCTCTTTCCCCTATCTTCTGTCACCTTTACTCGTATTTACTATCGGTGGACAGTATTTGCGAAGAGCTACAACGGGATTAGAACGTCATCTCAAACGTGTTGCAATTAGTTTTATACTTTTTGGTATTAGTGAATGTTTTGCCTTACGGACCTTGTTCCTTAATTCATCAAATGTTGATGTCTACCAATTAGTTGCTCCGTTCGGACCTCTCTGGATCATTCAAAATATTACCCTACTCATTAGTTTAGGCATATTGTGTCAGTGGGTATTTGGATATCTGCTAAAGAGATTTGAAACCCAGTTATTTATGATTTTTACGATAATGATTCTGACAGTATTCTTAATTACAACCGTAAGTTTTACGGGACTCTTGGTCAAAAATTTAGTTGACCAGACCTTAGGTGAACTTTCTACTGATGCTCATGTACTCGCGCTATCTTTTGAAAGTAAACAACAAGAGATTCTCTCAGACTCAGAATTATTCGCGCATGATCCATTAACGGTTGATAATATCGATAAGAAAGATAGACAGGCTATTGCCGGTAGAGTTACTCCCCATTTATTATCCCGCAAGTTATCCAGCCTGATTGTGGTTGATAGTAATGCAGTCGTCCTCGCCAGTGGTGAAGAACCCGATAGGTTTGGCTATTCTCTTGGTGCTGATCCTTTGATTAAGCAAGCTTTAACCGGCCAAAGTCAGGTATCAGTAGTTACCCAGGAAGGAACCATTACCCCAAATATCGTTATTAAAGCTGCCAGCCCGGTCATGAAAAACAATCAAGTTATTGGAGCCGTTTTATCTGGATCGATTGTCGATACCGCCCTACTCGATGGGATAAAAAAAGCTACCGGATTAGAGGCATCAATTTATGCGGATACGAAATTATCAGCGACGACCATTCTTTCTCCTGATGGGGTTACTAGACCAGTGGGAACACAGGAACAACGTCCTCAAATTAGAATTACTGTTCTTAAAGATGGAAATCCCTATACTGGAGCAGTTAACTTACTCAATCGTCCGTATTTTGCTTCATACTTACCTCTTCTCGATGCAGGTAAATTACCAGTGGGTATGCTCTTTGTAGGCAAACCTCAGGCGGGAGTACTTTCAACCGCCGGAAGATCAATCGAACTTACTTTTGTCGTTACTGCGGTATTGTTAATTGTTTCTATTTTCCCAGCCTATCTGATTTCACGCTTTATTGTGAGACAGATTAGGTAATATTATGAAAACACAACAGCACTTTTGGAAAAAAGGTCAATGGCAACAGCCACTCCAGTCATCATTACAGTCACCGCAATTGGTTCTGGGTTTTGGTTCCCCAGAGGTTCTAAAAAATACGAGTCTGTTTGAGGAAATAAAAAAGACCTACCCTCAAAGTCATCTATTACTATGTTCCACAGCCGGAGAAATTTTTGGCACCCAGGTATTTGATGGCACATTCGTACTCACAGCCATTGAATTTGAAAAAACTACACTAGAATTTGTCAAAGAACGGATAAATAATTCCTCAGAGAGTCGTGAAGTCGGGAGAAAACTCATCGAACGATTGCCCAAAGACCATCTAACCCATACCCTGGTGTTTGCAGAAGGAGTAAATATTAATGGCTCAGCACTTATTGAAGGAATTAATTCTGGATTACCAGCTCAAGTAGCAGCTACCGGAGGATTAGTTGGTGATGGTCCTAACTTTAAAGAGACAGTCATTGGTTTTGATGAACTTCCTAATTCTGGCAATGTTGTCTTAATAGGATTATATGGAGAACATATTAAGATTGGTTATGGATCACTGGGAGGGTGGGATACCTTTGGACCAGAAAGAATTGTTACTAAATCTAAAGAACATATTTTGTATGAATTAGATGGTAAAAACGCCTTAGCATTGTACAAAGAATATCTCGGTGAAAGAGCTAAAGATCTGCCATCAAGTGGATTATTATTTCCGCTCTCTCTAAAAGTAACCACCAATCAAAAAGAACATGAAGTGGTGCGAACGTTATTAGCGGTCAGTGAAGCAGATCAAAGCATGACCTTCGCTGGTGACTTACCAGAAGGCTCTACGGTCAAATTAATGAAGGCAAATTTTGAACGACTCATTGATGGTGCTGGTGGAGCAGCTACCATGAGTCTAGAACCACTTGGACAATCAAAACCAGACTTGGCACTGCTAATATCTTGTATCGGTAGAAAACTGGTCTTGGGAGAACGAATTGAAGAAGAGATCGAAGCAGTTTCCTCGATCGTTGGATCTCAGGCGACGTTGTGTGGATTTTACTCCTATGGCGAAATTTGTCCAACCACCGCTACGGAGAAACAATGTCAACTCCATAATCAGACAATGACAATAACCACGCTTCGAGAGGATTAACGACTATGCTACACAAGATACTTGAACGACAACTAAAACGTTTTTTTGGTTCTACACAAACCCCTCCCAAAGAGTGGCAAGAGTTTCTTCAGGCGATCAGTGATACCTATGTCCACTACGATGAAGATAGAGTCCTCATCGAACGTTCTTTAGATATCAGCTCTCGAGAACATACCGAATACGTAGAAGCCCTCAAACGACAAACTGAGGTCTTTGAATCGCTTGCAGATAATACCCCAGATATTATTGCCCGCTTCGATCGAAATCTTCGACATGTCTATGTCAATCATCAAGTAGAACTAGTAACCAATTTAAAAGTTAATGATTTTATTGGGAAAACCAATACCGATTTAGGCCAGTAAATTTTGAATACAATTTTGATGCTATCCAAGGCAAACGCACCTATGAATGTAAGATCATCCCAGAAAAAAATTCCCGGGGCAGTGAAGTCGAAACAGTGTTAGCTATAAATCATGATATCACTGACAGAAAACGTACCGAAGATATGATTATCTCAGAAAAGCAATTTTTAGATACTATTATCGAAGCAGTCGGTGACCCATTGTTTGTAAAAAATGAAAAACATGAATGGGTACTTCTTAATCAAGCCTTTGCAACCATGTTAGGCAAAAGTCCCGATGTCCTCCTTAATAAATCAGATTATGAATTCTTACCCAAAGAACAGGCAGATCTATTTTGGCAAAAAGATGAAGAGGTCTTAAACTCGGGAAAAGAAAATGTAAACGAAGAAATAATTACTGGTGCAGACGGCAAACTTCACAATTTAGTTACCAAGAAAACCAGATTTATAGATAAAAATAATAAAAAATATATCGTTGGATTAATTCTCGATATCACAGAACAAAAAGAACGAGAGAAAATTATCGAGGATAGAAGTAAAGATTTGGAGTTACTGAATCAGACAATGATTGGTCGTGAATTAAAAATGGTTGAATTAAAGAAAGAAATAAAAAAATTACAAGAACAACTTAAATCTTCAACATAACTATGGGTATTAGAAATCGGACCATTTTGACGATCAGTTCGTTGGTGTTGATATTTATTCTCGTTGCCTCATACGTTTCAAATATTATTATCCTCCAAGGGTTTATAAATGTAGAACAAGAACGAACGATAGTAACAACTCAACGAGTTATACGGGCCTTTAATGTCGATAAAGAAAACTTAGATTACAAATTAGCAGATTGGTCGATTTGGGACGATTCTTATGCATTTGTCCAAGATCATAATCCACAATTTATCGAAAAGAACCTCTTACCACTTGCCTTGGAGAGCTTAAAATTAAATGTACTGATCTACGTCAATACTGATGGGGCCGTAGTTATAGCCAAAGGTTTTAATTTAATTGATGGACGAGAAGAGACAATTTCCCCGAATATCCTAACCCAAATTTACCCGGGGAGTCCGATCCTTAGTACCAATGACCAAGATACAAAGACTGGATTACTCGCCACACCAGAAGGACCACTATTATTTGCAGCTCGTCCTATATTAGCTACCAATGGTGAAGGTCCGTTTAAGGGAACTATTATTTTTGGTAAATATATGGATCATAGTCAGATAGCCAAACTTGGAGAAGTTACCAAAGTCAAATTAGAGGGGTATTATCTCCCTACTGATTCAGTACCGAGAGATGTGGAAGTCAAAAAAGACGAAATACTCAAAGATATGAATAAAGTAGTTACCAATCCTCTCACAGAAAAAGAAATTGCCTCATATTTTTATATCCCTACAATCACAGAAACTCCTGGACTGCTCTTCCGAATTACCACAAATCGAGATATCTATACCTTAGGAAAACAAAATGGTGTGTTCATAACTTTATTACTGTTATTTTTAGGTGGCTGTTCAATTACAACTATAATTATTATTTTAGAATGGTCTGTTCTCTCCCCTCTCTTTCGTATCAACAAAGAAATTCAGAGAATTCAGACGAATCCAAACTCAACCGAACCTATTTCTACCAAGGGTCTGCATTCCGAATTTCTGGAATTATCAAAATCCATAAATACAATGATTACTTCACTGCAAGAAAATCAACAAGAGATACTACAACACAAAGAAGAATTAGAAAACATGAACAGTTCAATGATCGGTAGAGAGTTAAAGATGAAAGAACTAAAAGAAAAAATAGCGGCCCTTGAAAAGCAACTAGCAGACAAGGTGTAATAGATATATGAGTCTTTTTGATTTCCTCACTGCCAAGACATCAGATTCATCACCAAAGAGTAATCCTCAAGCCTCATCCCCTATTCAGACCCCTTCTATTGAGGTAACCAACCTTCACACAATACCTGATGATCAGATATCTACTACTGAAAATCTTCAGAAAAAAATAGAAGAAGAGAAGAAACAACGCATCAATGCAGAAGACACCAAAAAAGCCTTATTGAATATCCTTGAAGACGCTCGTGAACTTGAGTCTCAAGTCAAAACAGAGCGTGACCGTTTGGAAGCAATTATTGCATCTGTCGGAGAAGGACTCGTCGTCGTTAATCAGTCAAATCTGGTACAAATATTAAATCCTGTAGCAGAAAAATTATTGAATATTTCCTTTGAAGAAGCCAAAGGCAAAAATTGGGATACCTTAGTTAAAATTTATAAAGACAACCTAGAACTCCCAGATAATGAACAACCACTAAAAAAGATGTTCCTTACTCAAAAGGTAGTACTCGCGACAATTGATGACAATTTATTTTACAAAACAAAAGATGGGAAAGAATTTCCAATAACCCTCTCCATATCACCACTCTTGCGTGATAATGCAGTTATTGGTGGGGTGGTAGTTTTCCGCGATATTACCCACGAAAAAGAAGAAAAAGCCATTATTGAAAATACGGTTGCCGAACGTACCAAAGAACTACGAGAAAAAAACGAGGCTTTAGAAAAAGCCCAAATAGAAATTAGCCAAGGGTGGTTACAAGCCCAACGCGAGAAAGCTCGCTTAGCTGCCTCAATTAACAGTCTCCCCATCGGATTCGTATTGACTGATAAAGACGGTAGCATCTTTATGCTCAATTCAACAGCCAAATCAATTGTTGGTTTAAATGAAGATATTTTTCATGTAACCTCATTACAAACAGCCCTTGGATCATCGTGTAACCTTCAGGAATTACTTACCAAAACTAGAGACACATCAGGAATAGTCAGACAACATGATATTCTCTTGAATACTCAATTTATAAATATAACCGTGGTTCCAATTTTATTAGAGAAAGAAAAAGAATTTTTAGGAACGGCTATCGTTCTTGAAGATATCACTGAAAGGAAAATCACTGATCGAGCTCGTGATGAATTTTTCTCAATAGCCTCCCACGAATTGAGAACTCCATTAACCTCTATTCGCGGAAATACAGCAATGATTAAACAATATTTCAGTGACATGCTCAAAGATAACAAAGAACTCATGGAAATGATTGAAGACATTCATTCTTCAAGTGTCCGGCTCATTCAAATTGTCAACGACTTTCTCAATGTGTCTCGTCTAGAAATGAAAAAGATGACCTACAAAAAGAGTGCCTTTAATCTACAGGAACTTGCAGAAAAAGTAGCCAAAGAATTAGAAACCAATGCCCAGGAGAAACACGACACCTTAGAAGTACATGCACGTACGAATCCGCTACCAATGGCCTATGCGGATCCGGATCGCCTCAAAGAAGTATTACTTAATCTTTCAGGGAACGCTGTCAAATTTACTGACAATGGTCTAGTCCAAACTGATATTTCTGTTCGTGAAAACATGATCTATGTTCAGGTGATCGATCATGGGTTGGGTATTCCCAAAGAACGTTGGGATTTATTATTTAGAAAATTCCAACAGGCAGGAGAAAATATTTATACCAGAGATACGTCACGCAGTAGTGGATTGGGATTGTATATTAGTAAATTAATGATCGAAGAGATGGGTGGCAAAATAGGTCTTGAACGCTCAGAGGTTGGGAAAGGGTCTACCTTTTTCTTTACCTTACCAATTGCTACGGAAGAACAAAAATTAAATCCACAACTAACTTCGACGGAAGCGACAACAGCGACAACAGCGACAACAGCGACAACAGCGACAACAGCGACAACAGCGACAACAGCGACAACAGCGACAACAGCGACAACAGCGACAACAGCGACAACAGCGAATTCTACGCCGACAGCTGCTTAATGTAAGAAACTTTGAACTTTTTCAACTAACTGATCAGGATTTAAATCAGTTTTTATCAAGCAGGCTTTCGCACCAGCCTCTAATGCTTGTTTGAGCACAATATCTCCTGCTAGGTTGGTTAATAGAATAACCGGAGCGTTCTTCATAGCTAAATTCGACTCATGAAGTTTAGTGAGAAAGGTTAACCCATCCATTCGTGGCATCATCGCATCGAGCAACACAATATCATACATTGCCCCATCCTGAATTTTGGTAAACCCATCGATACCATCAACCGCAGGAACTACTTCAAAACCTGCAGAAATTAACGTTTCTGAAAATAAATCGCGGGGATACAAATCATCTTCTACGAGTAAAATTTTCTTTTTTTGATCAGACATAGGACTCCTTTCAACTACCAGTATCAAGTGTTAATAGTGAACTATCAAGACGCAAATAATTACACCTTTGGCAAACTAAAAATAAATGAACTACCTTTATCTTTTTCTGAGGTAACACTTATCTCCCCGCCTGATAGTTCAATAATTTTTTTACAAATATACAACCCTAATCCGGTACCGGGGACGTGGGTTGGCATTTTATCTGAGTTATCTATACGGCCAAACTTTTTAAATAATTTTTGAATATCTTCTTTGGCAATTCCTATTCCAGAATCAGTGACTGAAGTTACCACACTCCCTCCCCTCTCACGGAAGGTAACATGAATAGAACCACCGTTCGGAGTAAATTTAATCGCATTGCCAATTAAGTTAACTAAGACTTCATGGGTCCTGTTTCTATCAGCTCTCACCATATAGGTTCCGTTTTCGATAATAAATTGTTGATGACGTTCTTCTGTTTGCCCTAACAACTCTTGTTCTACTTCTTTCGCGGTATCGACGATATTAAATTCTTCATGGACGATCTCAATTCTCCCGCCTTCTATCCTAGAGATATCCAACATATCGTTAATCAGGGCTATCATACGCTCTGTACTATTGTATATTCGTCGTAGTTTTTCACCACTATCTTCAGGAAAAGTATTTAATTTTTTCAACATTAACCAGAGATATCCTTTTATAGCAGTCATTGGAGTACGCAAATCGTGAGAAGCAACTGATAAAAATTCATCTTTCATTTTATCTAGCTCTTTTAAATGTTCATTCGCTTGTCGCAATTTTTCGGTGGCTCGTTTCACTTCTTCTTGAAGGGTAATGTTGAATCGCTTAATCTCATCGTAATTGTGGGCATTATTGAGAGCCAGGGCAAATTCTGAACAAAAAGTATGCAACATTTTAATATCTTTGTCATAATAGATCTCTCCTGAAGCTTTGGGTCCCAACATTAAAGACCCGATGAAACGACGCTCTATAAATAGTGGTACGTAAACATGCATATCATATTTCTGCATGACCCCTTTAATAGCATGAATATCTTCTATTTCATCTACTTCAAGAATTTGTTCCTCACTTTGTAATCTGATTAGGTCGTCTTTGGGTATTTCTACCAGTAAGTTATGTTCTTCTTTTAAGGTAACTATCTCGGTTATGTTTTCATTTTTATAAATATAGACAGCCAGTAGTGTTGAGGTAAGCACTTGTTGAAGTTCGGTCAGAAGTTCTTTGACAAAAATTTCTTCTTCCAAGGTGGAAGTCATTTTTTGAGATAAACGGAGAATTACTTCGTTCAGATTATAGTCTCGTTTATAAAACAATTTGTTCGTCATTTGAGAAACGATATTTTGCAATGGACTGAAGGTAAAGCCAACAAATAAAGTTAAAATAGTCGCTACTGGGAAAAACAATGGATCGGAACGGGAGATAAAATTACTGCTAACAATGAATAACACGCCAGTATACAACAAGCCTATTAACGATAACATAATAAAATAGGTCACCGCCCGAACTGTGAGAGCTCGAATATCAAATAGTTTATGTTTGCTGATAGCATAACTGGTTGCCGCAACTAAAATAATAGTACACAATGGGCCAAACGACTGTAATTCAATAATCGAAAACATCGGAAGAATTACGTTGGTAAACAGACCTACCAAAAATGTCCCCACAAATCCTAGAAGTAATAACTGTATTTGGGCTTTCTCATGTGGTGGTAACAATTTCAGTTTACGAATGATCACGTAGATCCCCAAGATCATATTTAGGAGAATTAGCAGTATCCAGACTGCATAGAGTGGTCCAGGAACCAATTCGCGCTGATCACCTTTTATCAATTCGTTTTGATCAATGAGTGGTGTGATGTAAGAAATTATCGAAACAACCACAGTTATAGTGGTTATCGTATACGTTACCAGTTTTGGCCACTTCAAAATTCTTCTCGGGAAATAATAGGCTAAACAAAAAAAGAAAAAACTTATATAGGTGGCTACAAAAAAATTTAATCTGCCTAATAATAAAACGGCAGATGGATCACTAATAGCATAGTACAAATACAAGGTAATTGCCCACCCTATTAGTGACAAGGTCAATAAACCAAAATATCGATTCGAGTGAGCTTTGGGGTTACGGATGAAGATAGCAATACCGAGAAAAGTATTAATGACGACTGAGGTAAAGATGGACAGGGTAAATAACATACCTACTCATCCATTATTCTGTTTTTCCAGCCATTCTTCAATGCTCATTTGTTGCAGTGCGGATATCCCTTCTGTGGGAACTGCCCGTTGTGCTAAGGCAAAATACGGCATAGCTACCAAAGCTGATCCTACATACCCTTCAGGAACAACAATGTCTGATACCCCTACAAAGACTCGTTCATAGCGGACATTATCAGGATGGTTTTCACTTATTTTTATACAACTTTTCACCATACTTTCGACAATAAATCTTTTTAATTCGAGTATTTTTTCCTCAGTCCCATCGGTCATAATCCTACCCGCATCTTCCATAAATAAAATTGCGGGTTCATGGGCTCTATCTGTTCCCCTATCTCGAGGAATAGCAATTCCTACGGCACTATATAAATGAGTAGGACCCTTTTCTTCCAAAGACTTATAGGCAACTATGGTATGACTTCCGGCTTTTATTGGATACTTTAAGTGTTCTCTGGTTCCAAAGACCTGCTGGGTAACCTGGGTAAGCGAACGAGCATCGAAAACTTCTACTTGTTGACTATGATAGCCAACAACTCCTGAGGGAATGAGTGGATGAGTTGTATATCCAGAAGATGGTTTCAAAATATCATATCCAAGGAGCATTCCGTCGGGAGGGGCAGCGGTAAATGAAGAAGCTTTTTCAAAATTTAACTGACCCACATACGAGCCATTAGTTTCAGCGGTATCAAAAGCTTGAATAGCGTCTAGCGTATCAGAACCTGGATGGCTGAATTCTTGAGTTGTTAATCCTACATCGAGTTTTACCCCCACAAAATACCCACTCTTATTTCCGAGTTGTTCAAAATGGCCACTCGAACGATCTGGGAATTCACTGATAGGCGTGGGGATTTCTTTACTCATCATTACTAGGTAGTTATTTGATTCTTCCGTCGAAGATATTTTCCAATGAGATCTTCTAATGGACCAAAGATAATATGTTCTTCTGTCTCATCATAGAAAGTTTCAACAACTTCTGCATTATGTTTTGTCATTATATCGTGCATGATTGAGTTATATTTTGTCCATACCAAATAGTGGGTAATTCCATGCTCATAGGCAGACTGAGTCATTAATTTCATCAAGTTGGCTGTGTGGAACGGATTTTGGCGCTCTTCTGGTACAACAAAAAAGTCAGGAACATTCATAATACTTTCTGGTGGGACATTCCTTCGACGCATATAATCGATAACTGTAGCTTTTTTTTGATTGCGAATTGCTATCGGAAACACGTGTTCATTGGTCATTTCATAGGAAGTAATCACCCAATCATATACTTCTTCATAGGAAGATAATCCCCCACCTTCCCAACCAGCACCGATAATTTTTCCATCAGCCCCTTCCAAAGTTGATAAAGACCCGTAAGTGCCAATTGTTAAATCGTAAACTAATCTATAAGCAACCAAATCAAGTGAGTGATGTTCTTTCCACTCCGATTCAGCAAAGGCTGGTATGTAGGCGGTCGCGGTATCCAGAATTTTAGAGGGAGGCGTAGATAGCACGTGTTCGGTATTTACATAAACCTGAGGTGATACATCTCGTCGTCGCAGGGATTCCATAAATTTTAATAATTTTTTAATCATTATTACAATGAACTATAAAGATTAAAAAAAGATTAAATTTGATTTTTTTTGGAAACCATCTGCTATAGTAAAAATTACCTAGAAATTATGATACCGAAAGAAAAACTACAATTATTTGATACTCAATTGCACCATCCAGAAAGTTTATCCTATCCCTATGAACGTGAAGCAAGATTAGGAAATATAAACATGAAGGTAGTTGCCTGGGGGCAACAAAATGCACTGGATCCAGAAAATAGTGGAGGGTTCAGACAAGGGTTTCAATTTTCTCCGGAGACTGATGTCACCAGTGATTTAGTTCAGGAATTTCATGCCTACACTGCTGCCCATCTAGTCCAAGAAGCATTGCACAAAAAAGATTGGAAGGGTGCAGATATCATTATTATTGGGTCAACTACTTCACGACCAGAAATTACCCAGTATGTTCCCAACGCAAGATTTGTAAATTATGCTTGTAATTTATTTCCTGGATCAATTGGTGACATCTATAGAAATCCTGATTACAAAAATCAAAATCTCAAAGTAGTTATCGTCGGAGTAGAAAGTATTGTCGGTGCACCCAATGAGAAAAAGACCAGTAAAATTTTTGGAAATGGTGCTGGATGGATGGCCTTTGAAACAAATGATTTCGAGCATCTCGATGGAGAGACTGTCGTATCACAAGATACCATGAATGTTATCCAGGTTCCGAAAATGTATGAATGGCCACCTTCTGGAGAGCGCCTCCCTATTTTGGATGGATACAGTTTCGTCAATGGCAGCGAAGCAGTGTATTGTCGGACACATGACGGAAACTTTGTCTCCATTCCAGAATCTCCTGACAAATTTTTTCATATGAAAGATCGAACCGCAGTTTCCTTTCTGAGAATGATGCCGCCGATTGTGACCAGAGCCATACGCAAATATCGTCAAGAATTCCAACCAGTATTAGGGATGCCATTACAAGAGCCTATGTGTCATCAACCTTCTCAACGTGTTACCGAAGCAGTGGAAGAAGATGTTTATCGACTCGATATGATTGCTGATGGTATAGATCCAAAA
This sequence comes from Candidatus Woesebacteria bacterium, assembly GCA_044223895.1. GTDB lineage: Bacteria > Patescibacteriota > Microgenomatia > UBA10105 > UBA927 > CAKZSU01. The sequence continues at coordinate 12,534 of JBGALL010000028.1, forward strand.
GAAGCAGCCCGAATCAGTATCTTAGATGCAAATCAAAGGTTATCGGCATTAGAACAAATCGGTAAACCTGAGCTTGGATACTCTGTTCCCTTTGTATTACGAGAAACGAATAACATGAGCGCACCAACTTTTGTAGCTATGGGGATAGAGATGGTTCATCAAGGGCGCATCGTTCCCAATAAACCTATGTTGCTTATTGGCTATGGAGCCTGTCATATAGGAACAGTCGAAACCGTTATCCCCCGATTCAAATAATTCGCTAACGCCTGGGATGACTCTTGACTCTTCTCTTTTAAGCTTATATAACTGAAACATGGCTAAGATTCTTGTCGTTGAAGATGATCCATTGATCTCACGTATGTATCAAAAGATATTTTCTTTTGAAGGTTTTGAGGTTGAGATGGCTGGTGATGGTGAAGAAGGGTGGGAAAAAGTCAAAAAAGTAAACCCTAATCTTATCCTTTTGGACATTATGATGCCGAAAATGAATGGTCTTCAGGTTTTAGAAAAATTAAAACTTGACCCTGATACCAAAAAAATTCCCGTAGTTATGCTTACCAATCTTGCTGGGGTACAAGATGCTGAGACTGCTTTAGCCAAAGGAGCAATCAAATATATCGTTAAGTCAGAACATGAGCCTCAAGAAATTACTAAAATGGTCAAAGAGATCATGGCGGCATATACCAGAAACGAAGTTCCTCAAGCTGCTTAATTTTTTACATTACCCATGATAGATAATGAAGGATTAACTTCTCGTCCAGAATCGTCTTCACACAATATCCTTATCGAACCTCGTAATTTCCCTATCGAACTAGAACGTCAAAACCGTCAATTTAATCTAACAGTTGATCAAATAGCTTCTCTGATTGCGACCGGTAATCTTGGAGATTTTTACCTAGCAGATGACGAATTTAATGTGATTGAACCAGAATTAGGTTTTAGTCGGAAGATAGCCATTCAATCCCCTTCTAACCCTGACTATCTCTTTATCGTAACTGGATTAGGAATTGTTACCGCTAATGATTCAGGTGACATCAACATCGCCCCACCCAGTGTCAACGAAACAGTTCACCAAAAATTTCCAGATCTGGCTACGAATTTACTAACAACTCGGTTTATCGATGAACAGGGAAATTTAACCGGATATCCTCCTGATGAATCGAATGTAGGAGCCTACTATCGAGGGGATGGTATGGAAAAATATGATAATACTCAACAGATAAAACAAAAACTGGAAGGAAAGGTTTCGGTAATTATTCCCATAGCTGCAGGCTTTCTTGATGCAGAGCATTCTTCTAGCTTTTTTGCTTATGCCATACCCAAAAAATCTACCACAATGGAAGTAATCAAAAATAATGATATTTCTATGTTAGCCAAGGTAGAAGGGATAGATAATACCAACATTGTCAAATACATACACTCATTTAAACTGGTTACTGCTACCGAGAAAGCTTTCCGCGCTTTGCGAGCATTAAATGAAGAAGAAATACTTCAGATGCAATTTCATCCTGCCAATATGTATCCTCAAAGAGATACTAACGGTGACATCGAAGACGTTATGATAAGTGACTTTGAGACCCACATCGATGTCACCAGCTATTCACGAGAAAGTTCGCAAGGTGAGTTATCAATCCATGACAAAGCAGTGTTATACCAACTTCAACAAGCAGTCTTGGTAAACAGCATTGTAAAAGACAATAATCCAACTCCAGAAAGTTTTTTTATAACCACATTGTTAACCCGTACCTTAGCAGGCCGTGCAATAGCAGCCTATTCTCCTGAGCTCTCATATAAAGAAGTAGTCAGTGAACTCCAATCACGCTTCAATGCTTTACCCCAAGAATTTTTGTTTTCAATGATTAGTGAACAACAATCTCCCTATCAATCAATTATTATGGATTTATTAGAGGAGTATGCTCATGGAGGAAAACTTTTAGCCAAGAAATAGTTGCTATTGACACCATCGCCAATACCTAGCAACATATATATTAGAAGAATTTATTCTGCTCTATGGCTACCACGAAGAAATTATCGAAGCATCCTCTCCCCTCGTTGCTTCATGTGGTTCTCTTTGGCGTTATTCTTTTAGGATCATTGGTAGTCATTATTCTGTCTCAAAACACCCCAATGGACACGCGTTCCCGAGCATATCCTCTCGCGCCAACCCCAAAGCCAACGACAACAACGACAAAACCATATTTTCCCAAAATTGCCAAGGATGCGAGTGGAAAATGGGTTATAGTTCCTCCTAAACCAGGTGAGATACCATGTATTAATGTAGGTGAAACTCGCGTCAATCCAATGAATACATCAGAATTTTATACCTGTGTTAGACCTCAGGCTTCTGCATGTAGGATGATGCTTACCTGCACCCCCTGATTATTTATCTTCAAAAATAGTTACCTGAGAAGATATAACTCCATCGATAGAAGACAAGACTTGGGTCACAGCATTCATAACCTCTGGCCTTACATCTGCTGGATCAAAATAAAAGACTAACTGGGTTCGCTCCCCTCCCCGAATCCGCTGAACCACATCATGAACGATATCGACATTTTTTTTACCAGTGATCGCAATACTCCAACGAAGTTTATTGGTAACAGTTGATTGGACACCAGCAATATCTTTTATCTGAACAGTTAATGTATACAGTGATTTCCAGTAACTTTCCATAGTAGTACTGAGGGCAGCGAATTGTTCATCAGTTAATTCTCCCAAACCAGACGCCAATAAAATATCTTCGGTGGTGTATTTATTGGAGAGCAGTAGATGTGTTGCTTTGGCAAAATCATACATATTGGGGTCATGATCGACTCGACGGGTTATCCGTCGCCAACCATGATCTTTAATAGCCTCTTTATACACTTCGAAGTGATCACTCTTCGTACGTTTGAGAAATAAATATCTCCGCCGCAGAGCCTGATAGATTTCTGGCTTACGAAAGATTGCTACTGATAAACTATTGAGCCAAGATACATCGGGATCCATAGAATCAGCATATCGCCCTGCAAAATGAATAGCCACAGTGTCAGTAGGTTGTAACTGATATGAAAAATCTTTACATTCTTGTCCATTGATGACCACCTTCTGAACTAAATGAAATTGTTTATAGCGCAATAAAAAGTCGAGGACGGTTGAATTATTAGGAACGATTGTTTCGCCGAGATACGATTTATCTTTAATTTCATTGACGGTGATAATGAAATTTCCATGGAGTGACTCACCAAAGGAGATAATATCATCAGGCGTATCATTGTCACTCATACTTTGGTCATATAATTTCCGAAAGGTGGCTTGCTTTAGTTCTTCTAGATCGATCGTGTCATAGCGTGGATGCCGCTGTACGGTACTTTCCTCACCCAGTGTCAGATGTTCTAATTGGTATTGTTGCAAAGGAATCACTCTCATACGAAGATTTAAACCGTTTTTCAAACGAAGGGTAAAATAATTAGTACCGTTTACATTTCCATAACTGAGTTTCCGGAGAAATGGTGCCCATCCAAAGAAATCTCTTTCGGAAAGAGAGGTTATATTTTTATCAAGAGCTATCTGGAGAAAAGGTCGGAAGATATCTTGGGCATAGCCCACCAGAAAATCTCCACTTTCATGGACCATATCATCGATAGGGTCATCTTTCAAAACTACCGTTGCATTTATAAACCATTTATCCTCAGGAAATTCCCATTTGTCAGGAGTTCTGGATTCATTTTGGTCAAGCTCTGAGATAACATCATACAGTTCTTTAGTTGGAGGATTTTCGAGAAGAATGTCTAGGAATCGAGAATTATTCAGACTCGTCATACGAATTTGTTGGCTAAGTGCTTGGAGATCAACATGTTCTTGGATATGTTGTTGCACCGATTCTATTTTACGATTAACCACACCACCGGTAGTTATGTTATCAATAATTTGAAGTGACATCTTCGATAGCTCTTCTGCTTCTTTTAGATACCCAAATTTCCAGGCAAGTGGGACATAGATATGGAGAGTTTCCTCAGCTTTTTTAATTTGTTTTTCCAGTGGCATTGAATCAATAGTAGAGAGATTATGAATGCGATCTTCGATTTTGATTAATAATACTTCTGGACGATTGATACTTTCTTCGATAACTTTTTGTAATGTTTTTACAAACTCATTGTCCTTGGATTTTGCTTTCACCTGGGTAAGGGCTTCTACTGTTGCCTGCACCTCTTCACGATGGTTTGGTAATAATTTTCGTAAAGAGCGACGGGTAACCAGATGTCCATACTTTTTGGAGTCTTCTAAGACATCATGATCAAGTGCAGATGCAATGACCCAGGCTTTTTTGTGGTGGACTTCAGCAATTCTTTTGGCAACAGAAAGTACATGAAAGACATACTGTTCCCCACTCTCTCGTTTTTGATTTTGATGGGCATATTCGGCAATGACATAACTGGTAGCCAGCAATTGTTTGGCTTCTTCTTGCTCTTCTAAAGGGAGAATCTTCATGTATCCGTTTCTACCGAAACAACTTTCCCATATTTTTCTAAATTCCTCTTTTCCATGAAGAGTTAATTCATCGATATCAGGAACTTCTTTAAATCGCTTGGTAACTTTAAATAATGCCTCATCCAAGGCAGATTCAAAAGAAATCGGTTCGGGAGCTAATTTGGATTCTGGAGAGAACATGGTGGGTATTATATCAGTCATTTGACAGAACCCAAAATCAACTATAGGATAAATTCATGGAAGCTACTGTAGCCGATGAAATTCAACAGCAATTACGTATTGATCAAGCAAAAAAAGCATATAGAGAAACTCTCGCGCGTAAAAACGGGCAAGTCTTAAAAGAATTAGTACGAGTACACTTGCAGGATATCCGGGATATTTTTGATGATGCCGGTATCCCACCATTCCAATTCAGTTCAGAAAAAACAGTACTAGATCTTGGCTGTGGGGCGGACCGAAGCGATGACAAACGACCACCGATGCTTCCTCGCTATTTAGCAACCTTAGGGGTAGAGACTGTAGGAATTGATATGGCCACCAATGACCCAACGATTCCTGATATCTATCATCACATCCCTACATATTTAGATACGCACTCTTCATTACGGGATATTTTAAAGACCAACGATTGCCCAACCTCATATGATTTTATTTATTCAGCTATGACTTTTGATCCTTACAATCCCTCTCCTGCCCTTCATGCAGATAGAGTGATACGCACACAATCAGCTGAAAATATGCTTCAAAACATTATTTTTCAAGAGGGACCTCTGTTAAAACCATATGGTTTTTTGTGTTTCAATAATCACGAGCCACAACTCTGGCAAAAAAATGATCAAAATGAGTTAATTCGGCTGGTTTAAGTACAAAATACAATAATACTAGATACTTTTCTGAGAAAGGAGTATAATTGCCTAATGAACTTTTCTCCTCGTCCTACCACTGAACCGATTATTTACCCTACCGAGGTCGTTTTAGCCTCACAATCTGTGGGTCGTCGTACTCTTTTGGAAAAGTTAGGAATTCGCTTCCGAGTAATTGTTACCCATGTCGATGAATCAGCTATTACCGATAAAGAGCCAGCCAGAATGCTCCAAAGACGAGCAATTGCCAAAGCTGATGAAATTCTCAAGCATCCACGGGTCTACGCATTGTCAGAACAAGCCAAAACCCTTATCGTTGCTGCTGACACAGAAGCAATCATTGGTAAGAAATCGTTCGGCAAAGCTGAAGATAAAAATCACGCCAAAGAAATCATCAAAGAATTAATGGGTAAGACCCATACCGTAGTCACCGCAGTGTCGATCATCCTCTTTGATCAAGGAAAAGAAACCAAACGATGGAACAAAACCTTAGAAACCAAAGTAACTCTTCGCAAATTAACTGGTCCTGAACTTGATTTATACGTTTCTCGCTATGATTTCACCAGATTTTCAGCGGGGTATGCACTTTCCGAAACTCCCTGGGACTTAATTACTAAGATTGATGGATCCTACACTAATGTTGTTGGATTACCATTCGAAATTGTCTTACCTATCTTTAAGTCACTTGATATTATAGCCATGCCCAAAACAATGCTCTAAACAGGCTTCTTTCCTCCTAGATTATCTATGTCTTCCTACGAGAGTTCATTAGCCTCCTTACTCCCCTCCGATCTACCACCTCGATATATTGGCTACGATATCGATGCAATAACCGATGATATTATCGAAGTAAATAATGCTAGTCACGATTATTTGAGCTATATATTTACCCGAAATAAAAATACTGTCTTTATTTATGGTAAAGTTCCCCGTTCTCAAGTTCAAACTTCTTTAGAAATGAGATCTGATGATCCTTCTACCCTTCGAGTGACTATTGGAGAGTTTAGTACTCCGACAATTAATAAGGATGGTCTCTCTGTCATTCAGAACAATGAATATCTCCAGGCTGTATATTCCCAGGGTGAACTTATCTCGGTGAGAGTTCGGCAAGATTGGAAACAACAGCTAAGCCCACTATATTCACAAGTTAGTGTTTGTCACGGCTTCATCCAAGCGATACGACTTACTCAAGAAACTGATACCTCGTTACAAACAGAATGGATCCTTGCTAATCAGGGAGATGTTCACGAACAATTTGCCTTTAAGCGACATAATCATCGTTTTGGGTTTGTAGTGAATCAAGGCAGATTCAATGCGCTGACATCTTCCCCGTTCCGTGAAGAAAAATCTATTATTATTCCCTCTCGGGTACCTGCAGACGGAACCTCAATGGTACAAAACAAACCACATCATATAGGAGAATATTTAGGATCACTCGAAGCATATATTTATAAACCCTAATATGGAACGATACCGACCTCTTCAGCTGGTATCAACCGAATCCGTAGGAGTCTTTGGGACCGCCGATCATGTCGCAGAAGTAAACGCGTATGGTTTTGAGCAAGGGATTGTAGATGGGGTTGAGTTGATGGCTTTTCGACCATCGTGGCGTCTTCAGATGATGATAGAAGGCCTCGCCAAAAGAAATATTGGCATCGATCATCTGCACGGCAGAACGGGTGGCAATGGTCGGGATATCATCGATACCTTGAAATTACGACTGGTAGCTAATCCTGCCTTAGTTCCTTCGTCATATTTAATAGAAACAACTCCTCAAGAGATAGGAGTACTCTTCCACCATCCAGAAGCTTCAAAATCAGAACTACAGAAAACGATCTTAAATAGTACCCAAGGTCAGAAGATTTGGGTAGAAAATCATCATGGAGATCACGCAGTACCCGACATGGTAAATCTCGTTCTGGCCATGAGAAACCACTCTATTCCTGCGGCTGGTATGTTTGATGTCTGTCACTATTTAGGGGCAGAAAATTTAAAGGATATGAAACTATTTCCCAAGGCCTATGAACAGATGCTGGGATATCTGGATGAACTATTAGAGCGAAAAGATAGTCAAGGAAACTATATTATTGATGGATTTCATATTCCTACCGGCGCATTCGCTGATGATTCCCTACCAATGACCTTTCTCCATAAACCAGAAAATCACCACCTATTACGACGATTGGGAGAAAAGTTGACCAATCGCATAGCCTGTATGGTCATTGAACATCAAGACAACAATAAGCTGGGAGCATTTTATTTACGCAAATCCCAAAGGGTAAAACAAGCAGCTATCAAGCGGCATAATATTCAACTTCTGACGGACACAGGTTTATTACGAAAATAAAACCTATAGTTGAAACTGCTCTCCAGTTATTCTACAATTAAATCCTCTTTTTTGTACCGTTCACTCACTTATCGCGTGTATGTTTGGGACAAATAAGAAGCACCTTAATAGCGCATACGAACGATGCCAGGCAAAGATGAATCTCGTCTTTACCTCGTATCGTTCGTTTTTAGAGAAAGGATGAATGTAAAGAAGCACTCACACTCGTAAGATCATATTTAAAGAAGTGAAAAGGAAAACACTAATGGCCCAAGATGCAGTTCCAACAATTCAGATGACTTCTATACCCGTAGAAGAAGCTGAATCCGTACTTATATCGGATTATCCATTATCTCAACCAAAAATTGACCCCATGTTGAAGGTAATGGAAATCGTAGCTCACTCAGGAAAACCTGATACAAACTTTAAGATGGTGACATATAAACGGAATAATATAACTGCCCGACTGCTGGTTTGTCGTAACCTGATAGGTAAAAAACTCATTGCCTGTGTCACCGTTTATCAAGGGGCTTCGATACTCCCTTGCACCATGCATATTGCCGCAGGAAAAGTATGCGATTGGTCTGATCAACGGATGGGAGTTAAGCATGACAAGGCTATTCAGTTCTTCCTCCTAAAGGCAATTCTGAGCAATGTGGTAGTTCATATCTATCCTAACGATCTAACGGAAAAGCCCTTCACCATTGAA
>JBGALL010000001.1:0-99361 GCA_044223895.1 Candidatus Woesebacteria bacterium
AAGAGAATAACTTTCTATCAAGGGAGATATTTACTAATCTGCAACATACTATCGATCTTAAGAATGCCGATAGTCAAACGATAGATTCAATCTATACCTTAATTAGAGAACGACTCATTCAACACCTCGAACAATCGGTCACTACTACCACAAATCCCTTAATGGCATTTACTGGTAAAAACAGTTCCAATTCAAATATACCGTATTATGCTGATTTTTATGCAAATTCAGATGAATACAGCGTTGTAGAATACCAGAAAGTACTTGCAGCCATTTCAAAAGATAATACCTTAATCCAAAATTTTATCGATCAGACAACCAACCGAACTATAGCAGTCCATATTCGTCCATTACTTACAAACTTTTATGTAGATCAGTTGTTGTCAGGAAAAGATATTAATCGATCAACACTCCATACAGCTCTAGGTAGCCTGGTAAAACTAAATACCTCTGATAAAGAATTAATTAATAAATTAGAACAGATTTTTGATAAGTATTTTGCTTCCAAAGATTCAGACACTATCCAGTCATTGTTACTAGCAATCATCCCCAACGAAACTGATATCGCTGAAATACTAGAGTTTAAGCAGAAAATGGTCGCAAAATATGTACCCAAAAACCTGCAAGTTATCTACGAGGTAAAAGATATTGGATCACATACACTCTATTCTGCATTTTCCATAGCCTTACAGGGTAAAGCTCAGGAGCAGAATATATATGATCTCTTTCAGGCTATTAAAGATCAACAATTACTCCCATCGTTTATCGATAGTAAATATTATGACTCCTATGTTGAGTATGCTTTAGAGAATCTCGGTCAATATAAAAATATCTTTTCACAATTGTTTTCTTCTCCCACATTACTCAATGTATTACAAAAGAATCCTCAACTCAGTTATTCCTTAGCTCGTCGGGTACTACTAAATAACAAAAGTGGAAAACTGTTACTTGCTAATCTAAATTCCTGGTCTGAAGAGCAAATCGTTGATCAATTATATGGCGCAGATAATTTGCCAGCACTAAAAGATGTAAAGAAACAGTACAAAGCGATCATCGATCTAAAAAATAGACGGGTTATAGTAGGGTTACCACATAATGTTTCAGCAATGCATGACGCAATTTTCTATTCCATGGGTGTTCCTAGTGATGAATGGACAAACTATACAACCGTAATCAGTAATACAGACGGAGGTGTGCTAATTAACAATGGACCTGCGGATAAAGCAACGGTTAATGAATATCTGGAAACAATACAAATACTTGTTGATTCAGGAGCACCACTCGATACTCGATTCTATGAACGCACCTATATGGAAGCTGGAATACATACTGGGCAAACATTCAAAGATATTTTAGACAATGGCTTATATTTAGACCAAGAACGATTAATTGTCATAAAAAGGAGTGACTTAGCATATTTTGATCGTCCATTTCAAGTAAAAACCAATGCAACTGAATTACAAGATGATGAAATTGGTGTCAGAATTAATTTCTCAACCAATCAGGTAATGATTCAAACTCCCCTCTCGAATACTGAGTTAGAACTACTCGCTAGAAAACTTATTCATTCTCAATTTATCTATCCAACGGCAAGACTTATGACAGCTGATAGAAACAATATTAGTTTGGGGAAGATTGCCCATCTAGAAAATTACGAATTTAAGGTTGGTGACGAATTCCGAGATACCAATGATCTGCATCTGATTATGTTTGCTTGGGAAGATGTGGTTGAGATGATAGATCTTACCGGCAATACATATCGATATAGTAAGCAAGAATTTCAATCGAAACTTGCTTCTGGAGAGATTACCCTGTTCCATCTAGCACCAAATATAGAGACAAAACGGATCAATCTTAGTAAATCGTCAGTTATTTTTAGAAATATGATGTTCTCTGGAACCTTAGCCCCAGGACAACCATTTTATCCATTCTCTGCCCTACTTAATGATAGTGATGAATTGATCTACTCCGTCCCTAAAGAAAATGATCTACCTGGCCACAATGAAATTCGTAGAGCAGCTGCGCTGTCTGAAACACAGGGAGACCCCCTCATCACTGTCACCAAAGAAAATGATACTCTGCTTTGGAATATTGGTGGCACAGACAATGGATTAGATCGATTCATCCTTCTTCTTAAAAATCAAAGAATTTCTCAGAACTTGCAGGTCGTGGTGACTTTTTTCGACCATGAAAACAAGACATTTACCGGAACAATTGGGGAATTTATCCAAGCATACCCAGAATTAGTGAAGACAGCGAGTACCACTGCAGACGATCTCTCCGACAATACCCCACTCCCTACTGGAGAATATCAACCAGCCATTCCTCCTTCCTCTAACTCTCAAACTATCTTTGGCTCCGGCACTGCCCAATGGTTTGAAGATCTCTCCCACTGGCTCTATCCCAACTATGATGAGTTCATTCGACAAAATGGTGGATTTGGGCTTTTTGATTTGTTTACCCAAAGCAGGTTGACGGTGAACAAAAATGTAGTTCAAAAATATTCCTCCAGCAGAACAGAAGATAGAGATCTCATTCCCCTTTCTGAGAGGATAACTCCCCTTGATCGCTCTTGGATAGAAAAAGATGAAGATCCAGAGAGATACGAAAGCATGACCAATCAGATGAATTTATATCTCCAAAATAATCGACTTTATGCTGTTGACGATCCAATTACTACAAATATTCAAAATATGTCTAGTTCAATAATTAAGGTAATGAACAAACAAAGACTAAGTGAAGGAAAAACGCCTTTAGAAGATATCAGGGTTTTTGTACTAGCTGATGGTCAACCTAATGCATTGATGTTTTATGATGGGACACTAATGATCAGTCAGTCTCTCATTAATTTAATGGAAACAAAAGCTGAATTAACAGCTGTTCTTGCTCACGAAATTTCACACTATGAAGATAACTACTTAAATTGGAGAACGGCTATTTTCAAAGGCAGCTTGACCAATTTACCATTCGTAGAACGATTACAAGAATACAAAGCAGATTATGTTGGAAACATATTGACATTGTTGGGGTATAAATCATCCTCAATGCAAGCAGTACTCCAAAAATTGAAACTTTATTACGAAAAAAGTTCATCAGATATTGCCCATGGAAGTAATGAATTAAGAATTATTAAAGAACTCCTTTTAGCTCGACACATAGAATATGGTTCAATTGGCAAGTTTTCTACTGAGATAATCCCAGCTAACTGGAAAAATCCTTCATACGCAACACCATTTGATACACTTCAGAAGACACAGAATCCAGCAGAGCTTAAACAACTTCTTAGCTCTATTCCCCTTCCTGTGGTAGGTGCATACCTCGATCAAATCAATGATGAACTAATGATGACCACTAATTATATTAAGAATGAATTCTTGCATTGGAATAATCCAGGAAAACTTTCATCAATTAAATTGTTTTGGGGGTTATATAGAGATCTCTCAAAATATTCGACAAGAAAAGAAATACTCCTCACTACTCTCAGACAGAGACTACCGAATACTAATCTATCAGGAGAACAACTGTATTATTTATTAGGAACTGCAACAGGTTTGGACTATGAAGCTAAAGCTGATACAACAATCAAAAATTTTCAGCTAGCAGTAAAGAATGTAAGACTAAAACAATCATGGATTTCTAGGATATTACCATCAGCTATTATACAAAGACGGCTTATAGACCTTCTTATACCATCTGAGACAGAACTAATCAGTACCTGGGCAGATATTTTAACAAATGTAAACATTAAGGATGATCTGTCTAAACTCAGTTTGGAAGATAACTACGTTCCTACGAAATTACTCTCTCAGATCTATACATTCCGACTGAAGCCTCAATTCATTGACAAAATACCAGATACTTCATCATTTGAAGAGATTGCTCATCTAGTACAAAAAACTCTTCAGCCGATTGAAAACTTATCTCCATCAGAATTAGTTCTTAACACCAGAATGAATGTAACTGAGAAAGTACTGCGTGACATGTTTCTCCTCTTACCGTCCGTTGATTATTATCCTCAGGCAATAGATCTCGCCGTGCAGCATCTGACCAATTTATCAGCTATGTACGGTGAAAAAATTACTCCTGCCTATATTCAAGGAATTGTCAGAAACTTTATTTCTCAAAGTTTAGAAGGCAATGCATTACAGATAAAAATTCAAGAACAATATCTGACTGAACAATTTCAAAATTCAGTAAGCGGAGATTTTCCTATTAGTAGGGATATATTATTCCAGCTTATTCGTAATAAAGATTCTCAAAAAATTTCAGATTTCCTTGCTAAAGATGCTGGTGAAATATTCCAATTTATTCAAAACAACAATTATACATATACAGAGAGAGTATCTGAGACAGAACATACTCACAGGGAAATGTCTGTTGAAGATATTCGTTGGTTTAAACAAATACTCCTAGACTTTATTGATTCTCCATCATTCCAGAAATCAAATTGGAATCCATTTTACCAGGCATCACAACAAGAGATTGTCTTTTCTCAATTTTTATTCACCTTTTACACTCATATTTTTGCTGTGACAGATATGGATCAGATCACAAATATTGCTACTGTCTTCCAACAAGAACATAACGATTACTTGCAAACCCTTTCTAATGAACAACTTTCTCAACTTACAGCAATGACAGTAAATTCACCTGTCATACTTAAACAGAATCTTTCAATTGATGGATTTTACAGTAAGTACGCGGAACAAATATTCCAACAACCTGCAGCGATTCTACTAAAGAACAGACTTATTCAGGATCTTGATATTTCAGGAAATTTAACTATAAAAACCTATGGAAAGGCCCTTAGTGTCCTAAATGAAATACATTACCTCTATGAAACCAATCGCTCTCCTCTTGGTATTAATTATGGAGAAACAAAGTTTCTTGAGCCTTTCTCTCTAGCGTTGATTCAATATTTGCAAACAACAATAGTCCATGTACCAAATTCCGCTGAAGAGATGATTACTGCCATAAAAGCATTGGAGTATTTACCAGACTCCATAGAAAATAGAGACATAATTAGTAAATTTAAAAATCAGTTTATAAAAATGGCCCCATTTTCTGAAGTAGTTGCCTTCGTAGAAGATGAACTTACACAAGACACTATAGACCCCGTTACTATCACAACGTTATTCCAGAACAGAATCCAAACTTATGAAGAATATAAACAAATGCAAGAAGTTTTTGGAGAAAATTTTCTTACCAACATATCTAGTTCCATGATTACCAAAGGATCAGGGGCAGTACTGGCAGATTCTCTCCTTGGCAATTTTTATAGGGCGCAATCTAGTATGCAATTTTTCCAGGCTGGTTTAACAGGTGATGATAGGATAATAAGACTATTTATCGCTCAAAAATATTATTCATTATTTAACAAAAATCTGACAGAAACAAGTTTCTCACCAGTACTCTTTTCTGAAGTTATGGACCAAGTATATTCCATGAGCAAAGAGCAAAAAATAGTTCTGTTAACTAAATTATTTGTTGATCCCCAATCAGGAATTTTAAATGATGAGTCTATTCATCCAGCGTTTGCAAATCTGCTTTTAGAAAATGTTTCCGGAGATGAGATGACAAAATCATTATTACGTAATGTCATTCTTGCTGCTTTACGACAAAATGATGCTCGGGAAAAAATTGCAATTGCTCTCGCTTCTGGGTTAGCAGACCAATTTCTACAAAAGCCTACAACTAAGACCGATACAGATGTAGCAGAATTTATTGCTCGTGGTAACTTAGGTAAAAACAAAGGACTGAAAGAAATTCTTTTTGGCAAAGATAAAGACGTGGCAAATCTCCAACAAAAAATTCTTCAAGATATGACCAGAACTCGCGAATCCTTAAGCCAGGAGGAAGAAAAGTTTCCTGAAGTAAAAAATATTCGAAAGGAAATTAGTTCATTGTATACGTCAATTGAGAACACAAATAATTTTTCTACGCCAGAGAAGAATACTTCACAACCAAGTAAAACAGTGACTGTTATCGGCCTTCTCAAAAATGTTTCTCAGGCATTAGGAGCAGTAGGTGTACGGTTCCTCCAGGTCTTTGGCCAATATTATCCTCTAGATATAGAATCTCAAAAAGAGTTTCAAGATGTTTATGACAATGCTTCAGAATTAGTAATGGCGAATGTGTTCCAAACCACTGAAGCAGCAATTAAATCATTCCGTATTCGTGTCGAAATCCTTGAATCTTCAAAAGCCACCCTATCATCTGCAGAAGATATTGAGAAAATAACCCAGCAAATATATTTTTATGACCAACAAATCGTACTCATGCAAGAAAAACTCAGACATATGTATATCGAAAAAAAGATAGGCGGAGGTTCAATCGTTAGTGTCTTTGAAACCAGAAACATCAATCCAGTGAGCACAATTTCATCGACAGAAGAAAATCATAGTGTATATAAGATAACCAATCCAAATCTTCGCGAACGGCTCGATGATGATTACAAACTTTTACAAGGAATTATTAGTGAGCTACAAAATATTGATCCAAAAAATCAAGCTAATTATGCGTTGGGAGAGAGATTATTAGCAACCTTACGACAGTGGATTGATGAAGATGTTATCGATGAACATTTTCTAGAACTTAACCCTTTATTTAGTGAACGCTACAACAATTATCAGGCACCTAATGGATTTACCATTGCTGTCTCACCTAGTACCGAACTTTATAACGAATTTGTTAAACAGGAAGGATTTGTCAGTGGGAATACCCTCAATTCTTTGGTTAATTCTGATCAACGGAATAGTCCACGTACGGTAAAAGCCGCAGAGGCATTAGCTGAGCAATATATTGATGCACTCACTCATCCTTTTACTAAAGAAGATGGAACAATCGTGCATATTCTTCACTCGGATTTGCATCCCGGTAACGTTATCGTAAATCCCCAGATTGACGCAGCTATTTTGATAGATCATGGATACTATCTCACTCTGAAAGAAGATCAAGCAGCCTTTATCCGGTCTGTAGCTCTGGGAAAAGGATTAGGAATAGTACGCTTAAATAACTTTGTTAATTATTTATTAAAAATTAATGGCGTTGGGTTTATACAAGGCATGAAATTAAGAGGTCAAATTTTTGAAGCAGTTTTCAAACTTGGAATTAACATCAGAAACAGTGATCTGGTTATGACTACAGTATTGCAAAAAGCTACATCATTGAATCTTGATGTCCCCTTTTCTATCCGCTTATTTTTCAAAAACATGAATGCTATTAATCGGATGCTCGAGAATGTAGGCAAACCAGGTCTTGATTTCTATTTGGCTCAATCGATACAACAGCCTAAACAATCTTCTATCGTATATGGCTCCGGTCCGGTACAATGGTTTGAAGATCTCTCTCATTGGCTCTATCCAAATTATGATGAATTTATCGCTGAACAAGGTGGATTCAAAAATCCAGTGGATTTAATAAGACAACTACGACTTTTTCAAAAGGACCAACAAACTAGTATCAAACAACCAGATAGAACATCCACGCAATCACGCAATTCGCATCAAGTAGATATTATTCCAGAAGAAAAAAGTCCCAATTATTTTAGAGTTCATGTAACAACTCCAGAGGGTACAGAAGCGTACTTTATGTCTTCTAATTCTCGACAAGATGCTTTTACCGAACCATTACAAATTCAATGAATTTCAGAAAAGAGATAATCAAATTCTTCATCCTCTCCAAAGAATTTGGAAATATACTACACAATCTGGAATTCCTTTGATAGGTACTTCGGACCACCATCAACTCTATTTTTATCTGCTGACTCAACCCACAAACTCAACCAATCAAGATGATATTTTATTAAATTTTGACTCACACGATGATGTCGATCAAGTATCAAACCAGATCAATAGTAATGTAGTTAATATTGGCAATTTTGTGAGTACTGGATTTTTTGATAACGTTCGAAAAGTATGGGATCACTATATAGTAGTAGAACCAAAAGAAGCTCCCAAACTCGGTATCGATAATCTGGGAGAAAAAGCGGAACGTATTGATAGTGAAAAGATAGATCAAGCACTAAATAAAGCACTAGAGCAATCGAGAAAAAAGAATTCAAAAATCATCCTTACTATCGATTTTGATTTCTTTGGAGCAAACCGTATCAAAGATTTTGATAGCTCACGAGCAAATCAACAACTCACACAAATATTTACTTTCGTCCGAGAACATCCAGATGCTTTCCGCCTCATACACCTTGCCGAGAGTGAAGATTATGCCAGTCAAGGAGTTCAACAGATACAAACTTTGTATACAATGATAAGCTCACAACTTGAGCAACTAGATATCCAGCCATCCCCTTTTCCCTCTGCTCCCATATTCAGAGATGGGACAATTATGATTGATGGCAAACGAGCTCTTCCAGAGGCGATGACTGTCATAGAATTTACTGAGCTGAAGCCAAACCGAGATTATTACCTGATTACTATTCTTGATAAGGATAATCCCAATCAAGAAGGGATTAGTTACAAACTGTACTATTTTGATCCTCAAACAAAGGAATTAAATTTTAAAATGAATTTGGCCTCAAAAGAAATTACTACCGTCAATAATACCGACCTGGTAGTACTTACTAAATTAGTTACCGATCCCAAAGAAAACAAAGTAATTGACCAACATGTTTTACTCGATACCTATACAGGATTCCCCACGAATATTCGTGCCTTAGTTACCAATCCTACCGCTACCCATCCCCTACAGCCAGAATTCCTTCAAGCGCCAAAGTTTAGTGAAGATGGTCATTATCTAACGATCAGAAATAGTAGTAAAGGATCCTTAGATACCGATGTGATTATCATGGATATGGATACTCGTGATCCCAGAGAAACACTCGTGACCACCGTCAAAAGCCAACAATTTGTAATCTTAGGAATTGATTCCACCAGACTATCTATAGAGGATACAAACACCCATCAACGCTGGGTCATCTCATTACCCTCATCAGCTATTTTTGATGATTCATCATCTTTTTCAGATGCAAAGCCGACATCTGCTCCTCAACAGGATAGATCACTTATTCCTAATCCTTATATTAGAAGAACACTGGCTTCAGGACTTATTTTGGAATTATTGAATACACAGAATCATACTGTATCGATGATTTATATTTTAATTGCAAATATTCTTGAAAATTTTTATCGATATCAATACAACAAAAGCTTGCAAAGTGATACCAGTGTTCTTTACCCAGGTTCAGACACAGAAATACTAAAATCTCAAGAAAATTATTTCCAAATGATGGCTTTTTTCAATAGTATAAATCCTTTATCCATATATGAACTGGCTGGAACAATACGCTTATCTTTTTCAAATGATTCATCATTTGAAAGGTACACGCTTAAACCAGGGACTATTTCACTTTCAACTAATCACGGACATGATAGTAGAAATATAACTATTCAACAAAATGGAGGAAATTTATTATTGTTTGCAAATGACACTGTTCTAGTACAGGAAGGTATTATTTTGAATCCAGATACTCCAGGGACCTCCATACCAGATTGGAAAGCTATTCCCAAAGAGGGTCTTATACTTAACCACTACCAACGAATCGGAATTAAAAATGGATATACTACCGATGAATACATCGTACATATTCCTCCACAATATTTTTTCCTCATAGGTCCATTGGCAAAGTATAAAGAACCTTATTTGTTACAATTACCTTCAAAGGTTAGATTCTTTACACCCTCCCATGTAGTAAATCCAATTGAATCAATTACCCAAAAAATAAATGACGAACTGGATAAGTGTGATCTGAGTTACCGAACTATTCCTCATGTCTATGCTGATAAACCAGTAAATCAGAATGTTCTTGGCATAAATACAGGTTGTCTGATCCCTCCGGTGTTTATCTCCCCTATCCAAATGTTGTTGTCCATCTTAACTCCACCGGGTGTAGGCTCGATCCCCACAACCAAAGTTAGAAATGTATCAGAAGCAATCTGTACCAATGTCTATCATGGCTGTTATATTGCCCCCAAGGATAACCTGGTTTCTTCATGTGTTCCCGACCGAGTGGTCGATACTAAACAAACCTGTTGTAAAGGGCGATTCTTTGAGGGTGAATGTATAGAAGTTAACCACGACTTCTTGATGAAATTTGACCAGAAAGCTGCCAAATGGCAAACCATGGAAGTGAATGAGATTTGTACTGGTGAACGCATATCAGCCAACCATGCTTGTGGACCGTTTGCGGTAGCGGGAATTATCAATACATTAAATCATACTGTATTTACTCCAGATACAATGAATGCATTTATTCGTGAGAATTATCAGGGGGGTATCTGCAATGGAACGAATATCGATATGAATCTTCAAACGCTCAGCAGCATTCCTAATATCACAACTCGTATTCTTTACTCAGATAAACATAAACAAGCTGATGATAGTGTCCTCGAGGGCTTTAAAAACGAATTGCGTATCCATCCTGATACCCAAATATTTGTTGGAGGAACCTTCAATGGCATAAAGCATTTCGCAGTAATTACTGGGATTAATGTTGCTGGTGAATTTATTTTCAATGATTCGTTTTTTGATGAATATACTTCCAGACCTGAAATATTTGAAGCTGTTGCCGTCACCAAGGCAACCCAACTTCCATCAACCAAAACCGTAGTTCAATAAGCAAAGCACTCTCCTCTTGCAAAGATTTTATAACAATGGAATACTAAATATTGAAGATATATGCCCACTGCTCAAATACCACCATCACCAGATGCTTATACGTTTGTAAAAAATAATCGTCCACTGGTTATAACCATAGCTATCATGTTTCTTCTTCTTGGTGGTATAGCTGTCGGCTATAGCTTCATCACTCAGCCAACCAGAACAATCACGGTTATCGGTACCGGCAAAAAAACTATTCCTCCCGAACAGGCTATCCTTTCATTCTCATTACTCTATGAAAACGCAGCCCAAACTCAGGCAATTGCCGGGGGTGAATCTAGATTTAATCAATTATTAAATGCTGTAAAGGGATTTAATCCGAAATCAGTTGATACCACACCATATCAACTCACAACAAGGTCAACCGGAATTTCTGGAGGGACATTATCAACCCAGCCAGTCTATCAATATGTTAATGCCGCCCGAGTTACTATTGATGATCCGTTGCGAGTGAGTGAACTTATAAAGACCTTATACAATAATGGGGCTACAGTAGTAGGCCAGGTACGTTATGTCGCCAAAGATCAAGATAAAGTCGATCAGGACCTACAAAAGCTTGCCGTCCAAAACGCAACAGACAAGGCCAAAGAGATGGCTCGCACTGGTGGAGCAAGACTGGGGAAGGTATTAACGATTCAAGAAGGAACATCCACCGGACAAACGGGAACATCAGTCACAGGTTCTAATACTTCTCCTACATCTAATACCTCTAATCCTTCTCCAACAACTCCTGCTTCATCTAATCAAATTGAGCTCCAAGCTCAAGTGACAGTAGTCTACGAATTGTGGTAAGTTAAATGAAAATAGTTATACCGTTTTTTTGAAGCTTCTGATTTGGAAATAGATACTTCCAGCTACAATCGAACAATAAAGAAGAATCCCAGTAGCAATAGCTCCGATCATAAATAGATTTCCTTTTTCTTTCCTGACAAAAAATAAAAATCTACGTATCAATAATACATGAAGCAAGAAAAGAATAGTAAAAATACTCAGGACATAATAGCGCAATTCATACGAAGGATAGATAAATAACAAGCAGGCGCCAAAGAACAGTTCGCTAACTGCACCAGCTGCTGTTAAGGCAGTAAGACTCTCCCAGCGTGTTGTCGCTACCGGATCAAATTTTTTCCGCTCCTTATACAACCTCATCCAATAGAAACTCCTCCAAAAATATTTTTTGGCGACTGCAGAAAATCCTTCAAATTCATGATGGACTCTGACATCAGGAGCAAAGATAATGGCGTAACGACGAGCTATTCGGTAGGTTATTTCTACATCCTCCATCTGTCTAAATTCAGTATTAAACCCTCCTAAACGTTCAAATACTTTTCGTCTAATAGCAGCTATTCGCGTAGAAAAAAGATAATAATATCCATCACTATCGCGCTCATTTATCCAATATGACCAATCACGTAAGGCTTTATATTGTGGGAAAAAACGATGAGTTCGCTGGTGTTTATCCCAGACTCCCGTGACAGCAGTTAAATCATCATCATTTTTAAATTTTGAAGCTATATTTGCTAAGGTATTTGGGTATACCTCGACATCACTGTCTAAGAATACAATTATTACTCCTTTTGCTTTTTTTGCAGCAGCATTACGCGCTCCTGCTGGTCCTCTATTTTGGTTTAAACGGACAAAATGGACAGGAAACTTACACCGCTTCGCTGTCTCGCCACATAAGGACTGCATCGGCTCAAAAGAAGCATCATCACCAATAATCACTTCAAAATCTTTCAAGGTAGAAGTTCGTAATGATTGTAATAAAGGCACTAAGGAGACACTGGCATTGTAGGCTGGTATCACCACTGAGATATAAGGCCGCTTCATAAAAAATCCGCTGCACAAAAGACGAGGCAGCGGTCGTATCCATACTAAAAAGATGAAGCTATCCTGTCAACGAGGAGGAATTTATATGGCCATCAGCAACAGATATATACCAACAGTATTTAAAATGAAGGTCAACCAAAGGAACCAGGATCGTTTAATATTAGCCAACCCCATCAAAGCTAACCCCAATTCGTCTGGTAAGGGTGAGGCAACAATAATGGCTCCTAATATAGTTAAGAAAAATCGATATTTAGAATGCCGCAACAACTTCACCGTCTTCATGATTCCATCCTGTTCAGCCATTGATCCAATGCTATCGTTTGCATGCTTGGTAAGGACCGACATGATAATGTAATCACCAAACACTGCTCCCAAACCAGCAATAATTGCCAGGGGTAATATTGCGTGGGTTTCAGCTAAGGTTAATAACAAAAGCACCGCAGGCGCAGCCGTAAAAACAGAAACGAATAACATTCCCGCTATCAACGCACCAATATAACCATAGGTTCCAAAAGCAGCGATCAGTGTGTGATAGAAAGGAATTTGAACAAGAACAAAGGTTAAAATAATACTGAAAATGACATAGAAGAACGACTGAATAAAGGATTGATGAAAAGATGACTTTTTCTTTTGCTTCATACGCTAAGTGTAGCAAAAGTGAATAATCCTTGTCATCCTGAACGTAATGACTGTGTGTCGCCATAGCTTCAGCGGTGGCGCTCAGGATGACGATAATAGATTATTTCTTAGCAATGATGAGTAAGTCATCCCAAGGATTAATAGGATTTTTTAGCGGTAATAGTTTGGTCATACTAGCTAACATCTTTAATATCGAAGCAAATTCGGGAAAATAGTCAGCTCCTCGTTTAAACAAAAACCACAATGGAAACGGCCGAGAATCTCCACTAGTTACGGTAACTTCACTAAATCCTACCCTTTTAAATAAGTAGGCTAATGATTGACTATCAAAAAAATATAAGTGCTCAGGATGGGTATATCCTGGCCAACGTTTGCCCATCACCATTCTCCACCATGAGCCATGATTTGGGGTAGAAACGGCGGCTATTCCACCTTCTGGAAGCAGCTTATACATCGACTGGACTAAGGTGTACGGACTGTATTCATGTTCGATAATTTCAAAGGCAGTTACCACATTATATTTTTTTCTTGGATATTTTTTTATAAAGCGTTCTAAAGTTCCCTGGTAGGCGGTAAATCCTCTGTTCTTGCAAAAGGTAACAGCATCTTTAGAAATATCCAAACCCTCTGCATTTATTCCCATCTTCCCCGCTTCATCAAGGAGTACTCCGGTCAAACAACCGACATCTAAAAGTCGAGCCGGAGAAGTATTCCTTTTGAGACGCAGTTGATTGCGAATGGTAAGTAATTTATTTCTAAAGTAGGTGCGATGGACTCGTTCCTGTTCGATATACGGATCGAAATGGGATTCATCGTTATGATATAAAGCCGCAACTTCTTTCCGAGTTGGACGAGGTAATACCTGGGTTAACCCACATTGTTTACACTGTTGTACATCCCAGTTATGGTGATGATCAAATAAAAAGTTAAACTCACTACTTCCACAGCCGTCACAAAGGAAGGATCGATTGACTGATAGATTTGAACTAGATTTCATAGTCTGAACCTCTTGATTATTGATATCATAGGCATCAGTTACTTTGTACCAATAAATCCTCAAAATATCAAAAAATGATTCTAAGGTATCAGACACTGTAACTTTGCTTCCCATCTTGTTTGACCAGACAACCGGGATTTCTTCTACCGCATACCCCCGTTCTACAGCCAGAGCGAGCAATTCCGTATCAAATGCCCAACGAGAAATCTTTTGTCTCCCAAAGAGATCTCTGGCAACATCTCGTTGAAACCCTTTAAATCCACAGGTTGCATCATGAATCGACAATGAAAACATCGATTGGGATAGAAAAGTATAAATTCTCCCTCCGGTTTCTCGGAAAAACGGTTGATGTACAGCGATTACCGATTCAGGGATTCTTCGTGACCCAATGGCAATTGGAGAATTTTTTAATGAATTCATAAACTGGGGAAGACTAGTTATTGGGACCGAACCATCGATATCCATAAAGACAATATATTTTCCCTTTGCACGGAAGACTCCTGTTGCTATTGCCTTCCCCTTCCCCTGATTTTCAGATAAACGATAGCCACGAAATTTCTTTTGTTTGATAAGTTTAGAAATTGTTGATTGCAAGTGTGAGTGGTTAATTACTTCTGCTGCTGGAACATTTGATCCATCATCAATCATGATGATTTCCCAGGTTAATTTCTTTATCGCTTTGAGACTTTGAGGCTTTTTTGCTCGTGAACGCAGCGGTTTTTTTGCTTTCTTGCTATCTTGTTTTGCAAGGTATTCAACCACAGCAGTCAAACCAGGCACAAGTCGTGCGGTTTCATTATATACAGGCAGGATGATTGATACGTCAGGGACGTTCATACACCATATTAGTTTCCTGCCCACAATTCCATCCCGAATAACTTTTACTCTTAAACACCCAGAATAAATCTCCCCCATTGCGCTTGATGGTATACACCAAATCATGGTTATCTTTCATAAATGCAGCCACGCCACCGAACCAAGAAGCACTGTTGGGAACAAGCGTGTAGGTTGCACCTACCGAATTAGAAGTAACTTTGACTTTAGAAGTTTCGTAAAATAACGCCAAGTGTGCCATAGTACATGCGTAAACTGTGGCAGGTTTGTCGTTAGTTGTTACGCTATCAATATAATTCATAGCATCTTTTACGCCACTTGCCCAGTACTCAATATCAAAAAGCTTTTTTTCGGCAACCGTTTTCGTACCACCAACGAACAAATTGAAATAGCTTGGCTCATAAGGAAAGTGCGTTCCAATAACCCAGGTTTGTTCTAATACCATTATTAGAACCAACAATATGGCTATCTTCTTACCCAACTTTCTCAATGACAGAATACTTAATTCATGCAAAAAAATTCCTATTAAAATAAAAAATGCCGGCATCACATCAATGAAATGACGAATTTTGGCATAGATTAAAACCCCAGGAACGAAAAATCTGCCCATACCAATCACAATCCAAAGGAGAAAAAGTAATGGCCAAGGATTTCGCTTTTTCACAAATACTCCTAATCCCCCTACTACACCTAATCCTCCCATAATCAAAACTGAAATCGGTGTTTGAAAGGCTAAGATAGCCAGCGGATAATGCCACGGAAGGTTATATCCCGCGTTGTAGACAGTCCCCATGTACAAAGTAGGCATCCCCCTGCCGACAACTTTAAAGAAGGTCCAAACCTGTTCAATCTTTCCAATTGGATTGTCCCACAGCCATGGCCACGATAAGAAGAAAACAAGTAATCCAACAACACCAATAAATACTATTGGAGCGATAAGTTTGGGGACGGAGCCAATTTTTTTTCTAAAAGAAAATAGTAAACCATAGGAAATAATAAACCAGATACCAAGTATAGGAATCATTATCCCCGCTGTTGGTTTACTCCCAATTGCTAACCCCATGCTAATTCCTGTACCTATCGCCCACAGAAAATTCTGTTTACCTCCTTTTTTAACTGAAAGGAGAAATTTCAAAGTCATGAATACAAAAAGAACAATCATGCTCATTAAGGGGACGTCTTTGGCATCATTTCGCATTTGGGCAATAATTGTGGGATAGGTACCATATACCAGGGCTATTCCAGTGGCTAACCATGATGACCAACCAAGTGCCATCCCAATCCCATACATAGCTAGTACTCCTATTCCCCCAATAACCACCAATCCCAAATGGTGTGCTGTGATGGGATTTAAGAGGTGAAGATGTTCAGACAATATCGATGAACTGAGTGAAGCAATAATAAATGGAAAGGGTGGATAAACATCTTCACCATAAATATACTGCAGTGGATCTTTGCCAAAGCGTTGAGGATTTTTCCATTCAGAATCTTGGAGATATCCCCGATCACCTGTTTCATAAAAGTGTAATGAAGCCCGACCAAAGAAAAAACTTGATGGTTCATCCCACGTCATACCCACGTGAGGCAAACTTACTACCTGAAAAAGGATATAAATAAAAATAATCAGTAGGCCTAGATATTTTTTCATGCGTTCATTTGGTTTATTTCCTTGACCATCATTTGATATAAGGAAGTGATTTGTTGGTCAACTTTTTGGGAATATCCCAGACTTTCCGTAACATGAACCAACCGGATTTGATCTCGATGTTCGTTGATAAGGGTGAAGATTTCCTGCATCTCGGTTTGAGCTTTTACTTGATCATAGTCTATCGTATCAGTGGCCCCAAAAAAATCTAAATCAAGGCTAACAATGACTTTACTTCCTTTCAATCGAGCTGCTTGTAGAGCTCGTTCCATAGCCTGTTTTTTGTCGTTTGAATTAAATCGTTCCGCTTTACCTGGGAATTTTTCGACTCCTTTTCCATTCATTTCAGGAGGAGCGACGACCACATAATGATCCCACGTTTTTCGTACAGTCTGAGAAAATCCAGCTCCAACAAAATCCCCTGCCAGAATTGTCGTATTCTCAGCATCATATTCTTTTTGGGTGATATCATCGTGCGAATCAAAATTTAACAAGATATCCTGAGGATTTATATCCTCCGACTTTTGTTTCAATAAATAGTAATACAATTCGTGATGATCAGCAGTTCCTAAAAACTGAAGTCCTCGTTTATCTTTATACTGCCAGGCTTCAGTCAACGGATGGCATTGGAAATATTTTGTCTCTTCAAAATATCCTCTGGGCACAGTTAAAACATCTTCGGGAGAAGTTAACCGAGATGGAGGTTTCGTAAATACACTTTCTGGTCCTATCGCTGAACCGAACGTTGCCTCTTTCCCGTCAGGAGATCGAACCACGGCATCAAATCTATACGAACTTCTCCCAGAGTCTATAGGTTTGATTTCAACTGCCGAAAAAGGATTGTCGTGATGTTCCTGAAGTATCACAGAAATACTGTCGATACTTTTAATTGGTTTTGGTTCAATAATAGGTTGGATTATTGCTTCTTCAGGCATAATTATTTTCTCTTCAGTAATTTTCCATTCCATTCAGGAAGAGGTGCATAATGTTGATTGATATACGCCATATCTTCTGGAAGTACTGTGGGTAATCTTCCACTATCTCCCTGATAAATATATTCGACATTATTTTTTACTAATGATTCAGATAATTTTGGTAAGGGATGACTCAAAAACTGCCCAAATTGCCCAAAGGCTAAACAACAGACATAATAGCCATTTTTCCAAGTTAACATCTTCCCTTCTAAATCGACCACCACCGCTGTTTTGGGCACCGATTTGATTAATAAATCATATTCTTCCATCTGGGCATTATTTTTCCAAACTAATTTTCGTGCATTCAACTGTCGATTAACAGCTATCCCCACGATAATCAGGAGAATAACACTACCTACAGGAACAAGGTGCAGAGCCATAGATTTTTTGGTGCGTTCCTTGGTAAAAAAATGGAATATACTTACTAGTCCATCGGCAGCATAAAAGGCAATAAAAACTGCGATAGGAATAAGATATTGGGTATGTTTGAGTGGAAAGTAATAAATATATCCGTAGACACTCACAAAGAATATTCCCGTCATCACTAACTCATCAAGCAGCGTTGTTTTATCATTTTGAATTGTAATAAAGGGGGTAAATAAACGGATACTCCCCACGATAATTGCTATAAACCATATCGTATGATTTACCACATATGATAAGGTAATTCCTTCTCCACCATAGAAAGAACTATTGGGAAAGAAAAATAAATGGGGTTCCATGATGAAATATTTTCCAATTTGATTCCCTTCGATACCTTCTTTCGTCAATGAATACCAGACAGTTCCAAAATTCCCTAACGTAAGTAACCAAATAAAAAATAATCCAGCAATCAATATCCCGCCAACCGACAGCGCCAAGAATGGTTCGAGGATTTGTAGATAGGATTGCCCAGCATGTGAACCCTTAAATTTTTTGAATAGTTCAAAGAGTGTCCGCCCGGCTTCCACGGCACTAGCTACCATGACAAAGGGCAACATTTTCGGTAATACCAAAAGACAAATTGCAAAGACCACTCCAGCACTAAAAAATAAGAGCGTCGACTTGTTGATTTTAGAATTCTTAATTCTCAATTCTGAATGGTGAACTTTTCGTAACTCCCCCCAACCGAAACTAAGTAACATCACTCCGACAAATCCCAAAAAAGTTGACCAGGTATCGGGGCGGATTTCAAAATATTTATCATAGGGCATGGGTAAAAACGCCAAAATAAATACTGGCAAGAGTGCATAATGGACAGAACGAAATCGAGCAAAAAATATTGCAGTAACTACCAGTATTCCCATAAAGGCGGCAACGCTCAGAAATCTTCCGGCTATAAAAATGGTGGCAGAATCTTTAAACAATACAAATAAGGGTTGTAATAACCAGTGATATCCTGGAGGGAAAAAGGTGAAGAAATCGACATATGGCTTCTCCCCCATAAATATCTGAGCAGCCCAATGCATATGAGTAAATTCATCGACATCAAAAAATCTTCCTGCGGCAACTTCAACTCGTAACAAGATCAAAACGATTAATCCCAATCCAAGCAAGATGGGTATACTTTTTTGTATCCAGCGTTCAATGTGAGACATATTAACCATTGTAGCAAGTGATCTATCCGGCTGGAAGCCATATACGAAAACAGCTATAAAAACAGTACAATACGCACTAGTTTCTATTGTTACCTATGAAATCGAGAGATTTTATTACCTTAATTTCTATTCCTTCACTCTATATAATTCCCGTTCTTTGGAGCACCAGACATTTATTTTTCCGTTTATTTACTGACTATGATTCGAATCTTCCCATTTATTATTTTTTGGTGGATTCAATCCGCAACGGTGTTTTACCGGTAACCAATCCTCATCTGGGATTGGGAATATCAACCATTGGTGATCCTCTATCGGCTTTTTTTAATCCTTTTTTTTCTCTACCACTCCTGCTTTGGGGGATACCTACAGGAATACGGGTTGTATTTTGGCTAAGTGTAGTCAGCTCCAGTGTTAGTATGTATTATTTTCTCAACTCAATAAAAGTTTCTACCTATACGCGTCTGTGGGGAGCATTGCTTTATAGCTTGTCGGGAGCCTTAGCTGCGGCAATAGCAGCAGGTCACATCGAAAAGATTCTTGCCTATCCTCTCCTCCCTTTTCTATTCACCATAGGTCTAAAAAAGCATTGGACTCTTAGAGATGGAATTGGGAATGCCTTGGGTTTTGCTCTCTTATTTTACAGTGGAGCAATTTATATTTTGTGGTTTACCTTTATACTGGTATCACTGATGAGGATGTACTATCTGATTCAACGAGTACCCCTACGAATTACTCCATTTCTCTCCTCGTTGGGTGTGTTTTTTCTTCTTGCATCTCCGAGATTGTATAGTTTTCTAGTGGATGTATTGCCAGTCTATTCCAGAGTTATTGAACAACCTCTCCGAGGATCACTGCAGCTTCCTTTTTTTATCCTCCCTTTTGTTATTCCCTGGGGAGTTGAATTCTACGACCGACCAACATTACAACGGCTGATCGGATTTTATTACAATTGGTATGAGTACTATGCCTTTATCAGTCCTCTACCGTTTATCTTTCTTTACAAACTCAGGTCAATATGGTCAAAACAGAAAATATCCATCCTTGTTTTAGTGATTTTGGCAGCAGGATTATATTTCTCGATTCGGTATCCCTACTCGCCCTGGTTTTGGATCTATCAAATAACCAAATCGTGGTGGATTTTTAGAGTTCCTCAACGAATTGTCTTGCCAACGTTACCGATTATCATCGCGTTATTATGCTCTTGTGCTGATGAAGTGTATGAAAAAAATAAATTACTTACCATCGCCATTACGATCGGCGCATTAGTATGGTGTGGACTAGCAAATCAACCTAAAATTGCCACTACCTTTGAATCTATTCCAGAATCAAAAAAAGAAATTATCGAACACTTAGTCCGAGAAGATCATTCTCATTTTTATGTGTTAAACCTTATGTGCTGTTCACAAGTATTATTAACGAAGGCAAATATTTCGGTGGTGAATTACTACTACGGATGGAAACGGAAGGATTCTCCAGAATATATTTCAGATAACAATTTTTCCGCCCTTGCCAATAGTCGTCCCTCATATATTCTTACCGAGAATACTGACCAAGATTTTTCTCAATATAACTATTACTCATTCATAGAAAAAGATAGATTGAAAATTTGGAAAACTGATACGCCGAATTTATTTCCCCGGGAATAATCTATTCATCACCGTAAAAACACATTCTCGAATATAAAAAGAATTCATGTGCTTTGTTTTCGTATATTCAGATCCCTTTCTGGTAATTATTCCCATTTTTTCAAATCGATCGAGTCTTCGCTGTATTGCTTCTTTTTTAGAGTATTTATGTTTCATTTCCTCAGAGGTTATTCCCTGCTCTGCTGCGTTGATAATCGATAACAACTTCAGTGGTATTGAAGACTCCAAATAGCTAAAAATAATCCATACGTAGAGCAGAGCGAGCATATTAAAAAATAATTCACTCAAGACAAAAACAATTCCAAAAGTTTCCAATCGAATAACATGCAACCACGTCATAATCCCCAAAGAACTTGCCAGCAAAATAGCGATAAGGATCTGTAGTCGAAACAAAAAACCAATTCGTTCAGCTGATGGGAATATTCGCAGAAATAAAAACTGCAGTACTACATAACAACCAAAAGTAATTAGGCTAAATAGGACAATAAAAACATCAATCATCCACCCACCTCCATACCCGAAACAAAACACAAACACTTAAGCAAAATGAAACACAGACGACCCTTAATTGTCAGCGTGTATACTCCCTGCAAATTACGGATAAGTCCTTGTTTTTCCAGCTTTTTTAATCTGGCATCGATAATACTCTCATCAGAAAAACTATGAATAATCTGCTTTTTCTTCATTATCTGATTCTCTGAAAAAGCAGCATAGAGTAAGCTTGAGGAGCTTTTTTCTTCGAGAAATTGATACGAATAAAACAAGATTAGATAGAGACTATACAACAGGACAATAAACCCTGCAGAGATAGGTAAATGTATGTCTATAAGGGGTAGTTTCGCTTGAACATAAACTAACAACGGTATACCTAAAAAATATATCAAACTAACCATTAAAGCTATATTTTGATGAGAACGAACCCTTCTATGAAGGAACGTATGGATTGTAAGCGCAATAAAAAACCAGATTATGACCACTAAAATATCGTACATAGATTTCGTTGTAAATTTCGTAGACGGTTGCAGATAATCCCAAATCCTCAAAACACTGATTATTTATACTATGCCACCTGCTATCAGGTACAGCGGGTAGTTGAAAAATTGTCAGATTGCATATTGAGCTGAAATTATTAATAATTCAACAGATGAATATCTTAGGGATCTCAGCTTTTTATCATGATAGTGCCGCATGCCTGGTGCAAGATGGGAAGATCATTGCTGCCGCCCAAGAAGAACGGTTTACTCGCAAAAAACACGATCCGGGTTTTCCCAAACAAGCAATTGAATTTTGTTTGAAACAAGGTAAGATTACCACTGAGAAAATTGATTATGTAGTTTTTTATGAAAAACCGTTTATCAAATTTGATCGTTTATTAGAAACCTATCTCCAATTTGCTCCATCCGGGTACCCTTCGTATATCAAAGCCATACCTTCCTGGGTCAAGAAAAAACTTTGGATGAAAGACACTATCAGAACAGAACTCCAATATAAAGGTAAGATGCTATTCCCTGAACATCATGAGTCACATGCTGCCTCAGCGTTCTATCCATCTCCCTTTAAAGAAGCAGCAATATTAACCCTTGATGGCGTTGGGGAATGGGCAACCACCACGATGGGTATTGGTAAGGGCAACAGTATGGAAATTGTTGAAGAGATTGCCTTCCCCCATTCTTTAGGGTTGTTGTATTCCGCTCTAACCTACTATTTAGGATTTACCGTTAATTCTGGTGAATATAAAGTCATGGGCTTGGCTTCTTATGGCACACCTAAATATATTGATCGTTTTTACAATGAATTGATTGATGTTAAAGATGATGGTTCCTTTCATTTAAACATGAAATATTTTAATTATGCGGTGGGATTAACGATGACTAACGATGCCTTCAATACCCTCATGGGAGGGCCGGTGAGACGAAAAGAAGATGTTTTAACTCAACGTCACATGGACATTGCTAGAAGTCTGCAGTATGTCACTGAAGATATTATTCTTAAGCTCGCGCAGTCTATCTACAAAAAAACCAAGATGAAGAATTTGTGTTTAGCAGGCGGTGTCGCCTTAAACTGTGTCGCTAACGGCAGACTCCTACAAGAAGGCCCATTTGATGATATCTGGATCCAACCAGCCGCTGGTGATGCAGGAGGAGCCTTAGGTGGGGCATTATTCGCTTGGTATAAATATTTAGGAAATCCTCGCACGGTAAATAAATATGACTCAATGCAAGGGGCACTGTTGGGACCTGAATATTCCAACCAGGAAATCGAACAATTTCTTATCAAGAAAAATATTCCCTATAAAAAAGCTTCTCCCAAAGAACTAGTGAAAATCGTTGCCACCAATTTAAAAAATGAGCAAGTTATTGGATGGGTTCAGGGAAGGATGGAATTCGGTCCTCGAGCGTTAGGGAACCGTTCTATATTAGGAGATCCCCGCTCCCCTCGCATGCAAAAGACAATGAATTTAAAAATAAAATTCAGAGAAAGTTTTCGACCGTTCGCTCCTGCTATATTAGAAGAAAAAGTGAATACCTATTTTGATTTAGATCATGAAAGTCCCTATATGCTATTGGTTGCCCCTGTAAAAAAGACCCATCGGAAAAAACTTAGCGTTTCTCAAGAAAAGAAAGAGGGATTAGAACGTCTGTCACTTATTCGGTCTGATATCCCTGCAGTTACCCATGTCGATTATAGTGCTCGAATCCAAACGATCTCGAAACGAACCAACCCACTCTATTACGAGCTCATTTCTGAGTTCTATAAACAAACCAAATGCCCATTGATTATTAACACCTCATTTAATGTCAGAGGAGAACCGATTGTGAAAGATTATGAAGATGCCTATCGGTGTTTTATGCGAACAAATATCGACTTTCTCATTTTAGGAAATTATATTTTAGAAAAGAAAAAACAACCATCTTTTGATGATGATAAGAAATGGAAACAAGAATTCGTATTAGACTAAAACTATGGAAGATATATTACAAGATATAAAAGATCTAAAAATAAAATCGAGAGATATTCGTTTTTTGTTTGCCATTTTAGCGATTGTTTTTGGCTTATTAGTTCGCCGATTCGTCCCCGAATCGGAACGCTCAGGATATTTTATTGTAGTAGGTATATTTTTCTTAATTGGACTTAGTTTTCCTAAATTTTTTACACCACTCTATCGGGTTTGGATGGGAGTCAGTATGTGTATCGGCTTTGTCGTAAGTACTATTTTGTTCACTATAGTCTTTTTAGTCGGGTTCACCCCGATTGGGTTCTTAATGAAATTATCTCGACAGGAGCCATTAAATTTAAGCTGGAAATCTAGGACAACTACCTATTGGGAAAAAAAGAAAAAAATGGTTTCTGCCTACGAAAAACAGTATTAAGGATTTATAGCTGCAGTGCATAATGCAGAAAAAAAGCGAATATTGTATAGTCAGAAGGTATGGAAAAACTAAGTATTTTTAAAGAAATTATTTCATTTCTCATTGATCACAAAAAATTTTGGATCTTACCTATTCTGATTGTTTTTGTATTGGTGGGAATTTTATTAATTACCGCCCAGAGTACACCTGTAGCTCCATTCATCTACACAATGTTTTAGGGTTTTTGAAATTGAATTTCTAGTTCATTTCTCAAGCTTTAGATCAGTGTAATTTCTGTAGATCGATCGTTGTAAGACTTTCTTCTAGAATATTTTTCCAGGAAAGAAATTGAATTCCCAATTTTCTCTGAGTGGCAAGAGATGATACAGCACAATATTTTGCAAACCGTAATTGACTATTCCCCTGAGCATGAAATTCATCGATCAGTAATTTTTTAATTCGTTCATCAATAGGTTTATGCAAATAATTCAGCATATATACCGCCATTTCATAGGGGCTGACGACATCAGGACTGGCAACATGAAAAACACCTGTGTATCGATGCAACAAAATAGTTTCGATTGCATAGCTAAGATCACCGATATAGGTGAGTGGAAATAGTTGATCAGTAAATAATGGAAAGAGCGATCGAGTTTCATATCCGTGAAGTATTTTATGAAGATAATCATCTTTGACCCGCAGATCATCAGGGATGACTGGATGAGAGATACGAATAATGACCTCTGGACCGGTTTTTTCTCCAAGATATTTGGTATATCCATACCAATTATTATTTTTGGCATTTTTTATCGGTACGTCAGTCTCGGTAAATGGTCCAGGAGATTTCTCGGTTCCATGAAATACCGAACCAGTGGAAATATAGATAACCGGAATTGAGACCTTTTTTCCTTCTTCTATCAAGATTCTGGTTCCTTCTACATTTGTTTGATAACACAATCCCTGTTTATTTCCTCGATCTTTTTCTGCTTCGCCGGCATTTACATAAGCTGCTGCATGAATAATAAAGTCTGGTTTCTGATCAGAAAGGTAGGAGTGGACTTGATGCCTATCGATGATGTTGAAGCTATTTCTATCAGGAGCTACTATCTGAAAACGTGGGGCTAATAATGTTGTTAAAGCAGATCCAACCAATCCATTACCGCCAGTAATACAAATTTTCATATAGCAAAGTATGAGTATAATAACAAAGTTTGCTACAATAGCGAAGTTATATGCAATTCAAACATCTTTCTATTTTTTTGACGGGCGGAGCTGGCTTCATGGGGTCTCATCTGGTTGAAACCTTGTCGAAAGAAAATAACCTCACCATTTATGATAATTTCTCGGCAGCAGTTTTTTCTAAGGAAGAGTTACAAAAATTTCCAAATGTACGGATTATTGACGGTGATATGCGGGAAGAAACTAAGATTACTGAGACCATGAAAGGCGCAGATATAGTAATAAATCTAGCCGCTGCTCATATTCGACTCTCGCTATCACAACCACTAGAAGTCCACGATGTAAATACCAAAGGCATATTAACTACCCTACAAGCAGCTAAAAAAAATAATCTCAAACGGTATATATATATTTCTTCTTCGGAAATATATGGCAGCGCTAAAGGCAAATTAATTACTGAAAATGATCCCAAAGATCCAACAACGGTATATGGCGTTAGCAAATACGTTGGAGAATTATATACCGAATATTTTCATCATCACGAAGGCCTTCCGACAATGATTATTCGCTTGTTTAATACCTATGGTCCTCGGGCTCATTTTGAAGATGTTTATGGTGAAGTTATTCCTCGAATGTGTGTTCGTGCCCTAGCTGGAGAAACTCCACTCATCTTCGGAACAGGAGAACAGACACGAGACTTTACCTATATTTCCGATACCATCAAAGGAATTATTTCTGCGAGTAGCTCTGATCGCTTGATGGGTGATGTGATAAATATTGCCTATGGTCAAGAGGTTTCTATAAAACGAGTAGCGGAAGCAATCTGTAAAGCAACCGGGATTACTTCGGGCCCCAAACAACTCCCTGCTCGTCCAAATGATGTTATGCGTCATGCTGCTGATACAGCAAAAGCGAAACGGATAATTGGTTGGAACGCAGAGATAGACATTGAAGAAGGTATTACCAAATATATAGAATGGCTAAAGATGCGCTATCCTGATCCAAAACAATTGTTGAAACGCATACCGGAAAAAAACTGGTAGATAGTTAATTTTATACGTCTATGTTGCAATCATTATCAATCTTAATTCCTGCATACAATGTTGTTGAAACACTTCCAACTGTCTTGGAAAAAGCACGTAAAGCAGGCAGATCAATCACCACAGAGTTAGAAATTGTCGTAGTTGATGATGGTTCTACCGATGGTACTCCAGAATTATTAAAAAAACTTCAAAAACAATGGAAAGAATTAAAAGTTATCACTCATACACACAATCAAGGCTATGGCATGAGTATCAAAGATTTATATTATGCAGGAACACATCAGTGGTTAGTAACTCTACCTGGTGATGATCAAATCGATCCTGCTGAAATTCTTAAATTAGAACCATCCCATACTAAGGCAGACATGATTATGGGGAAGCGCCAAATACGCAACGATCATATCAAACGAAAAATTCAGTCAAAAACGTATAATTTTCTACTTAAATTTTTGTTTCGTATCCCAACAACCGATGTGAATACCATTCGTCTTATGAAGCAAGAAATTATGAAACATGTCATTCTAAAAATGAAAAGCCCATTTGTCGATGCTGAACTCGTATTAAAAGCCCATAAACAAGGGTATACCATTACCGAAGTGCCAATTATTCATAAACCACGTATCACGCCGGGAGCTACTGGCGGAAAATTCTTTCAAACCATTTTACCGACAGTTAGCGATATGATATCGTTTCTCATGATACAGTAATATCATGCTTCGGGGTAAACAATTTCTTGCTCTACTAACAACACTCATTTTTACAACAACCTTGTGTATTAGTATGTTGCCGTATCTGAGAGGTAGACAGCTAACGCCCCCTGGTTATACCTACTTGGGCACAGTCCACTATCCTACAGATTACTTTTATTACTTATCTCAAATTTCTCAAGGTGAACATCATTGGCTTTTTGCTGACTATATTTGGGGACCAGAAAAGATTCCTGCTTCCTTAGTAGGCTGGGTTTTTGTATTTGCTGGACACCTGGGGCATTTTTTTTCATTGACTCCCTGGGTAATTTACGAAATCATGATTTTTGTATCGGTGGCTTTGTATTGTCTCTCCGCCTATTATTTACTTGGACACATCTTTCCAAACAGTAAATTTAAACAGACCATTTCTTTATTTTTTTTCTTGTTTGCTACCCCATTCCCCCATCTGATCAATACCGCATCTGGGTTTTGGTTTAGCTACGACCGACAATGGTTTAACATTGGCGGAGATCCTTTTAACCGACTAGATCCAGCAGCCAACCACCTTATTGCACCGGCTGCAGTAATGGGAATATTTTCCCTTATCTTCCTTTATGATAAACATCGTACCAAAAAGAACTATTGGCTCTTACTCCCACTATCTATTCTTGCTGCAATAATAATTACCTTACAACCAATACAACTGATGGTAGTGTTTCTGGCTTTAGCTGTGCACTATGGATGGCGATGGGTTACTTCTCACCAAAGATTTAACCGGGCGAACCTACAAGAATTAGTTCGAACCTTTATCCCGATGATAGTGATGGGTATCAGTATTCTTCCGTTATTCATCTACATGAATAAAATAGTCGCTATTCCTCCGTATAATGCCGGGAAAGCCTTCGAAAATTCAGTACAAGTGCATATTAATCCCTTAGTCTATCTTGAACTCTATGGACCTCTTGGGATTATTGGATTACTCGCTTTACCATTTTTTTTGAAAGGGAAAAATCATAGCCGACACCTTCTCTTTATCTATTCTTTTATAGCTTTTACTATCGCCATCTCTCCCTTTCCAGAAAAAATTGAGGTATTAAATGTTCGCTTTTTGGCTGCAGTAGAGATGCTTATATTTGCAGCCGCTTCTACCTGGGGAATTTTTGCAGTAGGAAATATTCTCAAACGTTTTTCGGTCGCGATTACGACGCTGATTATTGTACTTACTAGTTTAATGTTTGTTCCTGCCTACACTATTGAACTTCAAAAACGAATATCTCCAGATATTAATAATATGGAATATTACCTTCCTACGCCTGTCTATGAAGCTATAGTACAGGCCAAGAATATGACTGCTCGAGATGAGACTATCTTGCCATTGTGGCCATTTGAAAAAATAACTTCCGCTTTAACTGGAAAAAGAGTATTGTTTTGGAACGAAAATGTTACCCTAGATTTTGAGGAGAAAAATAAACAAGCCTATTATTTTGTTGCCAACCAAATGACGGAATCTGGACGCGAAGAATTTTTAGTAAAAAATAATATTCGTACAATCATAAGTTATCTAGGATCTATTCAGTCCCCTCCTCCTTATTTGGTAGAAAAGTTTAAAAATAATCTCATGGTTGTTTATCGAGTGGAGTTGAATGATAATAGGTAAGTTTTCAAGAGTATGTTTTTTTCACCACGCGCAAAAGTCACCTTAGCTAAATCAGCCCTCTTTCAAAATACGCCGGTTTACGTACAGTTTTATATTACCGCCAGGTGTAATTTAACTTGTAAACAATGCAATATCCGCTACGCCAACGCCGATATGCGCGAATGCACTCTGGAAGAGATCAAAGGTATTGCTGAAAATTTTGCCGTCATGGGAGTTGCGATGATCCTGCTTACCGGTGGAGAGCCATTTACCCGTCAGGATTTACCAGAAATAATCAGAGAGTTTGAATCACGAGGTATCCACGTCCGAATGCAAACCAATGGGTTAGCTACCAAAGAGCAAATCCATAAAGCCATCGAATATGGAGGTCATGATATTTCAATCTCTCTTGATTCGCTGAAACCAAAAACTCAAGACGAAATTAATGGTGGTTTCCCTAAATCATGGAATCGAGCCTTAGAATCAGTAGCGGTTTTTTCGGAATACCTTCCCAAAGACAGAAGCTTCGGATCATTTGGATGTGTTATGCAGCGAGATAACCTTCAGGATATTGAGGGAGTTATCCGTTTTGGTACAAAAATTGGTTGGTTCACTTCCTTGGTTCCAATTCATGTCTCAGATCATTTTGAACCATTAGGATTTAGAACCTATGATCGCAGTTTACGTTTTAGACCTGATGAATATGACGCTGTAGACGCTGTGGTTGAAAAAGTTCGTTCTCTGCGTGAATCAGGTTTCTTATTATATGACAGCGATCAATATCTCGACGATATCAAGCGTTTTGTAAAAAATCAGCCAACAACATGGAGAGGTAAAAATAATAATGTTTGCGACAGTCCGAATCTCTATTTTGCTATTTTACCAAATGGTGATTTTGCTCCCTGTTGTGATTGGAGACTTCCCCGCTCTGTACATACCTACGATAAAAATTTCCCTGAAACCTACCATGATGCTATATTTCGTAAAGATGTATTTGCCATTACGGGAAACTGTAAAGGCTGCATGTATGGAAGTTATCCAGAAATGACTATTTCTATGAGATTTAATAAAGCTAAAATGCAACGAGTGGGAAACTTTTTTACAAAAGCTCCCAAAAAACCTTGGCCACTTACCTATGATCAACTAATAACTACTGCTCAATCGGTCTTAGATGACCTGAATAATTAAAACTTCTATGCCAAAACGAGCTTTTTTTGAAAGTGCCAAACATCATTTATTACTTCAAGCTAAAAATATAGCCAATCAGGAACGGCTTATTGATCCCCATGCCTACCGAACCTGGAAATTGTGGGTGAACTCATTTACGTTTATTTATGTAGATCCGGATACAATTAAAATCACCTGGGACTTTCCCAAAAAAGGTTCCGACACTATATCCATAAAAAAAGTTCAATATTATAGTCGTGGAGATACTCCCAAATTCGTTGAAGAACAAGAACACCATCATCAATTGTTTCATGACGATAAAGTTCGTGCCGCCAATGACAAATTGTTCCAAAGCCTGGTAATTCAACTTGCCAAAAAAGCCAGAATTCCTCTCCCAACTGCTCGAAATAAACGAACAGCGATTGATATCGCTCGGATCCATGATGAGGAAGAATTATCTGACCATTGGGCAGAAGGTGTTGATCCTGCAAGTATCGATGTTATTCATACCAATACCGCTTTGACATCACCAGAACTCAGATATCTTCATCAACGCATAGGAGATATCAAGGGAAAATCAGTCCTCGATCTCGGCTGTGGATTAGGGGAAGTAAGTGTCTATTTTGCACTTCAAGGAGCGGATGTTACTGCAGTTGATTTATCACAACCAATGCTCGATGTTGTTCAACAGGTTGCCAAACGCTATAAAGTGAAGTTGAAAACAGTTCAAGCCTCGGTTGAAGAACTCGACAATTTAAAAAAACATTCTTTTGACATTATCTATGTTGGGAATTTATTTCATCATGTCAATATTCCCAAAACCTTAAAACATGTTACCAGAGTCTTAAAACCATCCGGTCAGCTCATTTGTTGGGAACCGGTTGATTATAACCCGGTAATAAATGTGTACCGTAAGATCGCCAATAATGTTCGCTCGTACGATGAACGTCCCTTTCGGATGAGTGATATAGAATTATTTAAACAAACCTTTAAAACAGTAGAAATTCGCTGGGCTTGGTTTAGCACCTTATTTGTTTTCGTCTATATGGCACTGGTACAACGTCGAGATCCGAATAAAGAACGCTATTGGAAAGTAGTTATCAAAGAATCTGAAAAATGGCGTCCACTCTATGCACCATTAGAAAAATTCGATCGATTTATTCTTAAGACCTTCCCAGCACTCGGTCCTCTTTGCTGGAATGTTATTCTCGTTTGTTCCGGAGTGAAAAAAAACTAATCTATTTTCTTCGATAAATCTGATAGCCAGGGAGATCTTGAATTAATACATACTCTTCTAGCAATAAATCTTGACGGGCCTCTACATGAATAAATCCCATACCAGTCGTATGTTGCGTGTACAGTTTTACGACAATCCACTGGATTTTATGGGCGTTTAAAGTTGAAATTAATTGTTCTGGAGTCTTAATGTTTTCCGTAGCATCAAAATACTGAATATATGGTAAGGGATTTTTTCGTTTGGTGAGTGCATAAAAAGGATCTTCTCCAGGGGTGAAGACGACACTTTCTTCCATAGGAATAATTTGAGAAACCACCGTTAACATCCGCTCCATATTGGGAAGATAATCACCCGGCAACTCCATATCTCCTAAGGAAGGATAGGTAGCTTTATGGGTATAGACTCAATGTTGTATACATATCTATGGTAATCATACAGTTTCAGTGATCCCCACAAGATATAACTTACACTAATAATTAACGGAGTTACGATACCCATCACTACGAGATTAGGAAGATATTTTCGTACCATAAAAACCCCATATCCGATGATGAGTACCCACATCGCCCAACCAGAATAACTTGATCCCACCATTCCGTAGGACATAAAGGTTGCAAAAATGGTCATTAATGCAGGAACTGGCAATACCAAGCTGATTAATTGACTCTGTTTGGAATACCAGATTCCCCAGACCGTGGTAATTATTACCAGACAGGAAGCAATAAACCAAGAAAGAATTATGAGGTTGGAATCTATCTCAAATATATGGTGAGGATCAGCGGTATAAAAATACCATCCTAAATACCCGATGATCGCTCCTGGAATTATGAGATACACTCCCTTACGTATACTCGATGGAATATATTTTGCTGCCCATACAAGTATTCCGATTCCCAATATTGGTAACAACAATGGCACAAACAGTCCAAATCCATTTTTATATTCACTTAGTACTAACTGAATAATTGGTCCAACATTTCTAGTCTGAGATGGCAATACGAATAGTTGATAATAGGCTTGTCCTAAAGCATTATTAACCATCAACCACAAGATAAATCCACCTAATAATGAATAAGCTGTCATAAAAATAGGAGCCAAAGAATGTATTGCCTGAGCACCTTGTTTTCTAATAAAGCCTAGGGTAATGAAGAAAGAAGCTGATCCTAGAAATAAGATTCCATAATTTTGTTTAATAAGTACCGGGATAATCAGGCTGATACCAGTAACCACCGACAACAAGAGTGAACGCTTTGATGCAAAAATCATCGTTAGTATCATGTACAGAGAAAATAAAATTGCACACATAGCAGTCATGTCATAAGAAGGAATCGGATAATAGGCATGTCCTCGAAAGAGAAATGGCAGAATCAGGATATTTGGCCATAGGTCTGAAAATTGAAAAAATTTCCGTTGAATTCTCAAGAGTAAAAAAACAGATACGGCAGTGGTTCCATATGCCACCAACATTTGAGAATTGTGACCATATCCGCCAACCAGATGCATAACCAGTTGCATGAGGAAAAATAATCCTGGAGGAAGTACCAGAAAAAAATCTCGATAGGGCATCTTTCCTTGAAATAGTTGAAAGGCTGATTCTACGTTGTAGGCATAATCGATCTGAATAAAGAATCGATGAATCGACCAGTAATGAATCGCAATTGCTGCAAATATAGTAAGTAAATCAAGAATTATTAGAATGAATACTCTTCGAGAGATACGATCAGACATGAGGAAATTGTAACAGCTTTAAAGAAGGGATTGTGGTTTATTTTCCTTTGGCAGCGTAAATCAAATTGGTTCCACAATACAAGCGATTAACAAAAGGTAAGCCTTCAAAAAAAGGCGAGATACTGACCAAAAGATCTACCATCCAATCAGGGGCAAAATATGGAACAATGGAAAAGAATTTTTGTTCTTTGATCGTATACCCATGCTCCTGAATCCAGCGATTCAGGGTAGGAGGAAAATATGATTTTTCACCATGATCTTTGTGATATTGACTGGTTTTTTCAATAACTTTTAAAATTGGGTTATATCCACTTGGTTCGAGGATAAACACATGATCACAGATCCGTGCAAATTCAGCGATAGCTGGCACAGGGTTATCTACGTGATGCAAGACGCCTCTGACAACCACAATATCGAATTGATTGGGTTTTACAAACGAAGAGATTTCAAACATATCCTGTTTTTGAAAGTTAACTATTTTTTTATACTCTTTAGGGGTAGCTTTTATAGCGTACTTAATTGATTCACCCGCAGGATCAAAGGCTAGTACCTTTTTGGGATGCAGGTGTTTAATAAGTTCAAAGGTAAACGTTCCATCTCCACACCCTACATCTAAAATAGATCGCACATGTGGGGCATGACGACGGATCATATTGATGAGCTCGGTAGTTTGAATACCAGTAGCTACAATATTAGAATGCTTATCCGTGGTATAACGATAATGTCCGGTTTGTTTTACATCGTCATCAAATACTTCGTGAGATTTCATGGTTTTTGAGCAATTATATAGTTATTCCCTGCTGCTAACTCCAGAGGAAACGAATCTAAACCTACTAATTTTAATAGGGTATTTATAGTTTTTTTAATTGGTAATGGCAATGGGAACATCCGAATCCAATAGCGCAAAGGAAAGGTATTGGTTGAACTGTTACATTCTTTCGTAACAAAGCCATTGAGTTCAAAAATTTGTTGTAAGTTTTTTTTATTAAATAAGAAAATATGTTCTATATCAAAGATAGGCGATCGTTCTTTTAATAAACGAACAGATAAGCCTTCGGTATCATGAAGAATACATAGGACTACCCCACCCTTCCTGAGTGTTTTAAAACAAGATTTTAAGAAGGCATTAGGAT
Source organism: Candidatus Woesebacteria bacterium (assembly GCA_044223895.1). Lineage (GTDB taxonomy): Bacteria > Patescibacteriota > Microgenomatia > UBA10105 > UBA927 > CAKZSU01. Next base: position 33,976 of record JBGALL010000001.1, read on the forward strand.
CAATAATATGATCTAAGGTTTGAAACACACAAATAATATCTTGGGTTCCGGGTTTTACTTTTTTTGAAGGAAAGAAATCAGTGATTAAGTGTTTTTTTATATCAGGACGAGCTTGTTGTACTGACTGTTTGCCGGGTTCGATTCCCGTCACTGAGGTAATCCCCATGTCGATAGCTTTTTCCAAAAAGAATCCATTTCCAGCACCTATTTCCAACAATCGAGGATTTTTACGAACGTATTGTAACGTCTTCTGGAGATATCGACCGTACGTATCTTTCAGACTATCAATTTCATGATCATAGGTAACATTACTTGCTTTGTATAAATTGGCAATAGTTTTTTCAGAAAGGATAGGTGAAGAAAAAATTAACCCACAACGAGAACATTGTAATAAGCGATAATGAATGCGATCAGGCATCCGTCTTGCTGAAAAAATCTCAGCATCAATTTTGTCAAAGTCTATTGTCTCGTTAAAAAGAACGTGTGTATAATCATTCGTTTTACAAATGGCGCATTGTATAATTCTCATATGAAACACCGATATCTTATCACTGGAGCCTCAGGTTTTATAGGAGCAAATATAGTACAACGTTTACTGAAAGAAAATACTGAAGTTCATGTACTAGTTAGACCAAAATCGAACACCTCAAAACTCTCCGCTATTCTTACACAAATTCAGACGCATACAATTTCTGTTGACGACTCTCAGACGTTAGAAAAGGTTCTTCTCGATATCCATCCAGAATATATCTTTCATCTAGCATCATATGGAAACAATTCTGCCCAAACAGACGTTGCCCAAATGGTACAAAGCAATATTCAATTTTCAACCAATCTCTTACTCGCTGCCCAAACAATACCCTACAAAGCTTTTGTTCTTACGGGAAGTTCTTCTGAGTATGGATTTAAAACAAAAGCAATGTCAGAAACAGACATATTAGAACCGGCGAGTTTTTATGCAGCCACCAAAGCCGGGATAACCCATATTGCCCAGGTGTTCAGGAAGTTGTATAACAAACCTATTGTGGTTGTGAGACCGTTTTCTGTGTACGGTCCGTATGAAGATGCGTCACGACTTGTACCCACAGTTATAAAAAAATGCCTTGCCCAGGAAGATATCATGCTTACACCAGGAACTGAGAAGAGAGATTTTATTTATGTTGATGATTTCGTAGAGGGATTTTTCCGTGTTGCAAACGCTCCAGAAAAACTTCCTGACGGTCTGGTTAATATTGGAAGTGGCCATGAATATACTACCAAGGAAATGGTCACGACAATCCATCAGTTGACTCAAAGTAATAGTAAACTCCTCTGGGGAACCTACCCAAATCGAAAATGGGATACAGAATTTTGGAAAGCTGATATGCGTCGTATGGTAGATTATTATCAGTGGCAACCACATACCAGCCTTTCACAAGGAATTAGCAAAACAATTCATTGGATGAAAGATCATCATCAACTCTATGACATCTGATAAAGAAAAAATTTTAGCAAAGAGAATACGAAAATCTATTCTTACACTCTCCTATAAAGCCCATGTTGGACATATTGGCTCTGCTTTTTCAATAGTCGAAATGCTCATAGCTCTGTATTTCCAGATCATGAAAAAAGGTGACAAATTTATTTTAAGTAAAGGCCACGCAGCGCCAGCGCTCTACGTAACACTCCACGAACGCGGATTATTGCCTGAAAAAGATTTACTCACCTACTGCCAAAATGGCAGTATTATCGAAGAACATCCCAATCACATCGTTCCTGGTGTAGAAGTATCCACAGGATCACTTGGTCATGGATTATCAATTGGAATTGGTATGGCGATAGCAGCCAAAGTCAAAAAGACTTCGACAAATGTATTTGTGATTACCTCTGATGCTGAATGTGATGAAGGAGAAACGTGGGAAGGAGCGCTAAGCGCGGGTCATCATGCACTCAATAACTTATGTGTTCTGCTTGATTACAATAAAGTGCAAGCATTTGGAACAAAAAAAGATGTCTTAAATATCGAACCTCTGGCAGATAAATGGAGAGCATTTGGCTGGAATGTATATGAGGCCGATGGACACGATGTTTCTGCTATGGTAAGTGTCTGGGAAAAACGTGAGTTGAACAACAAACCAAATATCATAATTTGCAATACTGTCCGGGGAAAAGGAGTTGAATTTATGCACCATCTTATTGACTGGCATTATCTCAACCCCACCGAAGAACAATTTAATATAGCTATTAAAGAGCTTTCATAACTATATGCGAAACGCATTTATACAATCATTAACAGCCATAGCAGAAAAAAATAAAAATGTTACCCTTCTCACCGGAGATTTAGGCTATACCGTATTCGAAGATTTTAAGGAGAAATTTCCCTCTCAATTTTTTAACATGGGTGTGGCGGAAGCAAATATGATCGGAGTTGCCAGTGGTATGGCTATGTCTGGGCTCGTCCCTATCGTCTACAGTATCGCAACCTTTGCCTCGATGCGTGGATATGAACAAATTAGAACTGATGTATGTTTACATAATGCCAATGTAAAAATTATTGGAACAGGGGCAGGACTTTCTTATGGTCATGCAGGTTCTACCCATCATTCTCAAGAAGATATAGGAATCTTACGCGTATTACCGAATATTACTATAGTGTGTCCTTCTGATCCGACTCAAACCAGAGTTATTACTGAACATATTATTAATCACAAAGGGCCGGTGTATATGCGACTCGGCAAACGTGGTGAGCCAGTTATTTATAAATCACTCAAACGATTTAAACTTGGGAAAGGAATTGTCTTACGGGAAGGAAAAGCCATTGCCCTAATCGCTACCGGAAATCAGGTTCATAATGCGCTGCTTACGGCTGATTTACTAGCCAAAAAAGGTCACCAGATAACCGTTGTTGATATGCATACGATCAAACCTATCGATGAAAAACTCATCAAACAACTCGTTCAGTCTCATCAGTGTGTTTTTACCCTGGAAGAACATTCCATTATTGGTGGTTTAGGAAGTGCAGTGGCAGAAGTGATTGCCGAAGGAAATCGTGCTTCTATTGCTGGGTTTCATCGGATCGGTATTTCTGATACATTCTTTACCAACGTAGGAAGCCACGAATACCTTCGAGAGATCGCAGGGTTAACACCGAAGCAAATAAGCAAAACAATCTACCAACAATACAAAAAATATGCCTGATTTTTCACTCGTTTTACCAGTATTAAATGAAGAAGATATTATTGGACCGGTTGTCGATTCTATCTCTGCTCAGTTGAAGAAATTACCCATCTCCTATGAGATAGTTTTGGTTGAAAATGAATCAACCGATTCCTCTTTAAAAGTTATTCAAGGGATGGCCAAAAAAGATAAACATATTGTGGTTACAACGACGAAACGGGGCTACGGAAGTGCACTTATTGCTGGAATAAAAAAAGCCAGTGGAGAGTATATTGGATATATGCCATCTGATGGACAGATAGATGTCACTATCCTTCCAGAGATGTGGAAAGAAGTTGAAAAAAAGCAATATGACGCAGTAAAAATATCTCGAAAGAACCGCGAAAGTAGAGTTCGCTTTGTTCGTTCGAAAATCTTCAATATTTTGACTCGCATTCTCTACCCTATCGATGTCATCGATATCAATGGAAGCCCTCGGATAGTTGCAAAAAATAAAATGAAACAAATTGATCTCACCTATCCTGATTCTTTTATAGATACGGAGTTCGCAGTAAAAGCTCACTATCTAGGTTGGAAACAGAAAGAACTCCCGATGAAAAATTTAGATCGTTTGGGTGGAAAATCAACTGTCCAGTTTGCAACAGTCATAGAATTTTTGCGCAACTTACGAGATTTCAGAAATAATCCTCAATTTATCGCCTGGAAAAAGAAAAACAATATCACTTAATTCTTCGTTGTATTTTTACTTGCCAAAAGAAGTAAATAAACATTTGAAAAAACTCCCAGCCATTTGAAAATCGATTTAATTTCGTGTCACCATATTTTCTTTGAGTGTAACGGACTGGCACTTCTGCGATTTGAAGATTCTTGGTATACGCGTGTAGTAATAAGAAGTAGTCACCGTATTTATCAAGATGATCATAAGAGGTATGTTCTTTTTCAAACGTTTCAAAATCTTTTTTGAAAAAGCCTTTGCTCCCACACAATGTATCGGTAAAATGTTGACCAAGCGCCCAGGTAAATAAGATAGCAAAAAATGAATTGGCAATGTGATTAAGAAATCTCATGGCTCCTTTTTCGGTGGGATATACCAATCTCGTACCATTAATCAGTTCTGCTCTCCCTTCTACTAAGGCTAGATAAAATTTATATAAGTCAGCAGGAGGGATAGTAACGTCGGCATCATAGGTCAAAATAATATCCCCAGTGGCTTTTTTAACCCCCAAACGAAGGGCCCCAATCTTCCCATTCTTTTCCTTTTGCTCAATAAAGGTGATGGTTAAAGGCCCTTTATAACGTTTTTTCTCATATTTTATTTTTTCAGCAGTTCCATCTTTACCTGGAAGATCTACAAAAATAAGTTGGGTATCTTTTCCAATGTGTGGTGTAGTTTTGATAATGGTTTCGATATTTCCTGCTTCCTGATGAGTGGGGACAATAATTGAGACAGATTTTTCTGGAGGCTTTTTTTCGTATAAAAAGGTTGGTCTGGCGACCAGATACTCAATCAATCCTAATCGTGAAACACCAGGAACCACCGACAAAGCGGTATTAATACCTCTTCCAAGTGATCCCAAATCCAAAGGTGAGTGCAAATAGGTTCCCTTTTTTACTATTTCAAAACCATTCAAGGATAAGAAATGAATGAGGAATTCCTGAGGTAGCCAGTTTTGGATCCGATCGGGCATTTTTTGATTCAAATATTCCGCAGCGGCAACAATGGGTTGCCAAAAATAATTATAGTTAGTTATGATGATCCTACTACGTTCATGAGTTACTTTTTGTAACTGGCGAAAGACTTGCCAAATATCTTCGGTGTACCCCACCAAATTTGACAGAATAATATAGTCAAATGGTCTATCAAATTCTAAATGATGAGCATCCATTACTTGAAACGATAATTTTGGATATTTCTGTTGGGCCCGTTTAACCATTTCATAGCTAAAATCAATACCAATTCCCTCACTGGGAGTAACAGCTGCTAGCAAATTTCCGGTTCCGCATCCGATATCTAAAACCCTACTTCCTCTGGGAATTAAATTCTGATGAAGTCGTGTCAACTCTTGATAATAGAAGGTGTTTTTTTCAATCCAGTAATCACGCTGGGGAGCGAGTTGATCAAAAAAATTTCGTAATGATTCTTGTGATTGAATAATTGACATAATATATGTCATCCTGAGCGATTTCTATAACGCGAAGGATCCATATTGTGACATGCTTAAATTTGTTTTAAATACCATTCTACTGTTCTTTTAAGACCTACCTCCAAGGGAGTTTTGGCGGTAAAGCCAAACCACTCTTTTGCCCTGGTAGTTTCAAATGAACGACGAGGTTGTCCATCTGGTTTGGAAGGATCCCAGACGATATCTCCATTAAATCCAATAATCGATTTGAGTAGTACGACAACATCACGAATCGATATCTCTCTACTCGTCCCAATGTTAATCGGTTCACCACCATCGTAGGTTTTCATTGCAGTAACTAAGGCTTCGGCTGCGTCTTCTCCATACAAAAATTCTCTGGTAGCCACACCTGACCCCCAGACTAAAAATTCTTTATGCTTTTTTTTCTTGGCTTCAACCATACGCATAATCAACGAGGGAATTACATGACCATAGGTTTCATGGAAATTATCACCTGGTCCATACAAATTTCCTGGAATCATATATATGCAATTGAATTTATATTCCTGACGATAGGCTTGAGCTTGCACCAACAACATTTTTTTGGCTAATCCATAAACACCAGTAGTTTCATCAGGATAACCATTCCAAAGATCTTCTTCACGAAATGGGACCGGGCAATATTTGGGATATGAACAAGCTGTACCAACAACCAACATTTTATCTACTCCCGCGATCCTCGCCTCCTCTATTAATTGAATTCCCATCATGGCATTGTCATAGAACAGCTGTCCAGGATGGGCTTTGTTTAAAGCGATTCCTCCGACATGAGCAGCTAAATGAAAAATCACATCAACGTCAGAGACCAAGGTTCGACAGACATCCTTATCACGAAGATCAGCATCTTTAGAACGGGGAATAATAATTTCTTTTACCTGTTCTTTTTTTAAACGTTTAACTACCCACGATCCTAGAAATCCAGCTCCCCCAGTAACTAATACACGAGAATTTTTTAATGTCATATAGGAAAACCTCGGTCTTACTCTATCACAAAAAGCCTCAAAAATATCAACCGTCAACTTTAGTGAAAGAATAATCTTCTGCTATACTTTGGAGTATGTTCAGCTTTATCAAGAAGTATCGCTTTTATCTTCTATTTATTGGTATCTCTATAGTTCTTTCCTACTTTATAGCTACTCACATTGGCCTGTTTGATTTACCAGACGGGTTTTTCTATTACAATCTCGGGGCATTCCTTCTCTACGGAAGACAACCAAATATTAATCCCTTTAATATCACCACACCCCAAACTCTTTTTGGGCCGTTTTATAGTATTTTACTTGCCTTAATAATCCCCAAGCCATTTCCTTGGGCAATGACAGGGATTCCTTTTTTGCAAGTATTTGCTATATGTATTGCGAGTTTATGGGTATTTATCATGGCTAAATTACTGATTGGGAAAAAATGGGCACTGTTATCGTTTCCTATCTTTCTGAGTATGCCGTTTATGCTGGTATATGCCACTTCTTTAATGTCAGAAGCGCTAACTATTTTTCTGATGTCTACCTATAGCGTATTATTTACTCTCATTTCTAAACAAAAAACCAAGATTCCCCCATCACTCTTGGTGTTTGTTGCCTGTCTTTTAACCCTAACCAAAAATGCCTATGTATTGATTGTGTTTTTAACAATACCCTTGTGGATCTTTTTCTTGTGGAGAGATCGTTCGAAGATAACCCCGATACGAGGTGGACTAGAACAGATTCCGGTTCTTTTAGGATTTATTGGGATTATGCTTTGGGTACGTTTTAACAAAACCTATCACGATATTTACTCTCTTACCAATTATACGGGGAGACATCTTTACAATAATGTTGTTCATTCAGGACATTTACTGCCAGACAAAAATAGCGATATATACAAAGAATTCTTTCAGAAAGCTGGAGATGAACAGGTTTTTTATTTACCCGAATGGGAAGCTGAGCGAATTTTTGTGCCCGATTTTAATGAACACAAGATAACCGAAGCTCAAATAGATAAAAAATTTATGGCCTTTAGTACCGCAGCCATCAAGAATAATCCTCTTGGTTATGCTACCCACCTGTTAACAGTTATCTGGGGAGATATCACGACTGCTCCCTATCATGCGAAATTACTGGCAAGTCTTGGGAAGCCCGATCCGGAATGTACTGATTGTGGAGTTATCCCCTGTCGGACAACCTGGGACCCCAAAATATGTCAACCACAATATGATGACCCGTTTATGCAAAATGTATGGGCAGGATTAATCTATCTTAATCGAGCAATGTATCCGTACGGAATGGCAGTACTCGCAGGAATAGCGGCTATTGGAATTTTCGAAGGATTTCGTAAGCGAAATTGGGAATATCTATTTTTAACAGGAATTTTCTTATTATTTCTCACTGTCCAGGCAGCCGCCCAAAGAATAGAGGGTAGGTATATGATCCCCTTATTTCCGCTATTCTCTCTTTGTGTCCTCAAGGGAATTCAAACACTCTCTCTGTGGATCAAAAAAAGAATTTGATACAATGCTCCCATGAAACATATTTTGGTATTAGGTGCAGGGGGAGCTCCTTCAACTAATTTCGTTCGTTCTCTAAAAAAGAAGAAGAGAAAATATCGGCTTATCGGTACCGATGCAAACCCCTATTACCTAGCCAGATCAGAAACTGACAGAACCTACTTAGTACCAAAGGTAACTGAAGCAGATTTTTTTCCACGATTAAACGCTATTATTGCCAAAGAAAAGATAGATTATGTTCATATCCAAAATGATAAAGAAGTGGGAGTTATTAGCGAGCAGAGAGAAAAAGTAAACACCAAACTTTTTCTTCCTTCCAAAGAGACAATAAGAATTTGTCAGGATAAATATCTGTCATATCAGAAATGGGAACATGCCAAACTTCCTTTACCAAAAACAGTAAAAATAAATACTCCCAAAGACCTAACTCACGCCTTACAAACCTTTCATGGTGAGACCTGGCTACGATTTACCCAAGGAGCTTCTGGAAATGGTTCATTAAAGGTAAACGATGAAAAAACAGCTAAATCATGGATAGATTTTCATCAAGGATGGGGAAATTTTACTGCAGCGGAAGTATTAGAACCCAATAGTGTAACCTGGATGTCGATTTGGAAAAATGGTGAATTATTGGTTGCCCAAGGGAGAAAGCGTCTCTACTGGGAGATGGCTCATGTTTCCCCATCAGGGATTACCGGAGTAACAGGAGGGGCAGTAACAGTGAGTGATCCAATAGTTGATGATATCGCCCAAAAAGCTATCAGAGCTATTGATCCATCACCTCATGGATTATATGGCGTGGATCTCACCTATGATAAAAATGGCATCCCCAATCCCACAGAAATAAATATAGGCAGGTTTTTCTATACTCATTTTTTTTTTACGGAACTTGGCTTAAATATGCCAGCAATATCAGTGGCAGCTGCCTTGAATGAGAAACTCTCACTCCCCAAGCAGCGTATTAATCCACTGGAACCAGGATGGGTATGGATTCGAGGGGTAGATTTTAAACCGATTTTGATACGTCAAGAAAAAATTGTTTATGAAAAAAACGATCTTCTTTGATTTGGACGGGACAATAATTGATGTTAAGAAACGACATCTCGCAGTCTTTCAAAAGGTAATCTCTGTTCTAACAATGCCATCGGTTGAGGAAGATGTCTATTGGAACAGTAAACAGATTCATACTCTACCCTGGAAGGATATTTCGCAACAACAACAGAACCGTTTTAATCAACAGTTTAAGCTCTACAGTGAAGAACAATCTCTTTTGGTATTTGATACTCCCATCCCCAATATAATTCCCTTTTTAACCATAGCGAAACAACAATATAGTCTCGTGTTAGTAACTCAAAGACATAATCCCGACAATTTACGTCAACAACTGGAGGATCTCCAGATAGATTCATATTTTAGTGCTGTATTAACTCCCTATCCGGATACGAAACAACTATCTATTCAAAACTATGGATTTCATCCGGAAGATTGTATGGTTGGAGATACAGAGGAAGATATTCTTACGGCACGAGAATTATCTCTATCCTCTGTCGCAGTAACCTGGGGGTTACGGTCAAAAGAATATCTTCAAAAATTTAATCCTACCTACCTAGTCGATACGGTAGAAGAACTACGAAGTGTTACAAATAATAGCGGAAATGGTACCCAGGGATCACTGCCGTCGTAGGGATGACATGTTGTACACTTACTGGTATGGAGAAAAAAATCCTCATTGCCCTTTTTATATTCTTTAATTGCGTTCTCCTAACCCCCTTTGTCTATGGCAGTTTACATACTCCTTCAGGAGCAGTGTTCCTCGGAACTGTCCATTATCCACCTGACTATTTGTATTACCTCTCTCATATAACTCAAGGACGAGAACACTTATTATTTACCACTTTCCTAACAACCACAGAACCCATGCCTAATTTATTTATTAGTTTTGTTTACGTTTTTTTAGGGAAAATTGGATATATGCTTCATATTTCGCCGATTTATATGTATCAAATCGGTTTGGTTTTGTTTGGAAGTCTCTACATGTATGCCGCATATACAATAATTAAATTTTTCTATCCTACAAAGCTAACCAATCGAATACTAACCTTCTTGTTATTCATGTTTAGTAACACCCTTCCACGAATAGTTTTCGAAAACGGTCAACGAATATTAGCCCCCTATTTCAGTTGGTACAATTATGGAGAACCATTTCTTCGTTTCGAAAGTATTCCTCACCATCTCCTCATTTTTGCATCAATATTCATGATGGTGAGTTGTTATTTACACTATCAGCGAGAAAAAGGACTAAAACAAAAGATATTGTTAGTGGCTATCGCTGTAATTTCAGCTATTTCACTCGGTATCATGAACCCGGTGCAATGGATGTTGTTAGTAGGAACCTTGGGATTGTTTTCCCTTGTGAAAGACTTCCGTTCACTATCTCTACAAACAGTAACAAAGTATCTTCCCTTACTTGTCTTTACAATAATTGGAGCGGTCTGCGTTTTTTATCTAAAATTTGTTCTGAATCGGGAACCTTTTACCAGCGCTTATATCTGGGAGGCCGCCCAGTCACCAACCTTATATTGGGATCAAATTTTGCAATACTATGGCAGTGTTTTCATATTGGCGTTAGTAGGAATGCCTTTTTTTCTTAGATCTAAGAATGAATCACGATTGTTGGTTAGCTGGATTACCCTGGCAGGATTACTTCTATTCTTTGTTCCCTTTACGAAAAAACTGCCTGTTTTAACCTTCCGGTATCTATCTCCGTTAAATGTACTACTATATGCTGCCGCTGCAACCCAAGCTTTAGATACGATTCCAAAACTATTTAAGAAACTAGAACCACTTATAAAAAGTGTTAGTTTTACCATTCTTTTTTTCCTCTTAGTTCCGCTCTTTTTTATTCATCTTGGATATAAATTAGCAATGCCCACTACGGATATATCTTTTTACGTTCCACAATCGATTTATAGAACGTTTCAGAAGGCTGCTGATTACTCTACCTTAGATGATATTTTCCTTGTTTACTGGCCATATGAAAAAGTATTTCCAACCATTGCGGGAAGAAAAGAGTTTTTTACGAGTAAGTTTTTAACAGTTGATTTTGATACCAAAAACCAAAACGCCTACAAATTCTTAGTGAGTCAAATGACCGAAAGTGAAAAAAAAGACTTTTTGAAGAAAAATAAGATAACCTACATTATTGCTAGTAACCAAGATTCATTATCGGGAAATTCGTTTCTCACGGTATTAGAAAAATCTTCTTTGGTCACAATCTATAAAGTCTCCTTATAAAGGTTTACCATTGTCTCTTTGTTTATTCTTGTGGTACAACCATCATATGGACAAACATATTTTCGTATCGATTATGGGCACCATGGGTTCGGGGAAAACCACTGTAGCCAAATTACTTGCCAAAGAACTTGACTATCCCTTAATATTAGAAAATTTTGAGGAAAATGCTTTTCTCCCCAAATTCTACCAAGACATGCAACGCTGGGCGTTTCATTCTCAAACATTCTTCCTTTTGGAAAAAATTCGTCAAATAGAAAAAATTCCCTCCTTATTGGAAAAGCATTCAATTATTCAAGATACCCCTATTATGCAGGATGTATTTTCCTATGCTCAAGCACAATATGAGTTAGGAAACATGGATAAAGACGAATGGAGACTGTATCTAAAAACCTATGAACTGATGAAAGAACACTTCAAGCAACCGGATGTCATTATTTATTTAGATGCTTCTGTGGATACTATTATGAATCGGATAACTCAACGAGGTCGTGAATTTGAGCAGTCTATCCCCCGCAGTTATATAGAATTATTAGATCGTTTGAATACTGAATGGCTAAAAAATTCAAAAATTCCTGTGGTTCACATCGACACTAATACTAGAGATATTATCAAAAAAGAATTAGATAAAGAATTTGTGGTCATAAACCTACGACACGCACTTGCTCAATATACACGCTAAACTTCCATGTACAGGAAATTATTGATTGTGGGTCTTTTATTACTTACTTTTAGCAGTTTATCGGTGTATGCCATCAAAACCCATCAATATCCACAATGGGATGAACATCATTATCTCACCATAGCGGTAAAGACCCTTGATGCAGTTCATACCAAAGGGTTGATAGGCTTCGCAGATGTCATTTCCATAAGTACGTACAGACAACCACTCTATCCCCTCCTACTTGCCCTATTACTCTCCATCTTAGGAACAGCTCATACCTACGTGATGGCACTAATAGTGAATGCTGGGCTATATACGTTAACTATCTTTGCAACTTATTTAGTAGCCCGTTATTTTTTTAAACCATGGATAAGTATCCTGGCTGCAGTGATAGCTGCAACCTACGGGAATGGCTTATTCTATGCCCATTTCACCTATGTAGAAACTGCAGTAACCACTATGATTGTCTGGGGATTATATTGGTTGCTGCGAACTGACGGATTTCGCAGAAGAAAATATTCTCTCATTGCGGGTTTATGGATTGCCTTGGCAACCCTCACGAGATTTATTGCACCAGTATTTCTCATCGGACCACTACTAGGGTTATTGCTACAACTGTGTATTGAAAGACAAAAGTCTACCAAAGATCAATGGCAAAACGTCACCATCCTTCTAGGTTTAGCAATAGGTATCCCCCTCATCTTATATTTTATTCCGAATCATCAGTCCTTTTTAGAATACGTACACAATAACCAGACACTCGGTCCCGGATGGGTTGCTCAATATCGTGATCCGGCTATGGCAAATACCTTTTCGGTACGATCAATAATGTATTACTTTAATATTATTCAACAAAAATACCGTACCGCCCTTCGTCGTATTTGTAGGCGGATTTGTAGTGGTAAGCCTCTCAGCTTTTTAAAAAATATTGTAACTAAAAAAGATTTCATCAGAGATGTTTTCAAAGATATTTTTATTAGCGGGATTCATCGTCCCCTACTGTTTTTTAACCTTGTAACGATTTGGAAAGAAGATCGATTCTTGGTCTCTATATATCCAGATATGGCATTACTATCAGTTGTTGCTCTCCAAGCGTTATCTCGCTGGAAAAAAGTTTTTATTACCACGGTAACTATAGTTATAGTCATTAGTATCATGAATGCTTACGGTGGATTATTTGGTATTGGTCCAATGGGAAAACAAGGACTGGTAGATTATGTAACTCCCACGTGGATTCCCCACCCACGCCGACTGTATCTCACTCCCCTGGTTTGGCCACCTACAAAGGAATATTCCAATGCGGATATATTTGTAAAGGCTATCCAACAAGATTGGAAAGGATCAGAGAAAGCCAAGATTGGCCTCACCTTTAATCATGAACCATTTATCAATGCCGTAAACTCAATCCTCACCTATGAAAAGCGCAGTTTGGGAGAATTGAAACTGGATCAAACAGCTACCCAGACAGCTTCACTTGATTATCTTGTTAGTCAATCCGAGATTACCCCTGGAAGCGATTTACATGAACTGAATAGACTGATAATTCCCTACGACAAATCACCGGTATTTATTTATAAGCACTAGAAGTTAACTTTATAGACAATAACCTGTGGATTTCGAAACATTTCAGTGAGAAAGGGATAATAGGGACGGAGATCAGGAGCACCATAAGCTAAGCCTTGTTCTTCAGGTCCATACAACACGTATTGAATATTGTTCTCTTTAAATAAGCTTAAAAATTCTTCTGGTGGTCGTTTTCGTCCAAAGAAATTTGCTACAATAATTACTTTCATTTCCGAATTGACCGTATTGGCGTGACCTACATAGGTAAAATTTCCTGAGTATACAGGTATAAGATTGCCCGTTGCCTGACCAGAAAATACAGCCACATCCCGAGGAGTATTCACCTGCAACCAAACCATAGCATCAACTAAATCTAATAAGGGATACATTACTTCTGCACCTTGGGGAACAAGTGGAATATCAGCCCGTAACTTGTGATCTACGAAATCTTTTTGCCATAGCCATGAAGAAAACATCGTTCCACACCCTAGTAAAATAACGATAATGGGAATGATCAATAATGCTTCACCAAAACCACTTCCTCCTTTGACACTATCTTGCTTTGACGCTGTCTTGCTTTGCCATTTCTTAACATATTGATATCCAGTATAAATCGCATACATACTCATAATTGCTAAGGGAATATGAGGGGCCATTTCTGTCCAACGGGTTGGTGATTGTTGAGGAATATAATTAAAGAGAAATACAAAGAATAACCACGAAAAAATCCAATAAGAAAATATTGGAAGCTTTTTTTGTAACACTGTTCTCGTGCTTGAAGGTTTGAGTTGATCGAGACAACTAATAACCACGCCCACTAAACCCAATGGCAAAGTTGCACCCAATGCTAAAAAGTATTCTATGTATGAAAATTTCGTAGGATGCAGAACGTCAAATTCGACCAACCTTTTCCAAGGATATTGGGCGGAAATCATGGCAAAATAAATAATTGATGGTAAACTTAAAACTCCAAAAATAATTCTTCCAAACAAATTATTGGTAAAGTATCTAACTGCTATTTTTTTGAGTGAAGCACCACTTCCACTACTAAGATCTTTCCAATTATCTTTTATAAGAGCAAAAATTTCTCCCAGAGTCCAAAATGCTAACACGCCATAAATAAAAGCTAAAGCAGGAGTAAAAACAATACCTAATAACAATCCAATAACTCCTAAGAAAACCCAATTACCAGGCATCTTTTTCGTTATAAATCCCCCACCAAAAACCCACAAAATAAACGCTAACATTGCTTGTCCAAAGAGGATATGAGGTAAAAATGTAGTTCGTTGCATACTATCGACCACGGTATACCACGGCATATACCCCCCGAATCGAGGCCAGCCATCAACAGTTTCAAACTTAGGCCAGGTAGAAGCCGTCACGATCAGTAAGAAGGTTATGATTTGCCAGGAAAACCCGGGGAAAACCCATTCCGAAACTCTCCACATGACAAAGAGTAAAACAACAGCAAAAAATACTCTCATCACATGATAGGAAAACCATACATAAGGTGTCTGAACGTGTACCCAATCTGAAACTTTTCCTATAAACACATATAAGACTTGAATTAAACTCCCCTCGTGGGGTTCACTGGTATATTTTTCCTTTGCTAACCATGATCCTTCTTTCCCCTGTCTAATTTTTGAGAGATACAATTCATAATCTGTTGGGAAATTATGAACTAATTCAAAATATCGAATCGGTTTTATTTTCCAACGAAGACTCCATTCATAAAAGGTTGGCACCATGGCGAATAATACAAAAAAAAGTATTAAAAATGCAGGTAGAAATGCACGAATCCAATGGAAGATTTTTGACATAACACAGATTAGTCTACACGAAATCTCTGACTCTAGAAAACTACTAAACTTTCGGGTATAAATAATTACACGACAACAATACCTATTCTAGTATGGAAAACGAAGAACAAGAAATGAAATCATTGTTAAAAGTTGGTGGTTTGGTAGCTGTTTGTGTGGTCTTTCTGCTGATTGTTATCTTCGTCTGGAATTCATGGACCGTGAAACGAAACAGTAAAGTAGTTCTTCATTCCGGAGTTACCTATACAGGTCCGACACCAGAGGGACAACAAAATGCTCCGGCTACGACTGCTCCCAATAAATTTACTGTCGATCAGAATACGAAATGGAAAATAGTCAGTGGCATGTTATATCCTTACAGTTTTGAAGCTCCAGAAAATCTAGAATTAGTGAGATTTAATAATGATCCCTACGATATTTTTGCGATCTCTTGGAATGGTCAAAGACCTGATTCAAACGTATTAATTGGAGTCGATAATCTGTCTAATAAAGATAATTTAAAGCAATATATTAATCAGTCTAAACAAACCTATGTAGAAAATTGGTGGAAACAAATTGGTTCATTAAGTGGCGTTTCCAGTATCACCCCGTTTACCAACAGTAAAGGAATGAAAGGCTATAGAGCAAAATTTCTCTTACAAGGAGGCTCTCCTGCTCCCTATGAAGATATCTTCTTTGAAACCTCAAAGAAAAAAGATGTAGTGATCCATATGGCAAATAGTGTATTGGAAGATAAAGTCTTTGAAAGAATTGTAGATACTGTTTCTTGGGGAACGGCAACAAACTCAGCAACCAAAAAATAACGTTTACTTTTGTCATGCTGAATTCACATCAGCATCTTTAGCGCTATCAACGCTTCTCTAAGACGACAACCTAAGATCCCGACTTACTCGGGATGACAACTATACGTATGAACAAGAAATACATTCTTATAATAGTATTTTCCCTAGCCTTTCTTCTCCGTTTATTTTTCATCCCTAATCCTGGATTTGAAGCTGATGTGGCTTTTTGGAAAGGATGGGGACTAGCAGCAGCTGATAAGGGTGTTGTCTGGGGCATAACCCATACCAATAATAACTACCCTACCCCCTTTGCCTATACCTTAGGAGGCATGGTAGTTCTCTATCGTCTCTTGGGTGGGAATCCCTATGATTTTAATGATTATTGGAGTAATACCAATCTTAAATTTTTAATTGCTTCCAAGTCGCCAGCAATTATCGCTGATTTTGGTATCGCCCTACTGATTTTATTTATAGGAAAACGATTTGCTTCTCAATTTATTCCTTCAACAACAGAAAGGAAAAAGGGGTTGGCAAAAATCCTTGATAATGACCATATTTGGGCGGTACTCGCTTGTGTCTATTTGCTTAACCCTATTTCAATTATGGATGGCGCCTGGTGGGGCCAGGTTGATAGTTTAGGTGTGGTCTATTTTCTTCTGGTTGTTTTGTGTTTGCTCTACAAACGGACATTTTTGGCCGGGATTGTATTTATGGTAGCGATGATGACCAAGCTACAGAATATGATTTATGGGCCTGTATTATTTGTATTTATATGGCGAGAATTTGGCTTTGACGGATTTAAAAAAGCTCTTGCAGGATCAGTCCTTGGATTTTTTGGATTAAACATTGAATTTTTTCTCTCCAAAAATATGAACCTGGTCATAGGTTCTTTGATAAATAATTATGACTATTTTCCTTGGATGTCTTTAAATGCATTTAACCCCTGGTGGATCGTTTCTGGTGGTCATGGAATGCAAATGTCCGATAAATACTTATCGATTGGGGTAATGACTGCCAAGTCCGTAGGGACTATTTTATTTGCAGCCTGTTATTTAATAAGCGTGCTCTCGCTCATCCGCCCCAATATCAAAAGGATATTATCTCCTCAGACATCTCAAGATCAAACATCTCCTAAGGGGTTTTTCTTGTTTTTTCTAAGTTTATCTATTGTTAACTTTGGATTTTTCTTATTTCAAACTCAATCTCATGAACGCTATGCCTTTCCATTCATTGTCTTTAGTTTATTTCTGGTTCCCTTTCTTAAAGGGAGAAAACAACTTATATTTTTTATAAGTTACCTAATTTTTTCAGTTATCTATTTCTTGAATTTACATGTCGCCTTTGCATTTAATTATCCAGATAATGTCTTTCAATGGCTTTCATTTTTAGCCGCTCCCGGACCTTCAATAGCCATCGCTGCTATTCAGACGTTGATGTTTATCTTATTTTTACTATTTTTTATCCCTGAATTATCACTAGGAGTATCGGGCGTTGGGGTAGCCTTTTGTGTTGGTTTGATTGTTATGGGCAATCTCAAATATCTGAGAGGTCAACCTATTTTGTTATCAACGATGACCCCAATTACCAGCGCTCAAGGGTATGGAACCCGTCAAAAAGATATGCCGGTCGACGGGGGCTTTGGTCCCAAAAGTTGGGCTTGGTTATCTACCCAATATGCTTTTTACCGACATGGTATAGGGACTCACGCCAATAGTGAAATAACCTATGATATTGGCCAGCACTTTAAAGAGATTCAAACTGATTATGGCATTGATACGATTGCTGGAACCCAGGCAAGTGCTATTTTTGAAGTCTGGGGAGACGGGAGAAAATTATTTGAATCCCCAAAAATGGGACGATTTGATATGCCAAAACATGCCAGAGTTAGCTTGATCGGAGTTCATTATTTAACCCTAAAAACGACTGACGCAGGAGACGGAACCACCGATGATCATACCAATTGGCTGAATACAAAATTAGTTCCCTAAGATATGACCAAGCAATTAACCCAAATTCTATGAAAAAACTAGAAAAAATAATTTCTTTACTAATGTTAGTATTTGCGGTTGGATTTAATCTGTGGTTATACCGATTAGAGCCATCAGCCAAAATTGATCCGAACGATAATCCTTTTCAATACGCCTTAGTCGATCGTACTAATCAGATGTGGGATTATGCAGCCAGCAAATGTAGCATTAACCCACTCTGTTTCACTGGATACTTGATAGATCATTGGGTGCCAAATTGGGCTCAAGGGTACAATCTCCCCTACTACTATTCTCATGCGCCACAAATTGGTATTGTTGCCAGCTATCGTTTGCTCGGTCATTTCGCGGGATATAGTTTATTCCAATGGTATCATCTGCTAATTTATCTCCTCCTTTGTTTATTTCCGATCTCTGTTTTTGTAGCGTTTCGTGTACTAAGAGTCCCACCTCTTATAGCAGGCATCGCAGCGTTACTCGCTAGTCAAGT
Organism: Candidatus Woesebacteria bacterium; assembly: GCA_044223895.1. Classification (GTDB taxonomy): domain Bacteria; phylum Patescibacteriota; class Microgenomatia; order UBA10105; family UBA927; genus CAKZSU01. The sequence goes on from JBGALL010000001.1 coordinate 52,392, forward strand.
ATCTACGGATGGATTATATGGTCTCGACCCTTCTTCCTTTCTTTGGAGAGGATATGGTTTGACGAGTCAGTTGTTTTCAATGATTTGGATGCCAGTGGCGATTGCCTATTCCTTTCAATTCTTTAACCAACATATTGATAATTTTGCAGTTCTTCTTCCTGAAAATATTCAACGTCTTGGTAAAAAACTATTGAATCTATCGATTACTGACAAAGCAACCAGCGATACAGCAATCGCTACCCGAAAAACTTTTTGGTATGCTGTCTTATTTCTCATCCTGACTATTTCCGGCCATTTGGGTTTGGGAGTAATGACCTTACTTTCTATTGGTATTTTAGCTATGTCAAAGCCAATTTTCAGTTTGTTAACGGAACAATCGATTACCACGCTTATAAAAGATACGAAAGAACGCATCTATAAATTAGTTGCTGTCTCTGGAGCAACCTTATTTTTCTTAAGTTATTTCATTCTCCCAGCCTTAGTGAATGATAAATACCATAACTATTCATTTTGGGATCCGGTTTGGAAATTCAATTCATGGGGATGGAAAGAGGTTTTGCAATATTTCTTTAACGGAGCCCTGTTTGATTTTGGAAGATTCCCAGTACTGACAATTCTCATTTTACTCGGAGCCTTTGCAATATTCTCTCGCCGTAAAAAAGTTGCGAAAATACAATCTGTCAAAGCATCAACAGAGTCTATAAACACAACAACTACTTCGTTAGCTGATTTTGAATTTTATCCATTTTCATTGTTATTTGCCTTTTGGTTGTTAATGTTTTTTGGAAGAACCACCTGGGGTGGGCTTCTCGACCTTATCCCCAGTATGAAAGAATTCCATCAATCTCGTTTCATCGTGGGAGTCCACTTAAGTGGATTTTTTCTGGCTCCTCTCGGACTATGGTATTTAGTTGAATGTATTCCTAGTTTCCTGCTTACTATAAGAGCAATTGTCACCAATGGTTTTTCGTCATTGAAGAGCGCCCATAGCTATGAGATTTCTTCATCATCAAAAGTCATCCTTACTAGCGTGTTGGCACTGCTAACAATTGTTGTCGTATATCCCCAAACCATGCGCTATTCAGATTTTAACGATGTCTTAATAAAACGAGGAAATGATAATTTTGAGAAGCAACGGAAAGATGTTGATACCCTTATTTCTACTTTACAAAAAGCTCCTCCAGGAAGGGTCTTTACCGGTCGTGGAGGGTCGTGGGGAAAGAAATTACAGATCGCTGAGACTACTTATTTCATGCATCTATCAACCTACGGTCTTCCAGTTATCCTTTGGCTTCCTGAAACTTGGTCGCCAAATTCTGACGTAGAACAGTTTTTCATTGAAGACTGGAAAGAACACTACGACTTGATGAATGTGAAATATGTAGTAACTCCGCCAGATTTAGAACCTCAAAAATTCTGGAAACTCCTGTCACAAAGTCCCCAATGGAAATTGTATGAAGTTGAAACGTCGGGATATTTTGGTTCAGGAAGTCAGGCTGCAGTTATTTATTCTTCAAAATTTGATTATATAAACGTTGTCCGTCTGTGGCTTCAATCTGATTATGTAAAGAAAGGAATCTTTCCAGCACTAACCTTTAAACGAAATGAGATGATCAATTCAAAACTACCAGCCTTTGAAATGATTGACGAGGCTTCATATAAAACTCGTGATGGCAATCTCTATGGTTTGTTTGGTGATATTCCTAAGTATGAAGCTCCTGTAGCTCAAGTAACCACCACCAGAGAGACCTCTCTGAAAGATATGGAATTTACCTCCACAGTCGATATAAAAGATCCCTGTACGCAATGTATAGTATTCCTAAAACAGAGTTTCCATCCTAACTGGCATGCGTGGGTGGATGGTAAGCGAACTGATACGTTTGTTTCCTTTCCTTTTTATACAGCAGTTTCACTAACTACCCCAGGGACTCACACTGTGGAATTTAAATACGAACCAAGCACCATGAAAATGGTTTTATTTACCCTCGCTCTGGCTATTGGACTATTTATTGTTTTCCCTACAAAAAAGTTTAATAAATAATTAACTCCAACGCACGTAGGTTTGCGTGAAAATTTCCTCTTGACAAGAGTTCACGTTTTCAGCAAAACTAGATACATATGAAAAAAAGACCTGCTCTCAAAAAGAAAACCCAACATCGATCATCTTTATCATCTAGTAAGAGAGTTACTAGAACTGAAGATAGGTATGTTGTCTTGGTAAGAAGTTGGGTCTTTTTAGTCCTTTTCGCCTTCATGCTCGGCATTGGCGTGGTTGTTGGCAACTACTTAAATGCACAGATCAATGGTGGATCACCTACCGTTGCTGGAGTTTCTACAGATAGATAATAATTCTTTCATATATTCACTAAGTGACTACAACTATAGGTTGATGGTATAATTTGACATTATGCCACATCCTGAAGGTTTGTCACCTATTCAACAAGACCCAAACCCAAAATTATTAGAACTTCGGTCACGGTTTCATTTTTTTGATCAATGGATAGACAATGGAGCTTTACCTGTAGACATGTCTTTAGACCCTATTCCAGGTCGTCAAGCGGGTAAAGACTTTATGATGGCCTGGGCTGAAACATTTAAACACGGCGATATAAAACTATTAGGTAAGGATTATGTGACAGCAGTCCGAAAAGAAATAGAACGCTTGCACAGGGTAATGCCAAGAGCTGCGGAAGAAGTTGTCAATGAACTTATAGAAAAAAGAAAAGCAGAATATGAGCAAAGAATGATAGATGAAGGCCGGGTAAATATACATGGAAGATGGGTTAAACAAAAACCCAAGAAGAGTTAATATTATTCTATGTGGACTCGAGGGGAATCGGACCCCTTTCTACTCCATGCCATGGAGTTATACTACCGGTGTACTACGAGCCCTAAAGACTAAAGCCAAAGTGGTACGCTATATTGTACTATAAATCTTCTTTACTTTCGAACCTAAATGTAAAATTCTTTGTGGACCTGAGCGGAGTCGAACCGCTGATCTCCGCAATGCGAATGCGGCGCATTACCAACTGTGCTACAGGCCCGTATTTCAACCTGTATTGTAGCAGAAGCTTACTTGAGATAGGAACCAGGATTTACCACTGCAGCACCATTAACTCGAACTTCAAAATGTAAATGGGTTCCTGTGGAACGACCAGTAGAACCCATCTTTCCAATAACCTGTCCTCTACTCACCTTGTCACCAACTTTTACATAAATTTCTGATAAATGAGCATACAAGGTTGATAATCCACCACCATTATCAATAATAATGTGTCGTCCATAATCATATTTCAAATACTCTACCAAAATAACGGTACCTTCCCCTGCAGCAACGACCGGAGGCATCGATGGATTCGCGATGTCAAAAGCTTTGTGATACCAGATAGGATACTGAGTAATAATGCCATTTGTGGGCCACATAAACTGCCCTGAGCCTCCTGAGACAAGTGGCGCCTGAGGGTTGGCGAATGATGGTGTCGATGGTCTCACTGGAGCCGGTGCTTCTGGCATTACCCCATCAGGAACAATTAAGGTTTGTCCCACCGATAATCCAAAGGTATCAGAGTCAGTAAAATCATTAAAAATCCAGTTAGCTATTTTTTGAGGATCAGTTTTATACTTTTTAGCGATACTATAAATAGTTTCACCTTCACGCACTTTATGAACAATACCAGTAACTGGGGGAATTTTCAGTGTGTCACCAATTTTTAAATTGGTACCAGACATATTATTCGCCCACTGAATTGTCTCTACTGAGATGCCATACTTGTCAGCTACTGTAGATAAAGTATCTCCCGTCTTAATGGTATATTCCTCAACAATATCTCGGGGTTTATCTGATCGTTCTGTCTTTACCCCATATTCAGATAAATCCAATGAAGTCACTACCGCTGAGGGAGGCGTAAAGGAGTTTAAATCATTGGCGTAGGTGGAACCTGGATAGGTATCAGCCAGAATTGGGGCGGCTAATACACCGGTTGTAAATAACACAATGATAGAAAAATGCATGAATGGGCGTTGATACATTCCCCTTCTGGCCATCAAAATATCAACCACGGTGTCTTTTTGGGTTTCAAACCAGTGGGAAAAGGTGCGGATGTGACGCTCAATGTAATATCGAAGTCCCCGATGCCATAAATTGAGGTCATCCAAGAAGATGGCAAATTGCCGCTTCATCGTCTACGTAGAGTAACAAAAGATCAGGGAATACGCAACTTTTGAGGGTAAATTAGTCGCCTTTAGCAAGTGATTCTAGAAATTCATCGTTCTTTTCAACTTTTCCAAGGCGATCAATTAACATGACTGTTCGTTCTTCATCTGAAAGCATAGATAACATATGTCGCAAGGTAGTAACCTTTTTCATTTTTTCTTCTCCCAAAAGGAGTTCATCATGACGTGTTCCTGATTTAGCGATATCAATTGCTGGGAAAATACGTCGTTCTTGCAATACTCGTGAGAGGTGCAATTCCATGTTTCCTGTCCCTTTAAATTCTTCGTAGATTAAATCATCCATGCGACTTCCAGTATCTACTAATGCAGTACCTATAACAGTCAGAGATCCACCTGGTTGTGGCTGTCCATCTGGACCGGTTACTTCTACACATCGTGCAGCCCCTAAGAATCTTTTTGCTGGATACAAAGCTGCCGGATCAAATCCACCTGATAAGGTTCTTCCTGATGGATTAACGACTAAATTATATGCTCGGGCTAAGCGAGTAATAGAATCTAATAAGACGACAACATCTTTTCCCATCTCTACTAAGCGTTTGGCTCTATCCAAAGCAACTTCAGCAATTCTGGTTTGTTCTTGTGGTGACTGATCAAAATTACTGGCTAAAACTTCACCTTTGACACTTCGAGAGATATCGGTTACTTCTTCTGGTCGCTCACCAATTAAAGTCGCCATAAGATGAACTTCTGGGAAATTAGCAGCAATACCAGCAGCTAATTCTTTGATAATAGTAGTTTTTCCAGCTTTTGGAGGAGAGACAATTAAGCCTCGTTGCCCAAATCCAATGGGAGCAACTAAATCAATTATCCGCGTGGACAAAGGAATTTTTCCTGTTTCTAAGATCAATAATTTATTTGGATAAATAGGGGTTAAGTCTTCAAATTTAGGACGATTGGTCATTTCTTCCGCAAGTCGTTGATTAATTTTTTCTACTTTTAATAATCCCCAGTATCGTTCGTTTTCTTTTGGTTGGCGGGCTTGCCCTTCGACCATATCCCCGTTTCTTAAGAGGAAACGACGAATTTGGGATTGGGAAATATAAATATCTCGATCACTGGGGGTAAATTTAGGTCGTAAAAATCCATGACCTTCTGGCATAACATCCAAAATTCCATGAACAGTCTCTGTAGGAACGTTAATATCTTGCGTATATCCACCATCTGGTGAGGCAAAATCACGACGCATTCCCATACGACGATGTCCACCTTGGTTATTGTTATTGTTGTTATTATAGCGATTGCGATATCCACCGCCGCCATAATTACCACCACCATAATTATTACCATTACCACGGAACTGTTGCTGAGGAGCAGAATGTCCAACATTTTGAGTAATTGGTTGACTGTCTACTGGTGGTAAAGGGAGTTCATTTCTCGGTTCTTCAGCAGGTCGAGCTACAGGAGCTACGCTTTCCTGAACTGGAGTATTTGATGGTGTACCTATAAAGTCATCAACAGATAAGTTTGCAGCTGGAATAGCTGGAGCTTCTTCTACGGGTTGAGTTTCAACCGCTTTGGTTTTGCGTGATGGTTTGGTAGTTATTGGTTTTCTGGAAGCACGGAATGCCATACAAGAGGTGTTAAAAAAAAACGATTATACTGTTTCCATGGGATATTTATTGGGCTAGATACCTATACTATTTTGCGAGAAAAAGTAAGAGAACATTAAACCTTTGAGGTTATCTGACGTATTACACCATGGGAGTGTAATTTTGTCAATAGGTACAAATAACTATTAATTTTTCTCGTATATGACCGTATTTCCGGAACGGAACACTTCATGAGAGATGGTTGCTAGTTCAGATTCTGCCAATTTAGTGAATTTTTTCCTCTCTAAATCGCCTACTATTATATAGTGGACATTGTACTTATTAAGTACTTCTAAACGTTTCGCTGGGTCGTTGCCTTCGTATACAGCAGCAACTTCATCCTTTCTGGGTGATACAACATCATAGGTTCCTCTCCATAGCCATTCATGAACTCCCCAGCCGACGACTGTTGGCATGCCTGCAAAGGCACTCATTCGATCGAAGTCAGTATAACTATCCCCATCTGCTTCAATAATCACGGGAATAGTAGCTAGATGAGAAGTAAAAAAGTTGTCATGTACATGACTGTCCATTTTTGACAAATTCTTCAAAAATGACCACCCAGATTGCTTGCCCACCGTAGCTTTAGCGAAGGAGGGCTCTGACGTTCTTGTAGAAATCCACTCCATTGCCGCGAAGTCGTCTGGATATTCACGCTGAAACCAGCTTAAACCATACAATCCTTTGTAGGTTTGTAGATTACCAAAATAAGAACGCACAGAAAAAAATGGGAAGATCGATACTAAAAACAATTGAGGGATAAGCAAAATAAAAAATAACCGTTTCCCCCACGTCCTCACCAAAGCGTTAGCGACAGAGGGTTTTTCCGTTGCTGTGACGCTTCTTTGCAGTAGGTTTACAATTACATACCCACACAGCAATGAACACATCATAAATGCTTGGTATCCTAGCTTAAACATAGTATTACTCCGGAAATGAGCCGGATATATATCCTTAAAGTAGAAAAACTCCGCAAAGAAAATAAGTCCGACACAGTAGAAGAACACAGTAATTAAAAATTTTTCAACTGGAGATGAGAATTCAAAAAATTTTCTTTTGGAAACGTTGAATTCCAAACTCTTAAATTTCAGTTGTTTAATAATTAAGGTAGTACCACAGAAGAAAAAGAATCCCCACAGCAAAGAAACCATCCACATTGGTGATTTCTGACACTTATCTACGGTTTCAAAAATAATTGGACCAAACTTCATATTTTCCAATGCTTTTGGTGGACAATTGACGGCTAAGCCATTAGCAAATGAAGTAAACGTTAATAAGAAAGGAAGCGCCGTAAGAACAACCCCGATCACAGCAATACCAAGTCTCTCCCCTTTTTCCCATAGCCATTCATAAGAAAGGAAGGAAAATGATGAAGATTGAAATAACAACAGCAAGGAAAATAATCCCATATAGATGGGGCCATCGAGGGCATTGGTCATTAACAATATTCCACTGAGTACACCATATAATCCATATGGAGCTAAATGACTGAGCTTTTCCCGGTTAAGGGTAGCTTTAGCACTAGCAAACAGTGTTAATAACGAAGCTATAGCCAATAAGGCAAAAGGAATAGAGAGTACATGTCCATGATTATCTGAAACGACAAATGAATAGCTCGGGAATTCGTGAATGGTAAACGGTATAAATCGAGTTGCGTTTGCATACCAATACGTATTTAATCCTTCAGGAAGCTTGGTAAAGAATTGATCGACTGGCCAGATAATTTTCCAAAATGGTGGTGGGGTGTCTTCACCGTTATAGCCTTTCGTAAAGGCATAAATCGTCTGCATATTTCCATACTAGGTCACCAGATACGCGCTCAGTAAACCGGGACAATGATATACCATTTTTTTCCAATTTTTCGATTATGAAAACGCATACTGGTACGAAGTAATTGACAACTGATAGAAAAACTCATGGTGAAACATAAAGCAAAGATAGTAGTCAGCATTAAGTTGTATCCATAGGCCAAATCAATAGAAGAAAGTTTTGACAACAATGCCATTGTCATATGTCCAAAGTAGTAATAGTTAATTGTTCCACCGGCATACCACATGTCTGGAGGAAAGTAAGAAGAGTTATAGATGGTTTTAGCAAAGCCATAATCCATGAATTTTTCTAGTCCACGAATATCGGGTTCGAAGGCTTTGATATAACTCCAAAAACTTAAACAAACCAAGAAAAATACCTCAAGGATAATCATTCTCCAAGAGATCATTTGACGATCTGTATCATTTCTTTATGTTTATCAGACTGTTTAAATGGACTCTGGATACCTATTATCCCTAATATACTGGTGATAATTCGCTGTGTTGAAGAAAGGTTTTGAGCAATGACTCCAATTGAAAAAAGCAAAAACAGACTAATTAAAATTGTAATCTGAGTAAATGGAAGTAGTTTATAACTTCCCAGGTACCAGGTTATAAAGGTTACCCCAGCCAGACCAACTGCTTTAGAAAGAAGATATCCTTGATCCCACCAAGAAGAGAATAATTTTCTGGTTAATGGTAAGGCAGCTGCTCCAATGAGAAATAAAACCGCCCACCAACCAAGAATAAGAAATAAATCCTGAGACATAAGATAGATTATAGGAAGAAGCTTCTCCCCTGTCTATAAATACCGTATCATATTTACATGCGTAAACGGCTCACTCAAAAAATCCCCTGGGAAAAAATCCTTTTTATTATCTTTTTCTTTTTTTCGTTTTTTATCATGGTCCATACATTTACCTATGATTCAAATAAACAGGAGATGCTGATGGCCTCTCGGGTTTGGAGTGATTTTGGCGCAAACATACCACTTATCCGTTCATTTTCACTGGGCGATAACTGGCCACCGGAATATGCAATTTATCCTGGTGAAAAAATTCGCTACCATTTTCTTTTTTATTATCTTGTTGGGGCATTAGAACATTCTGGTGTCCGCATTGATTGGGCTATGAATATACCGAGCATCCTTGGGTTTTTCCTTTTACTGATTTTTATCTATAAATTAGCTAGCTTACTATTTGAACGAAAAAGTATTGGTCTTCTTTCGGTACTATTTTTTTTGTTAAATGGTTCCTTCTCCTTCTTAAAATTTTTTGAAAAACATCCCTTTGGTATCTCTACCTTGAAAGATATCTTTACATCGAACCAATTTTCTACCTTTGGACCTTGGGATGGGAATCTGGTTACTGCTTTTGTTCATCTGAATGTTTATACAAATCAACGACATTTAGCCCTATCATTCGCAATTGTATTAGCAATTCTCTATTTGTTACTTAAATACCAATTTGAACAACAGACAATTTTTCAGAAAAAACAAACCTTGTTACAGCGGATAAAACAACGAACTGTGACAGCGTTCAAAGAATTGAAACCCACGACACATACCTTACTTATGGGGCTTTTTGCAGGTCTACTGGTGGGAAGTTTGTTTTTTCTGAATCATCCAGCGCTGTTAGTTAGTGTAATCTTCTGTGGATATTTGTTCATCTTTCATGGCAAAACTAGATTTCCTCTGTTTATCACCTTGCTAGTTACTCTTCCGTTCTTATGGTACTTCTTTCAAATAGCTGCCCCTGGTGGAACACCGACCTGGGAAATTGGCTATTTATCGCACAAACCATTTGAATGGAAAACATTTATAGAATTCTGGTTTCATAATTTAGGTCTTCATCTGATATTCATTCCTATTGGGTTTGTCATTGCTCCCAAAAAAATTCGTTTCTTATGTATTCCTCTACTGATCTTGTTCATCGTCCCTAATCTCTATCGTTTTTCGGTAGATATGATTAATAATCACAAATTTTTTAACTTTTTTGTTCTCATTGGAAATATGTATAGTGCCTATGTTGTAGTTTCTGTGGAACGATTTTTTTCCCGCCATATTGCAACCATTCGTCATAAAGTCGTTCGACTAAGTTTCTACGTTCCATTATCTGGAGTGGTAACAATCTGTATCTTTTTTCTAACCTTCTCCGGATTTCTTGATTTTATGCCTATCGTCAATGATTATTATTTAGTTCTTGATGATATCCCTGCCAATAAAGATGCTAGTTTTATTGCAAAGAATACCCCGGCAAATGCGGTTATTCTCAATAGTACCTGGTTTTACCATCCTGCATCATTAGCAGGGAGAAAAATTTATAATGGATATTCATTTTTTACCTGGTCTGCTGGGTATGATGCCTACGGACGAGAAGCTATTGTCAAAGAAATATTTCATTCTGATGATAAAAATCACATATGTAACTTGCTCTATCACGAAAATATCAGTTACATAGAATTAAATAGAAATCCTGAGAACTTTCTCAAACCAATTAATCCTTTATGGGAAACCTTATTGCCATGGTACGACAATCAAGAAACCGGTGTACGTTTATTCAAAAGGAGCGATATTTGTGAAACCACGAACTAAAGTACTAGCCGCCATTTATTTTGTAATGATTCTGGGTGTAGCCGCTTTTTCCAGATTCTATGGAAATAATTGGGATCAAGGGCAACATTTAAATCCAGACGAACGATTTTTAACGATGGTCGCAACTGGCATGGAGTGGCCAGCAAGCGTGAAAGAATATCTCGATACAGATCGTTCCAAACTTAATCCCCATAATAACAAAAACGATTTTTATGTTTATGGTACCTGGCCAGTTATCTTGGTAAAGTTTATTGCGGAGAAAATGCATCAGGGAGATTATGGTGGACTGACGTTAATAGGCCGAATAATTTCAGGACTATGTGACATGCTTACATTAATGGTGGTTTTTCTCTTCGGAAAACGTCTTTCATTTCTGTTGAGAGCGAATGCTCAGCATGACAAGCGACAGACTGAACCTCGAGATTTGGTAATGGGACTTTTCAGTATGGGGTTATATGGATTAATGGCTCTCCCTATCCAACTCTCGCATTTCTACACAACCGACCCTTACCTAACTCTATTCTTAACAATTTCCTTGTTTATCCTCTTATTCTCTCCTTCTTTAGGAACCGGAGTCCTGTTGGGAGTATCCACTGGATTCGCCTTATCTGCAAAAATTTCTGGATTCCTAATATTTCCGGTTATTTGTCTCTATGGATTGGTATATATTTTCCCTGAGTTGTCTTCGGCAATAAAAAGGTCCTATAGGAATAGTTTTAACACCGAAAAATCAGTGTGGAAAAGTCTTTTTAGCAAATGTGTTCAATTATTCATATTTTACTCAGTTTTTAGCGTATTTTTTTACTTGTCTTTTCGTTTACTAATGCCCTATTTATTCGCAACTCCCAATCTAATTACCGTTTCACTCAATCATAAAGTTTTAGACAATTGGAAAACACTAGAGGGCTTTAATAATGCGAACGCCTGGTTCCCTCCCAGTGTCCAATGGATTAATCAAGCAAAAATAAGTTATCCTTTTTTTGATATTGCCTTCATCGGCTTAGGATTGCCCATGGCAATGGTATGTTTTTCAGGAATTCTCCTTGCCATAAAAAAAACTAAAAAATATTCAATCCTTTTACTTCCACTGGCAGTAGTCGGGGTCACCTTTTTTTATCAGGGAGTACAGTTTGGAATGAACATGCGATATTTTCTTCCTTTATATCCTGTATTTGCGGTAATGGGTGGGCTTTTTCTCTTAACAGTCTATTCATCATCTCTATGGAAAAAACAACCAGTGAGGATTAGCAGTGGAATTCTTATAGGGATTAGTTTACTTATCTGGCCAGTTTCGTTTCTGAGAATTTACACCAGACCACATTCCCGCGTATCTGCCTCTGAGTGGATATACACCAACATCCCCCCCGGGAGTCATGTGAGTTACGAACATTGGGATGACCCACTACCACTAAATCTTCCTGATTACCCGGCGAGCAATAACTATCCTGGAGTAGAACTTCCAATGTTTGGCGATGATTCTCCAGAAAAATGGAAAGATCTTGAGAAAAAATTAGATACGGTAGATTATCTTGTACTTTCGAGTAATCGTGTTTATGGATCTACCGGTTCTGTACCCGAACGATATCCTCTGACAGCAAAATTTTATGATCAGTTATTTTCGGGGAAATTAGCCTTCAAAAAAGTTGCCGAGTTTACCTCCAGACCAGGTTTATCCATTCCAATAGATGCGTGTATCCCGATCCCCCTATTTAATTATGGATTTCTTGATACTCGTACCAAAGTGAAACAACCATGTCAGGGAATTGAATTTATCGATGATTATACCGATGAATCATGGACAGTCTATGATCATCCAAAAGTGACTATTTTCCAGAAAAAATTCTGATATATTCTTTAAAAAATCCAGCTGCTAAGATAGATATTGATGAGTAAGAACATCATTGAATCATTTGTATTTCAGGGTACAGTTTTATTTTTATTTATTTTTCTCGCCTTCTTTTCGTCCGCAGTTGGTTTATATAATTCTGTTGATGCACCGCAGTTTTTTACCACTGAATCTATTCTCAACTTTAGAGATTTTGATATATCTCATTTTTCTAATAGTCCTTTTTACTATACAGAACCTGATGTATTTTATCGAAACGATCACACCTACAACATTCGTGGGTATATGGTCAGCGTTCTGTCTATTCCACTTCATTGGGTATCGAAAGCACTTCATTCTTTTTACAATACCAGTTGGTTTGATGCCCAATTACATTCCGTAACTGATTTCTCATATCCTTTAGCCGTAACCTCCCTGTTCCCTGTCTTTTCTATTATTGGACTGTATTTCTTTTGGAAAACGGCTAAGGAAGTTGGCACGGACGCATCTGCCACCATTACCACACTTATTTTGGCCTTTGGTACCTACATTTGGAAATATACCAATACCTATTCCCGACTAGGAGTTGATGTGGCTATATTAGGAATATCTTTCTACCTATTCCATAAATCTTTTAGTACGAAAAATTTTAAATATAGTTTCCTATTGTTGGTGATGATTGCTATTGCATTTGGCGTCGATACTATTTTGTTTTTAAGCTTACTACCTGCACTGATATGGAGCTTCATAAAAGTTTTTTCAAAGCAGAAATTACCAAGCAAACAGCAGAGTGTGCTATTGAGTATTCCAATCGTTTTAATCGGGGCAATTATCGGTGTGAATAAATATGTATACAACTCCTATATCAGTATTCAAACATTACAACAACCCATTGTGAAGCAAGCCTTACAAGAAAATGCTCGAAAAGCGTGGATGTCTACTCCACTGTATCCAACCCTCTATTGTGTATTGTTTTGTGCAGGAAAAATTCCTGGAGAAAGTTTTAGCAATTTTGAAAATTTTCCAGAAGAAATTCGAACTTTTGCTTCTTTGACATTTGCAGAAACAAACAATTTCTATGGAATTTTCACTGTTACCCCAGCATTTTTTCTCATCGTGGGCTTATTATTTCTTCGGCTTTCTGACTATGAACGAACGCTAGTAGGAATAGGTATGATAACCGTTGCCATTGGGGTTATTGCCAATGCAAAAGTTCTCGTCTTTTGGGGAGGCAATCAGTACGATATCCGATATTTTGTCCCATATACCCTCTTACTGGGATTTCCTGTGAGCTTATTTTTTTCTAAAGTCCAGAAATTACCAGGTATCGTAATAAAAAGCTTTCTCTATTTAACTGGACTAGGTCTAGCTATTAGTTCCATCTATATGGGGTGGTTGGGTGTGTTAGCAATGTATCTCCCAGCAGAAACAGGTGAAAATAGATTATTGGTTGCACCATCTGTGGGGGTATCGGTAATTCAGCAAATTGATCCAGCGGTACTATTCCGATTAACCTTTATGAACTTCCCGAACATCTTGATCGGAGGAATTGTTGCTCTGTATATTCTCTGTTGGTGTGGAGCTATTCGATTTGCTATTAAACATCATGCCGCATTTTTTAACCAACGGTACAAATGAGATATACCGTCTTTATAATTCATTGCTGGTTTCCAATGAATTTCCTGTTCAATCTTGGCTGTATTGGCTACAAAATATGGTTGATCACCTGGTCTTTCTTTTTGGAGGGTTGTAGGGATAGAGGACCCCACAAGTTCTTCTATCATTGGACCAAACTCTTTCCAGATAGAGATGCTATTCGTTGCTCCCCCACCCATGTTATAAATCTTTCCTTTAGTAAGGTTAATTTGAGAGATAGCTGTATCATAGGCAGTAATTAAATCTTCTACCCAGAGGATGTCACGTACTTGTTTGCCTGTTCCATAGATAGTAATTGGTCGTTTGTTGATAGCTGCAATGAGAAACCAGGCTACCCATCCCTGATCTTCTATTCCCAACTGATGAGGCCCATAGATACATGACTGACGAAATACCAAGGTAGGAATATCATACATCCGTGCATAATCACGAACATATTGATCAGCAGCTCCCTTACTACAACCATACGGAGAATGAAAATCTAAGGGCTCTGTTTCATCTATGCCATCTGGTCGGTCCGGACACATATATCTCGTCTCGGTTTCAGCAATCTTGAGATGTTCTAGCCCTCCATATACTTTATTAGTAGAACTGTAGATAACAATTGGTGGTTTGGTACTCTTCCTAGCCGCCTCTAGTACATTGACTGTTCCCCAAGCATTTGACTGGAAGTCATTCACTGGATCAATGACCGATCCTGTAACCGCTACTTGGCCGGCAAAATGAAAGACTATGTCAGCCTGTTGGATTGGTTGCAGATCAGCTTCTTTCCGAACATCGGCTGTAATAATTTCTACCGCTGGATAGGTTTTCTTTAGCCACTCGGCATTGAGGTCGGTTCCTTTGCGAGAGAAATTATCGAGGATAGTAACCTTTTCCTTCTTTTCCAAATAAAAGGCTGCTGTATTAACCCCGATAAATCCCGCTCCTCCAGTAATAACGATATGTTTCATAGATTGTTTTCTAAAATCTTTTTGTAACTATTAAACGTTTTGTCGATAGAAAATAACTCAACAATAGTTTTTTTTGACTGAATAAAGTGCTTTTTATCTTGAACTATACGGACAATAGCCTCTGCTAATGCCTGCGTATCCTTTACCGGAACTACTATACCCATTTTACTGAGGTGAACTACTTCACGTACACCATACAAATCACTAGTTACCACGGGCACCCCACAAAGCATAGCTTCTACCTGAACGATTCCAAATGCTTCTGTACTATTAATTGATGGGAGAGCTAAGACATCCAGTATATGATAAAACGCCCCTATCTCCCTTTGACTAAGACTACCTAAGAATATTACTTGATCCTTATAAGACTCGACAAGAGAAAAGATCTTCTGTTTATATGATTCTTCACCGACAGGATTCAGTGGACCGGCCATGACTATTACTACCTTTCTTTTCTTAAAGGCACTATTTAACAATGGTAAAGCTTCTAAAAGGTACTCTATTCCCTTTTCGGTTGCTAATCTTGAAGCTATTCCAATTACGACAGCACTAGTTGGTATAATCTTTTGTAATTTTTTTTGAAAGTTTTCATCCAGATGAGGAACAGGAACTGGGGGCAATATAGCTACTGTTTTATCTTTATAATTTGAAAGAAGAGGCATATGGTCACGATAATCGTTGGTATAGGTAACAATCTGATGGGATACGCCTAATGTACAACGGTGAGATAGTTCAACTATTGTTTGGATACAACGATTCATAAACCCCGCCGGTAACTGAATTTCACAATGGTAGATTGAGATAACTCTTTTTCCTAATAATCTGCCAAGAATCGCAGGAACTATTCCTTCTAGTTGAGGTACATTAATCACAATTACTTCGTTTTCCCTTACTAACCGGAGGCAACGAAAAAACCAATCTACAGAAAAAAACCCTTTGTGTAACTGAATCAGTGGGATAGCTCTATGAACCGAAACTTTAGCAATTTCTTCAGTAACCGGCAGGGTTGGTTGGTGACGAAGTGCCACGACTGAAACTGTATTTTCTTGGGCTAAATTCTCTGCTAACCGCTGGGCACAAATAGTTAAACCTGAAATATACGGGGCGTAGTAGGTAATAGAAAACAAAATACGCATGGTAATTACCAGCTTTTTTCTTTCTGTATATGCTCTAACGCCCGTTGAAGATAGGGAAATTTATATGGGTAGGGATAATTTCTATCGAGGATGTTATAAATCCATAACAACTTGGTATCTGTTTTGGGTGAAACATGTTTCACAATATCTAAATTATCTTCGATAAAATAATCAAACTTTTTTTCTTTAATCGTTCTTTCCTTATACATATGGGGCTGCTCATCGTTCTTATTAATTGTTATTGAACTAAATAAATCCTCAAGATCATTCTTTCTAAGCCAATGATAAAGGTTTTTTTGTAGAAAACTATACCTCGCAGTGACGAGGTGGGCTTCTATCTTCTTTTCTTGAGTCAGCTGTCTTAGTAGGTCAACTCCTATGGCAGGAAAGACACTTGATTCATGGAGGACGGTCCAGATAAATCGTTCTATCCCAGTCTGGGGAATATAAAATTTTGTTTTTCGTTCACCTAAAATCTTTCGCTTCACATAGGTGACAGGAGCTCTCCCTATTCGGAACGGGTTATATGCCAACACTCCATCAAAATCTATGCCTACCTGTACTTTTTTCATGTAATTTAGCCTCCAATACCGTAGACCACAAAGAGAACTGCAAAGGCCCACAAGCACACGGTAATCAATAGCGGTTTATCTTTAGTAACCACGTTTATGAGTACTTCTTTCCCTGAGTATACTAATTGAAGATATCGCATAATAGCATATAAGACAAAAGGAACAGTTACCATTAGCCATTTCCGACCAATAACCGAAAGTACATAGTCATTGTAGCCTTTAAAAAATAATCCATTTTCTGAAACTTGTGATAAGAAGGTAAAGTAGGTATACGCCAAAAAAGCCGAACTCGCAAAAACCGCCACATAAGAGTCCAATATCTTTTCTGAGTAATGAAATTCTTCCTCTTTTTCCTTCCCCATTTTACTCGCTAAATTTTGAGCTAAGGACAGTTCACTTCTCCGTTTTCCGATAGCTAAGAGCAAAGATCCAGAAAGAACGGTTAAAAATAACCAAACAGACATGGTTACTTGCGACGCCTGCTCCCCCGCCATTATTCGGAGAACATATCCAGATGCCAACATTAAGACATCAATAACCGGAATTCGGCGGAAGAAAAAATAAGATAGATAATGTAACAATACAAAGATAAATCCTATCAGTAAAAAAGACTGGCCAATACTAAAAGCGAGAAAAAATCCGGCTAAACCAAATAATAATGCCGATCCCAACGCTTGATTATAAGTAAGGTCATTCTTGGCAATGGGACGATTTTTTTTGTAGGGATGTAACTTATCACTCGATGAGTCCAGCAGATCGTTAACAATATAATTTGAAGATGATAATAAACTAAATGAGATCACCCCTAATGCTACTGACATGAATCTGTCGCCATAAAAGAATTTACCATCAAGTACTAACGGAACGAACAGACCTAGGTTTTTAATCCATTGTCTGGGACGTGCAGCAATAAGAATATGTCGAATAAGATCCATTTATTCACCCAATTCTAACACATTTACTCAAGTGACTTTAGAGAAAGGTTCCCAAAATAATTGGAAAACTCTTCCCTCCTGGTTTTTCTCCTCGAACAAGTTCTTTTAGTAATAGTTGTCCAGGAATATATTGATATTTTTGAAACACGAAAAAGGTATGTTTCTCTTTTAGTGCATATAATTCTGGATCAATAAACTCGATTTTTTCTCGAGACATAATGTGGACATTGGGATTGTTTTTGAAATGTAACTCAAAGGCATATGGAAACAGACCAAAGGTTCCTTCACTAACCACCACAATTGGGTTGTCTTTGGCTTCACGTTCCAAGTAGTCGATGACTGGATCTAATCCGTATCCTGAGGTATAGGATGAGATAAATTGTTCATAATCTTCCTTGGGAATTTTTGCCTCAAAGGGAAATCTTGCAAAGGAAAAGATAGATAATAATGCCGGAAGCAGCAATATGCTCAGAGTTCCTAGATGTCGTCGTTTCAATCCTTGAAACTGGTTAGTAAATTCGGAAATTGTATATGCCAGAGGTATTAAAAAATAGGGCGTTAAAAAGACAATATATCGCGGAAAGACAACTTTTCCAACTAATGCAAATAAAACTAATGACCCACCCCACAACAACAAGAATACTTTCGCTAGGTCCTTGTGATACCGAAATAAAACAATGAGGCCGACTATTCCCATAAGAAAGATTGGAAAGGTGTAATAGGTGTTGAGCCAGATACCAAAGCTGATTATATTTTTAAAGAATATCTCAAAAGGATGATGGAAAAATTCACTTGGTGTCAGTTGAAACTGAGCATTTTTGGCAACCATGGCTTGATAATTTCCAGAGATTCTCACCAAACTATTCATTGCTAGGCTAATCAGCACTACCGGGAGAACTAACCAAAGCTTTTTACGAGAAAGGATGAGAAAGCCAATGGGAGTCAAAATCAAAAACAACAATGCAGGTGGCTTTACCAGAAATCCTAGTCCAAGAAATACCCCCCAACCTAAGGCATCTTTGACTGACAATGTTTTGGCGGTACGAAACATATAGTAGGTAGCCCAGACCAACATTGTGGTAAATAAAGAATCAAATAACGCCAAACGGTCGTAAACAAATGAAAACGGGGTGATGATATATAACCCAGAAGCCAGCCAGGCAACATTCTTCTCCTTAAATAACAATCGACAGATAGCAAAGATTGCCACAACTGTTCCTACGGAGGATAGGACTGAGACCAATCTCCCGGCAAACAAATACCAGTCTGGAGGGAACACCAATAGAGAGGCAGATATCAACCAGATAAAGATTGGTGGCTTGCCATCGTATAAGGATATAAATAAATCGTGATGGGTAGTAACGATATGTTGAGCCCAGTATATATAAATGGCTTCATCGGTGAAAATCGGTAATCTCGTCAAGAATACTATGCGAGAAAGGAAGCAAATACTGCCGAGAATAAATCCTTGAATAATAGGTTTCTTCATACCCTTCCATGGTATACTATCCCCTATTAAATATATGCAACAAGAAGGAATTGTTTTATGAAGATTGCGATTGTTGGCGGAGGTTTTACTGGACTCACTACAGCCTATGAACTATCCAAACAAGGTCATCAAGTAACCGTCTTTGAAAAAGAAGCCTATCTCGGAGGATTAGCTTTTGGGTTTAAGGAAAAGTCATGGGACTGGTCCTTGGAATATGCCTACCATCATTTATTTACCAATGACGATGCAATACTCAATCTTGCAAAGGAAATAGGTTTAGAACAACAATTGATTACCAAACGTCCGATTACCGCGAGTTTGTATGATGGAAAGGTTTATCAGTTAGATTCTGTTCGTTCTCTTCTTACCTTTCCAGGTATGCCGTTAGTCGATCGTATTCGTACAGGGATTTTCATTGCTTCTTTGAAATTTAATCCTTTTTGGAAACCACTAGAAAAAATCACTGCCAAAGAATTTGCCCTAATAGTAGGAGGAGAAGCGGGATGGAAAGCAATTTGGGAACCATTAATGGTAGGTAAATTTAGTGGCTATGCTGATCGAATCGCGGCTTCTTGGTTATGGGCCAGAATTGTGAAACGTACGCCAAGTCTGGTGTATTTCGAAGGAGGATTTCATACATTTATTACTACCTTAGAAGAAAAGATTAAAAAACAGGGGGGCAAAGTTTTCACCAACACTTCTATTACCTCTATTACCCCTATTACCTCTCCCCCTTCTCACGCTATCTCTATCTCTTATGGCAAGAAAAAAGAATCTTTTGATCAGGTTCTTCTGACCATTCCTACGCCTTTGGCAACAAAATTGGTACCTCAGTTGGCAGATTCATTACGAGAAGCCTTGTCGATACCGCACTTGCATGCTCAGGTCATGATTTTGGAGACCGAAGAGCCAGTACTGAAAGATATCTATTGGTTAAACATGACTGATCGTTCTTTCCCTTTCCTGGCTGTAGTAACTCATACCAATTTTATGAGTTCAAAGCACTACAACGGGAAACATTTGACCTACGTCGGCAACTACTTGCCAGCTGATCATCCATTTATAAAAATGACCAAAGAGGAATTATTAAGAAAATTCCTCCCCTACCTTAAGAAACTCAATCCTTCCTTTAAGACAAAAACATTTATTAGTAATTCATACCTTTTTACTGGTCCATTTGCTCAACCGGTTCATGAGAAAAACTACTCCACTCGTGCGCCAAAACTAGAGACCACTATTCCCAACCTGTATCTCGCAAATATGGATTCAGTTTACCCTTGGGACCGAGGCACGAATTATGCTGTTGAGTTAGGCCAAACTGCAGCAAGATACATCTTGAACAAATAATTACTATAGGGTATAATGTGGAGATGACTGAAGTACTTCCAGCCAGACTAGATTCCCTTGATCAACCTGTTCAACCAGAACCTCAAGCCGAATATTTTGAGATACCTGTACCGATTGCCGATAAAATACTCCCTTTGTATGTACAATCCCGACCATTCGCAGGGGGTGGATTTGGTGACATCTATGCTGCTTATCTTCCAGCTTTTCAACAATATTATGCCCTGAAAGCAGTCTCCGAATCCAAACTAAGAAATCGCTATCCAGATGATCATGAGTTTGAGATGAAAAAAATTTCCAGCCAAAGTGAGCTCGAGAAAGAAGCAGCTTTAGTGCAGGCAATCCCCCCTCATGAAAACATCGTAAAAGGTTACGGAACAATACTTCATGAAAATCAAGTTTTTGCAGTCTTTGAATATCTTCATCCAGATAAATGGCAAAATCTTCGAGAAGCCCGTTCTTCGGGAAGGCCATTTTCCTTACAAGAAACAGACACTATTCTGGAACAAGTTATAGCTGGTTCCAATCATGCACGTCTTAATATGACACCCCAACGCGATCCAACTCCTGATAATATTATGGTCACCAAACAACCGGACAAACTGGGTAAACACCACATCAAATTGATTGATTTCGGAGCGACGGACTTAGTATTCGAAACGTCTTCGATACTCAGGCCACAAGATCAGAGAGAGCGAATAGGTGTATCAACTGGATACATAGCTCCAGAGTTATTTGATAATAGGGTGTACACACCTCAAACCATGGTGTATTCATTGGGTGTTATTGCCACAGAGATGGTCGTCGGTAAAAATGTATTTAAAGGTGAAGAGGATGAGATTTGGACCCTAGAACAAGGATTAACCCCTGTACGGATAGATTTATTACTAGAACAACGCGGATATCCAGAAGAAGTTAGAAAAGTCTTTTCGATTGCCACGTCTGAATTAGAAAAACGATACAAAACCCCCGAAGAATTTTTGCAGGCGTTACGGGAAATTTCCTGGTACCCCATCCCTATAGTCGCTCAAGAAACGATGGTGGAGGGATTTCATGATAATGAAACGCATCAGGTAGTTTTTTCAGGGACACAGGTATTAGAGACCACCCCACAATTATCAGTGGAGTTACGTCCGACAGCTAAGCCTCAAAAAAAAGACTTCATCAATCGACTTATCGCCAGACTGCGCAAGATCTAAACTAAATTACTCTCTAGGAAATGTTTCATATTTATGGTACACTACTATAGGTTAAATGAGCGCAGAAAATCCCATTATCATCCCCGATTACACCAAAATCCTTGCCCTTCCTCCCGGGGAAATCAAATCTAGCCCCAAAATCGTACCAGAGGATGAACAACACTATCCAGATTACCTCCTCCCTTCAGCCATAAAGCTGGTAAATTATCTTGAACAATCATCAAAGATCTATGAGCAACTTATACAAAAACGTGAGATTACCGCCGATGATTTAGATAGTGCAATTAGTATTTACCCCTGGGAAGAGTCAGCAACCCAGATTAACCGTTATCAGATTGGCACTCAAATAGATTCGGGCGGATTAGGAGATGTGTTTATTGCCCAGGATACCTTACTAAATCAGAAATGTTGTATTAAAAAATTAAAAGCCGATAAAGCCAATGACACTAAATACCAGAGACTTTTCCTCCGGGAAGCTCTCCTGCTGATGGTTCTCGATCATCCAAACATTGTTCACGGACAAAATGTCTTTATTCATAAAGATGAGACATATCTGGTTATGGATTATATTCCAGACCCAAGTCTTCGTAAAAGAATTTATAGTGAAGGAGTTTTATCACCGGAACAAACCTTTGATGTGATCAAAGATGCTGCCAGTGCAATTGGGTACCTCCATAGTCGAGGTATAGTCTATAGAGATTTCAAAGCAGATAATTTACTCTCTGGCAATAAAAATATGTTAATAGATTTGGGAGTTTCTAGTGCTGTATATCCACATGATAGCAATACCCTTGTAGGAACAGTCGGATATATCAGCCCCAATGATTTTATAGATGATCCTTCAAAAGACGTACTCTCAATGGGAGCTACTATTTACGGAGCCTTAACAGGTGACACTGATGGACTTTTTACCCGAACTACCTTGGTAGATTCCTTAGCAACCGTAGGCCGAAGAGAAACCTTTATTCCCACAATCGGCAGAATGACCTTAAATTTAAAGAATAAAGGCTACAATAATGCCAAGGATTTTGGTCTAATTATTGACAGAGCTACCCATCCAGATCAATTTAGCAGATATTCTTCCATGAATGAACTGATCAGTGCCTTTGAAATTGCAATCAAAAACAAAAAAGGAAAATCTTCGACCAGGAAAATACTCTATCCTTTAGAAGCAGTACCCCAACCTGAGAATCAACCACAAACAATTATTTTTGACTTTGGGGATATGGGATCAACTTCTGGATC
The DNA here is from genome assembly GCA_044223895.1 of Candidatus Woesebacteria bacterium. Classification (GTDB taxonomy): domain Bacteria; phylum Patescibacteriota; class Microgenomatia; order UBA10105; family UBA927; genus CAKZSU01. The sequence goes on from JBGALL010000001.1 coordinate 74,969, forward strand.
TAGCGTGGCAAACACCGGGGATTAAAAAAGGTCATACCCTTGGTGGAAGATAGCACGCCTGCCCAACATACTATCCTCCACTAAAAATATGACCTGTAACAATTTAATTTGTCCTATATAATTCTGGACACTCTCTCTGTTCAATACTCATCCCTCTGGATATGTCCCCTACTCAATACCTTATGTTTTTCTCGTGTCGAAGACCATTGTAACGCGCGACCTAGTAAATGTCAACAAAAAAGAATTAACATGCGAAAACCTTGTTTTGACGTGACAAATAAATTTTCTTGAACGTAAAAAATCATTTGACACAAGCTAATTTCCTTGTTAGTGTTACTAGCACAAGTACTGATTAACTGTCCTAGTATCGGTACCATCAAAAGGCATTACTACTCGTAGACGCTCTTCCAGGTTTCTAGCGGTAGTGATGCTTTTTTTTTGGTCTGCAGTTAATGAGTGAATTGATATTCACGAATTTCCTGCCACCAATCCACCGTAGCTTTAGCGTTGGTGGATAGTACATATTGTTAATCTATATAACAACTCTGCCCAGATGTTGCTATATATTTTGAATTTGTATCACTGCCTGCCCAGGCAAGTGATTGAAAGAAAGTGACCATCCTTCAATTGTTTTTTTTAATGTGTCGAATTTCATAGGTATAGTTTGATTCAACCACTTTCGTTTTTTTTCGTCAAGACCTATATTTATTTTGTAAATTATTTTTCATAGACCTATATATTTTAGATGGCTAAATAGATTGATTTGGCAAGATATTTTTTCTCATATATTTTTTGTGGATAACTTATGGACAACTTTATTGCCATCAATTTCCCCTTTTTCCTTCTTATTGCACATCCACTAGGTGAGTATTTCGGTAATGAGAATGTAAGGAGTGAATAAAAACCAGAAGGTACTGTTACAAAATAGAAAAGGTTATCGCTTTTTCGAGAGAAGATAAATACACGGTACGAATTTCTTTTAAACTTTTTCTGTTGCCATTTTCGTCTACCTCAGAGTTATCGGAACGTAAGAGAAAGAACGTCTCTTTAGAAATACGTAGCTTTTGCTGTTTATTAGCTTCAAAAGTTACTGGCAACACCACAAAATAATCTTCATACATACCTTTACCAGCATGGAGTACATATTTAATTGAACAGTGCCCCGTATATTCTTGAATACCTTTTTTATAGTCTTTATCGACCTTTATATATCGAAGACCATCGAGAATCCCTAACACCGTTACGAGGATGATGAGAAAAACCAAACTGGTTTGGGTTAACACCACAGAGGTAATGGCTACACCGGCAATTGGAACTAAAATAAGAAGGAACAGGAGAAAGAATCGATAATATTGAAGAACTTTTTTGTAGTTATCTGGAGTGATACTCTCAAGAAATGCGGGGTGAGCTAAGGACCCTAATACCAGCAAAAAAATAGGCGCTATACCGAGCATATCTAGATTATTTTAATCTACCAAAGAAAAGTTGACCTGCTGCAGTCTGATGAACTTTGGAGAGAACAACCACAACGTCTAAGCCTACTTTGGTTTTTGCATCTTCCACAACTACCATCGTACCATCTGGGAGGTAGCCTACTCCTTGGGCACGCTCTTTCCCCTCGTGTGTTATCTTTACGACAACTTCTTCACCCGGGATAAGCGACAATTTAATAGCATTTGCCAGATCGTTGATATTTAATACCCGAATACTTTCAGCTCTAGCCAATTGTGCCAAATTGAAATCAACAGTGAGAAGTTTGGTTTTCCATTGACGAGCCAAAGCAGCCAGTTTGTGATCGACTTCTTTTACCTCAGGAACATCATCTTTAATAATTTTGGTGACTAATAATTCATTTACTTTTTGGGTAGTAAGTTTATTAACAACCTCCAATCCCCGTCTCCCTTTGGCTCGACGAAGAGAATCGCTCGAATCTGCAATATGTTGAATTTCTCCAAGAACAAACTCAGGGATTAATAAAGTACCAGCCATAAAACCACTATTGACGATAGGTAAAATCCTCCCATCGATAAGCACACTAGTATCCACCATAATCAGATTTTCCCCCTCTGGAGCTGGAATATCTTTTATTTGAATTATTGGAGTATCTTTTGCAAACGGTTTCAGACGCAAATTAGAGAAGCTAAGGTTTTTCACAATCTCTCTGGCAACCATGGCAGCAAATTCAGCGGCTGCCGCTGGCCGGAGGACTGTTTCTGATGAGGAAGGTTTTTTAACTGGTACCAATGTTTTTGATTCCTCTTTGGCTACAACTTTTTCAGCAACTGGTTTGGCGGGTGATGAATTTTTAGTCTCTTTTTTCTTACTAGAAAGGGATAATTTCATATGTATATTTTACCATAGATTATTCTGACAATCTCAACTATAAAGAACCACCAAAAAATTCTTATAAATATGGTGTAATAGGAAGGTAAATGATATTACTGAGAAAATACTGATAAAGATCTGGAAGTCTGATGTTTTAATCATTGATTATCAAATTCTTGATGCTATAGACTAATTCTAGAACTTATTTTTTGGTATGAAATACTCAAATAAAAAATCCTCACTCAGAGGACGTGCACTTCCAAAAAGTGCCTTATTGTTTATCGTTATACCTTTTATTCTTACTCTCATACTCGTATTTAACGTTGTCCAAAGCGATTCTATAGGTGATATAAGAAATCATGCAGCCTACCCAATTCCTACATCTAACCCTGTATGTGCTACGGGATGGCAATGTGGAACTCAATGCGCGAGTACTGCCGATGTTAAACTGTTTAATTCGACCTGGTGTGATGGTAAATCCCATTGGCTGGCAGAATCTGCTGAGTCTCAAGGTAAACTTGCAAATTTTTGTGGAGGTAGTAAAAGCTCTCCCTCTACAGCACAAGGATGTCCGGTAAAATGTCCCACAGGAGCTACCTGTTTATCCCCATATGTAATGTGTCAGGGCACAAAAAACACTCAAGTTAGGAATTGCACCTATAATGGAGGCACGGATGGATATTGTTGTAATCTGATTCCTCTGTGCACACTTTCGAAACGAGTAACCAATTCTTCTGGCTTTTGTAATACGAATTCCCCAAACACCTCTAATTGTGCAGGAAAACGAGAATCTTCTTCATGCACCTATACCGCCCAATGTGGAGGTGGTTCTGGACGGTGTGTTGTGGTCTCTCAAGGAGCAACCTCTCAATGTCAATGTCATCCGACTATGTACTAATCCAACAGTTTTCTTGCTTGTTGGAGACTTTTGACAACTCCGGGAGATATAGCAGTGGTATATCCTAATCGTTTTGATTCTTTACTTCGTCGCTCTTCCTGCGTAATCCTTCGAACTTCTCCTAATAAACCAACTTCACCAAAGATTACTGTTTGTTTATCTACTGCTTTGTTGAGAAAGGAAGAGATAATTGCCATACAAACTGCTAAATCCACCGCTGGCTCAGAAACAGAAATTCCTCCAGAAACATTGATAAAAATATCAAATCCTCCCAGAGGCATATTCAAACGTTTTTGGAGTATGGCAGTTAATAGCTGTAATCGGTTCTGATCAAATCCATTAGCAACCCGACGAGGAATCGCTAACTGGGTAGTCACTGTTAAGGCTTGAATTTCAACCAGTAGGGGCCGTGTTCCCTCCAAGATAACCGTTACCACTGATCCAGGAACATTGGTAACTCTGTCAGTAAGAAATAATTCAGAAGGATTTTTAACTTCGGTGAGGCCTTCTTCACGCATATCAAATATTCCTACTTCTTCTATAGCTCCAAAACGATTTTTTAGCGTGCGTAAAATACGTGCGCTGGCAAACCGCTCGCCTTCAAAAAATAAGACTGTATCGACCATATGTTCTAGGATCTTCGGGCCAGCAATACTTCCCTCTTTGGTAACATGACCAATAATAATTAAAGGGATCCCTTTTGACTTAGCAACTTGTACCAATTGCTCTGCACAAAAACGAATCTGCCCTACTGATCCAGCCATTCCTTCTAAATTATCTGATGATAACGTTTGTATAGAGTCAACGATTACTACTGGAAGTTTAGTTTCAGAAGACGAAGAAATAGTATTGATAACTTCAATAATGGCTTCGACGTTAGTTTCTGGATAAATAATTATATTTTCACCAGCTATTCCCATTCGAGCGGCACGGAGCTTAACTTGTTCTGCAGACTCTTCTCCGGCCACATAGATACCACCGATCTTGGAAATGATAGTAAGTAATAAGGTTGATTTCCCAATTCCTGGATCTCCAGCTAAGAGAGTTACACTACCCGGGACAATTCCCCCACCCATAACCCGGTCAAATTCATCCAGATTACTTTTCAAACGATTGGTTTCAATATGTTTAACCTGAGATAGTTTTTGTGGTTCCACTTTGGTACGTATCTGTGTCACGGCACTCGGCTTACCCTTCCCAGCATCTTTATTAAATTCCACTAAACTACTCCAGGTGCTACACGAAGGACATCGTCCATACCACTGAGGACTCTCATACCCACACTGCTGACAGACAAAGACAGTTTTTCGTTTCATATGTGTTTCTTTGTTATACCAGATTTGCGTACTTTCTACGAACGCATTGAAGACTACCACGATGATATTTTAGGAAAACTTTACGAAGGATGAAGGTTATTTCTTTATCTCTTTATGATGCTCATCAAAATCCACATGTTCTGGATCTACCGGTTCATTCATATCGTCTTCATTATAGCCATTGTAGTTGGAGAATAATTCTTCCCCTTTGTGAATATCTTTCAGAGCAGTGAATAATAAGATATTATTTTTAAAACTTCTCCCAAAATAGACATTTGGCTGGTAGGAATGATTAATTAGTGCACCATAACCTAAACAGACAGCATTTTTTTGTTTGTTCCACTCAAAATAATACTTTCCTATCACCGTTTGATCCATATCTTTTTCTTCATTTCTTGGGAAGAAAACCACAGGGCATCGTTCAATGGTTTGACCTTCTTTTATATCTTCATCGGCAATAACTCCACGAATATTCAATGTTGGTGAGGTTCCTATAACAAAGGGGAGATGAATACCTTTCTTGGAATGATCTGAACTATCTTGCTTAATTTTATGGAAGTGTTTATTACCATCTATCAATTCAGTGGGAATAGGATCAGTCCCATAAGGATTACCATTGTAGTTCACCTGTAACTCTTCTCCCGGTTGAATTGTCTTCAAAACTTTAAAGTTTAACGTATTGGCTTTGTAGTCAAATATATATTGTATATTTGGTTCAAAGGAATGATTTACCAAACTCCCATATCCCAAAGCAATACAATGATATTTTTTGGTCCATTCAAAATAATACTTCCAAAGAACCGTATTTTTGAGGTATTTTTCCTGAGTTACCGGGAGAAACACCAAGGGACATCGCTCAGCAATACTTCCTTTTGGAATAAGCTGTGTAGCAATAAGCCCTCGAAAACCAAGGGTTGGAGAGATACCAACGGTGAATGGAAGGTTCATACTGGACAGTTTGTAAGATGTGATTATCTGTAACCGATTGGTTTTTCCATCAAGGCCATGGAGAGAGAAATTTTTCTCTTTTCCGGTTGAACATCTTCTACAATACAAGTAATTTCTTCACCTTCTTTGGGTTCTTCACCAGGAGCTACTTTACTGATATGAATCAGACCCTCTACTCCAGGAAGCAAGGTTACGAAAATACCAATTGGGGTAACTCGTGACACCGTTCCTTTGACTTGTGATTCTTTTTCAAAGATATCAGTAACATTCTCCCAAGGATCTGGAAGTAATTGTTTGATGGACAAGGTAATTTTTCCACTTTCTTTGTCGACACCAACAACTTTAACTTTAATCTTATCGCCTTGTTTGATGTATTGAGATGCATCATCAACCTTTTCCCAGGCAATTTCAGAAATATGGATTAATCCTTCAACTTCGTGTTCCTTTTCATCTTTGGTAACTGCAAATTTAGCAAAAGCACCAAATGGAACTACTGTTGTGATGGTGGCTTGAACTGTTTCATCAACTGGAACATGTTCTAAGAGATCTTTTTGCTTAGAGAAGGCTTCTGCTTCAGTCACAGCACGTTGTGAGAAGACAAGTCGATTACTATCTTTGTCTACCTCGACAACTTTTACTGATACGCGACGACCAGAAACTTTATCTACCTGTTTTGAGGTCTGAGAATCCAACTGAGACATAGGAATATAGCCTCGAATACCATTGTATTCAACTAAAATTCCGCCCCGGACAACTTCTCGGAAAACAACATCCACAGGAACCCCTGATTTCTGAGCTTCGGTAAGAGTTTCCCAACGACGATCAGTAATAAACTTACGAAGTGAAAGAACTGATTGTCCCCGATCATTTTCTGGGACAATAACTTGAGCCATAACATGATCGTTCACCGCCAAACTCATGAGCATATCTTTATAAAACTCGAGTTCTCGATCCATAACCACACCTTCGGCTTTACCACCGATATCGATTAAGATTTCGCGTGCGGTTACTTTGGTTATAGTTCCTTCAACAGTATCGCCTTTTCGTAAGCCCTTGAGGGTATACCCTGTATTCGCCAGTAATTCTTCCATCGAAGATGCTGCGGACGCTCCTTTCGTAGAGGTTGGGTTTGAGGATTGTTTTGATTTAGCCATTAAAAATTAATACCACCTTTCAAAATGATCTACCTATTATACTGTATATTACACAAAAAAACACCCCTCATCAAAAAATCAAAAACTTCACACAAATAAAACAAAAAACGCAACAACGCGAAATAAAATAACAATTAAGTAAATTTATTTGGTTAGTACGAATAAGTTATAATTTGAAGCTTCGATAATAAAACAGATGAGGGGTGAGATAAGACAGGCAGCAAGACCACAGGCGACGATGCGATAAATGAGATAAATCGTAGTGGTGGGCTTACTGCGGCAAACAAGAGAAATCAGTGGTCAGGCGTTATTTTCGCCGGAATCGATTGTCAAAAGCATCGCAAAAATCTTTCAAAGCATTGGGTGTATATACCCAAACCGCCGCGCGATTCTGTTCTTCCTTTTGACCAAATAAACTCTGAAACCACTTCTTCAATGCGTTCATCTTCAACCTCCGTGAAATATATTTGGAACACATTTTCTCTTAGACCTCTTTTAGAGATCACGTTCAGTTGTCTTACGAAAAAACACCTAAACGCGAGTTCCAAAGAGACCGATGTTAAAGAGCAAAATTAACTATAGGACTAGTATTGTAGCTCTACGAAGAATATTTTTCAAGAGGGAGCACAACAAGCCTTTAGGCACAAAAAAACCGCTTCTCGGTCCCCCAGCCTTGACCTATCTTCCAATAGCCCGCGAGAGCTAAGTATTGTGGGCGCTAACGTGTTTCACTGCTGAGTTCGAGATGGGATCAGGTGGGACCACGTTGCTCAAAAGACTGGAAGACCCAAAAGCGGCCTTCACTTTATTACAGTAAAAATTTTAAATTCTCAACTTTACACTTTTCTAGTAGTTGCCTAAAAGGGATAATTCATGAGAATCACCGATTTTATGCTTTCAATAGTATCATCAGAGAAAACAACTCCCGACTTAGTCGGGACCCTTTGTTCCCTGAAGATTCGACCGATTAGTACAGATAAGCTAAACACATTACTGTGCGTACACTGTCTGCCTATCAACCCGGTAATCTTCCGGGGGTCTGATAACGATTCTTAATCTTGGGGTGGGCTTGGCGCTTGAGATGCTTTCAGCGCTTATCCCTTCCGAATATAGCTACCCAGCACTGCAGGTTTTCCTACAACTGGCACACCAGGGATTCGTTCCTCCCGGTCCTCTCGTACTAAGGAGAACTCCCCTCAAGAATCGAACGCTCACACAGGATAGAGACCGAACTGTCTCACGACGTTCTGAACCCAGCTCGCGTGCCCTTTTAACCGGCGAACAGCCGGACCCTTGGGACCTTCTCCAGCCCCAGGATAGGACGAGCCGACATCGCTGTCGTATTTGCTTCTATTACTAGAAGGATCTGACTATACCTTCATCCCGATGTAATCGGGAGCTAGCCGTTTGATAGATCATTTAAGAGAAATCTATCTCATTCACGGTGACGAAACTCGTCATCGGAAATCAGTCGATAGGGGTCGAGAAAATAAATATTTTCTAAACCCTCGGTGTTGTCCCTTTTTAGCAATAATGAATTGCTTCAAAGTAGGAGTTCACCGATTTGAGCTAGTTAATTTTATTCCGTATACGAATGGGTTAAATTCTATACGAGAACCAGACTTACATATCACTATATAGGCGCCCCGATGCAATGCATAAGGTGCCAAACCGCCTCGTCGATATGGACTCTCGGAAGCGATCAGCCTGTTATCCCCAGAGTAGCTTATATCCGTTAAGCCCGATCCCACCCACGTGGGAATCGAGGATCACTAACACCCGCTTTCGCGTCTGCTCGGCATGTCCGCCTCGCAGTCAAGCTGGCTTGTGCGTTTGCACTCAAAGTCCCGGTTTCCATTCGGGATGAGCCAACCTTTGTACGCCTCCGTTACATTTTTGGAGGCAACCTCCCCAGTTAAACTGCCCGCCAGACAGTGTCCTCCACCTAGATTTTTATGTAGGTGCAAGTCAGATTTCTTCATTTCGAAGAGAGGTATTCCATATTGCGCGTAAACGCTCCCTCCTATTCTCGACAGTCAAAATAAAGTCTTCAGTGTCAAGCTACAGTAAAGCTTCATGGGGTCTTTTTGTCCATGTGTGAGTAGGCCGCATCTTCACAGCCATTTCAATTTCGCCGGGTAATGGTTCAAGACAGTCGCTATGTCGTTCTACCTTTCGTGCGGGTCGGAACTTGCCCGACAAGGAATTTCGCTACCATAGAACAGTTATAGTTACTGCTGCCGTTCACCGGAGCTTACATGACTCACTTGATATAATCTCATGAACCATGGTTGACTTACCGGCACTGGGCAGGTGTCAGCCCCTATACGTTGCCTTGCGGCTTCGCGTCGTTAACTGTGGCCTGTATTGCTACAGGCAAGGCATCTCCCATAGGTTACGCCTAGTTTTTGTTGCCGAGTTCCTGGAACCATTGTCGCCCGCTTGCCTTGGTATACTCTACCAGCGCACCTGTGTCGGTTTGCGGTACGGAAAAAATATGTTTCTCAATGAGACTTTTCTCGAAAGCAGAACTATCTCTGTTGTCCGCGGATTGCTCTTTGGACTCCTGTTCGTATCTCGTATTAAACACAATCGTGGATTTACCTGCGATCATTATCTAGATACTTAATAGCCGACGAATCGACTACGAGACCTATCCTCCTTTGTCATCCCCTTGAGTCTTAATCAACATACTCTTGTAACGGAATATCAACCGTTTATACATCGAGCTACGCCCCCCATCGGAGGGCCTCGCCTTAGATCCGACTTACCCGAAGTCGACGAACGTTGCTTCGGAAACCTTGCGCATTCGGCATGAAGGATTCCCACCTTCAAACGCTACTCATACCGGCATTCTCACTTCTTGCCGCTCCACACTCCCTTACAGGATATGCTTCACTGCTGACAAGAACGCTCCCCTACCAGATGTCATTAAATAAATTTAATAACAAATTTCTATCTTCGGTTCTTTGCTTAAGCCTCGATCATTTTCGGCGCCACGACTTTCGTCCAGTGAGCTGTTACGCTTTCTTTAAAAGGTGGCTGCTTCTAAGCCAACTTCCTGGGTGTCTTAAAATCATGACATCCTTAACCACTGAGCAAAGAATTAGAGACCTTAGATGAGAATCTGGGATGTTTCCCTTTTGCCACACGAGCTTAGCCCCGCATGACTGACTGGTCAATTAATTAGCTGAGTATTCGGAGTTTGGTTGGTCAGGATGCCTTGCGACACCCAAACCATCCAGTAGCTCTACCACTCGCTAACCTCATTCAACCGCTATACCTAAATATATTTCGGGGAGAACCAGCTATCTCCTGGTTCGATTGGCATATTACCCCTATCCACAAGTCATCTCACGTTTTTGCAATAACGACGAGTTCGGGCCTCCCCCTTCCTTTCGGAAGGGTTCACCCTGCTCATGGATAGCTCACCAGGTTTCGGGTCTACTGATATCTGCTTGAATTTCGCCCTATTCAGGCTCGCTTTCACTACGCCTCCCCTTGATTGATCAAGGTTAAACTTGCAGATAAAAGTAACTCACCGGTTCATTCTTCAATAGGCACGCTATCAGCACATACCTTGCGGTACACGCCTCTAGCTGTTTGTTAGCTGACAATTTCAGGTACTATTTCATTCCCCTTCCGGGGTACTTTTCACCTTTCCCTCACGGTACTAGTTCACTATCGGTGCACGTTTGTATTTAGACTTGGATCGTGGTTGACCCAGATTCCCACAGACCCCGGATGGTCCATGGTACTTAGGAACAGATTAGCGGAGAAATTAGTTTCGAATACACGACTGTCACGTTCTTTGGTTATCCTTTCCAGAATATTTTTCTACCAATTTCCACATCACATATTATCTGCCCTGCAACCCCACACAAGGTGGTTTAGTCTGTTCCGCTTTCGCTCGCCGCTACTAACGGAATCTCGTTTGATTTATATTCCTCACCCTACTAAGATGTTTCAATTCAGGTGGTGCCCTCTTCTGTACCTATTTCAATCTTGCGACTGTATTCAGTACAGAGTATCCCTTACGGGACGGATTTCTCCATTCGGAAACCGCCGGATCGATGGATTGTAGCTCCTCCCCGACGACTATCGTGGCTATATACGTCCTTCTTCGGCAAACGCGCCCAAGGCATCCATTGTCAGCTTTAAATTTCTTCAGAGAACAAAAGGTTCGTCCGTTTTTGACGAATTTTGTTCTGACGACTCAATTTACAATGGCATAAAAATAGAAGTAATTCTAAATGAATTACCCCTTTTAGATGCAACTACTCATTTAATTTTTCAATTCTTACTGTATTAAAGTGTTAAAGAGCAATGTTCAGATGTATGAATTAATAACTGAAATTAACTAATTAATTTTCAGATATCAATTCATAATATCGAACTATGTAGCGGTGGACCTGGGGGGAGTCGAACCCCCTACCTCCTCATTGCAAATGAGGCATTCAACCAGGTAAACTTCAGGCCCAAAAAATCTATGGTTACCCTACTTGCCGTTGTTAAAATGTGCTGGGCATTAAAAATCCCCGCTTTCGCGGGGCTCAACAATACTTTGCGGCAAGAAGCTCAGTTAGGACAGAAAAAGAAAGTTTTAATAGAAAAATCTTTTTGGGTTTTGTAGCTTCTCATGAAAAACATTGTTGATTACCTATTCGCAAAAGGTATAGAGATTTTAACAAGCTCAGAAGATGAAGTCAATAGGTTCAATGTGACTGGTTATACACCTCAAGAGCTTTTTTGAGAATTTCTACACAGCGTTGAAGTTTTGGTACCTCTATAACATAGGCTAATCTGACTTCGTGCTTCCCCAGGCCCTCAGTTCCATAAAATCCTGAAGCTGGAGCAAGCATAACTGTCTCATTCTGATCGCGAAAATCAGTGAGTAACCATTGGCAAAATGTATCACTATCATCTACTGGAAGGGTCACAATAGTATAGAATGCACCTTCTGGCTTAGGGATTTTTATTCCTGGAATGGTTCGTAGCCCTTCAAAGATAACATCCCTGCGGGTTTCGTACTCTTTCTGTACTGCCTGAGTATACGATTCGGGAACATCTTTGAGCTTAGCAGCCATCTTTTGTTCAATAAATCCAGAAGATAATCTACTTTGGCCTATTTTTAAAGCGCCAGTCATTAGCTGTTCATTTAATGAAACAAACACCCCAAGTCGAGAGCCACATAAACTATATCGCTTCGACATACTGTCCAAGACGACTGCCCTATCTGGAATCTTTGGCATATAGTCCAGTAATGATATCTGCTTGTGACCATCATAGACAAATTCCCGATATACCTCATCTGAAAGTAAAAACAGATTATATTTTTTAGCTAAGTCAACTAACATTTCTATCTCTTGTTTAGTATATACAGTCCCCGTAGGGTTACTGGGATTACAAAATAAGATTGCTTTAGTTTGAGGTGTAATGTAGGTTTCTAACACCTGCCGTGAAGGTAAATGGAATCCATTCTCAGCTGAAGTTGGAACTGAAGTAAATTCAACCCCGTTGAGAACTGCAAAAGACTTGTAATTTGCATAAAATGGTTCAAAAACGATGACTTTTTCACCTGGATTACAAGTAGCAAATAATGCCATCGATATTGCTTCTGATCCTCCTGAACTGACTTGAATATTTTTTGAACTCAAATAGGAATACCCTAAGGTATGGTAATACCATTCCAACGCAGCAATAAATTCAGGGTCGCCCTGAGATAGAGCGTAAGAAATGGTCTCTATATTCCAGTCTTTAAGAACCTCTAGCATCTGCGGAGGTGTTTTTATATCAGGGTCACCTATATTTAAGTGATACACCGTCACACCTTCTGATTTAGCTTTTTGTGCGTAAGGAATTAATTTTCTTATTGGTGAGGCAGGAAGTGTGTCTATCCGACTGGAAAGATTCATATATGTTCTTTTATATACCTTTTTATAAAATCACGATATAACTTAAGCATTTTCTTGGTATTTTCCCCAACCATCCCTGTTCCTACTTGTTGGGTATCTATGCGCGTCACTGGCATTACCTCTTTATTTGAAGCAGTGATAAATATTTCTTGAGCTGACAAAAATTCCTTCACGGGTATAGTACGTTCCTCAACGGGAAATACGTTTTGGGCTAGTTCTATTACCTTCGTACGAGTAATCCCCCCAAGAATGTTCATGGCTGGAGTAACTAATTTATTTTCCTGAAAGATAAATACGTTACTGGTAGACGCTTCCAATATATTTCCTTGGTAATGATAGATAATTTCTCGAGCACCAATCTTTTGTTTCTCAGGAGTTAAGGCTATTGCAGTTAAATAATTTAAGGTCTTCGCTTCTGGAAATAACCGTAAATGCTCATACGTCATAACCGTAATTCCCTCACGATAGCTGGTGGAATCGTGTTGGGGAGAAGCTGGAGTAACCATAATATAAAAGGAAGGGTGAGTACTTGTCATTTGATCTTCACTTGGACCACCAGTAATTACTATTTTGATATGTGACTCTGGGAAATTATTCTTTTTTAACAGGTCCAGGATCCATTGCTTTATTTGATCAAGAGTGTAGGGAACCGCAAGTTTCATGATCTTGGCAGTTCTCACCAGTCGTTCCAAATGTTCATCGAGGAGAAATGGCACGCCTTTATAGGTTCGGAGGTAATCAAAATATCCGTAACCACGGATAATCCCCAAGTCATTGAGAGGTAGGCCGGCAGTTTCAAATGGAACAACAGAGCCATTGAGGTTGCAAAACATATTATGTTTTGAAGAATAATTCTTTCTTTATCTGGTGGTTAGGGACACCTTTTTCTTCTAGTCGACTGTGCATTTCGTCTACCATTCGCCCACTACCACAGAGATAAAAATCACATTGCAATAGATCTGGTTCCTCGGTAAATATAAAATCTGCGACATGGCCCTTTCTCCCCTGCCAGTTTTCTTGGGGTTGAGACAGAATTAATTTGTATTGAAATGATGGGTATTGCTTAGAAAGTTCTTCAAAACGATCGTTCCAAAACATATCTTCTTCATGCCGTAGTCCAAAGTATAACGCAGCTGGCTTCATCACCCCTTTGGCAAGATATTCTTCTACTGCAGATTTATATGGGGCAACACCGGTACCGGTTGCCACAAAGATAGCTTTTCTCGGACTTTCCACATCATAGAGGAATACCCCTAACGGACCCATAAATTCAACGAGGTCGCCAACATTTTTGGACAATAACCACTGACACCCAGGTCCCATTGGGGAAATATCCCAACATAAGGTAATCTCTCCTTTTTCTGTTGGAGGAGAAGCGATAGACATTGACCGGTTAACTCCAGGGGAAATGTAGATCATAATCGTATGACCTACTTTATATTCCATTTCCACTGGATCAGTCAGTTTCAATCGAACATCAAACACTTTGCTGGAAATTTTCTCTTTCTTAGAAAGAATTGCCTTAAACCGTGAAGGTCGAATCATAGTGCTATTACCTTACCGCTAACTCTACCAAAATACAACGTAGATAACACTAGCTCATCCTTTACGCTCAATACTAGAGATGATAGCCTACTACTAAGAGTATGGAAGAACAGAATGATGATATACCACGAATGGGTAGTTTTGACGCTACTCCTGGCAAATTTCGTCCTTTATCAATTCAGGATATAGTTTCGAACGCCGCCGACAAAAGAGATCACGCAATTCTTCCTATTAACCACAACGCCATTAGGCAAATTGTTGAGACAGGACTACACTCAGAAAATTTCCTCCATCCAGAAGATCTAGTAATTGGAAAAGATCGAGTTGGGATCGCAAAACGATTAGGAGGCAGAGAGAATAATCAGGATAATGTTTCTATCCAAAGGATTGTTGAAAGCAATGGCAATGACCTTGGGGAGACTCTCTACATAGTGGCTGATGGCATGGGAGGTCATCAACATGGTGAAGATGCTAGCCGCCTAGCTGTTATAGATATTTCTCGTCATTATCAGGAAAAAAGACAGAACGGTGAATCTGTCGACCGGGCATTACTTCAATCGTTTGAATTAGCAAATAAAACTATCATTGAAACTATTGGAGAAGAAAACGGCGGAACAACAGCAGTAGCTGTTGTTATTGAGAATTCTGGGAAGTACAGCATTCTTAATATTGGAGATTCGCGAAGTTACCATATAAATCCTAATGGAATAACTCAACTTACTGAAGATGATACTCAAATAGCTAAATTGTTAAAGGAAAAGAAAATTTCTAAAGCAGATATAAAAGGACACCCAGATCAAGGAGTTCTCTTAAAAGCACTGGGATACGACAAACATATTGTTCCAAAGTTTACTCATGGAAAACTATTACAGGGACAACGTCTACTACTCTGTAGTGATGGCGTTAGTGGTGGTCTGGAAGAAGAAGAAATTTATGAAGCTTCGGCCTATCATACTTCCCCATCAGAACTTGCCAGAGATCTTACCAAAGCTGCAATCGATTTAGAGGGTGAAAATGCGGATAACACAACCGCAATTGTGATCCAGAGATCTCAATAAACCAACGTAATTTAATCACTTTCACTTAACCACTTTTCCACATCCAGAGCTGCCATAGCACCAAATCCAGCAGCGGTTATAGCTTGTTTATATCGTGCGTCATGAACATCCCCAGAAGTAAAAATTCCTGGGAACTTCGTTTTGGTGAAATATTTGGTTACACCATTTTCATCAAACTCTTCAACTCGCTTTAAATAGCCACGAGGATCTACATCAAATCCTTTTAAGAATTGAGTATTAGGTACGAGACCAATGGCTACGAAAACTCCCATTCGAGGCAAGATCCACTGATTCTTTCCAGCTTTGATACCGGAAAGTTCCAACACACCACCAAAAGCTTTTACTAATTCATTTAAATTTTTAACCCCTTGTTTAGGAGAGATTTCGGAAGTTTCTAATAACAATCCTCCTAAGGTTGGGTCACCGACGACATCAACAACTTTAGTGTTATATAGCAAACGAACATTCTTTTTCGCTTTTACTTTTTCTACCATCGCACTCTGCGCTCTAAATTCGTCCCGTCGGTGAATAAGAACAACATCCGAAGCAACGTTGGCTATGACTTGAGTTTCTTCCATAGCGGTATCTCCCCCGCCGACAACGGCTACTGGCTTACCACGGAAGAAAAAGGCATCACAGGGTGCACAGGCTGAAACACCTTTACCACGTAACCGCTCTTCATTCGGAACACCTAACCATTTTGTGTCTGCTCCGGTAGCGATGATCACCGATTTCGCTTCTATACTGGTTCCGTCTTCTAAGGTAACTTTGAAAGGTCGTTTTGAAGGATTTAATTCTGTCGCCCACAGATCTCGAATCTCTACTCCTAAATGGGTAACATGATCTCGCATCTTTTGCATCAATTCTGGTCCCATGATTTGACCCATTCCTGGAAAATTTTCTACATCAGTGGTGTTTTGTAATTGTCCACCCCAAGCTCTACCAGCAATTACCACAGTTTTTAATAAAAACCGCTGGCAATAGATTGCTGCCGTTAATCCAGAAGGACCAGAACCAATAATAATGACATCGTACATATTTATAAAAAGTATCAAAGCAAGACGGTATCACAGCAAGAACTAAAACTCTGACACTAGTTTAATAACTTATTTAACTCTCCCATCAATGTTTGTTTACTTTGAACACCGATAAACTGACGAATCATCTGTCCCTTATGAAATATCATCACGGTAGGAATAGACATAACATTAAATTGCATCGACATTTGAGGATTTTCATCAACATTAAGCTTTCCGACAATTGCCTTTCCTTCTAAATCTTTAGCTATTTCTTCAACAATCGGTCCCTGGACTCTACAAGGTCCACACCATACTGCCCAAAAGTCTACTAAGACAGGTTTATCTGCCTTTAATACTTCTTTATCAAAATTTGCATCAGTTATAGTTATATCTGCCATAAGGCTCCTTTCGATATCAGGTCGTTCTGAATCCAGAAGAGATGATAAACAATCCGCAAGATTTACTGTATATCGTATTTTTAGAGTTTACACAAGTGAATCAATCGTATACGAATGCTATCTTATGCTGATTTTTTAGGTTCTTTTTGGATAGTTCTCCAGTGATAATAATAGAGTGGAATACCTACAAGAATAAACGAGAATGCTTCAGTTAATTCACGCTGTCGTTGTCGGGTTATATCTCGCTTTTGATTTTCAATTTGGATATTCTTTTCAGCTTCTGTTTCAGGCATTTCTTTTCCATCAGGAGAAATTTTAGGAGCACTCATATAGCTATAATTATCAGCATCTGGGAAAACAAAGGTTTTGATACCAACATTTACCAATCGAATGGTCCCAATAACAGTCACTAACAGACCAATAAAAGAGAACAAATAGAGATATAAAGTACGGATAGAAAATTTCATATATCTCTAGTATGACACATCTATTTTTTAAATACTGTCACCTTGTCGTGATACAATTTGTATATGACTGACATACCTCCCCTCGATGAATTTAATCAAAACATTTTACGGTCAGACACCCATTATCTTACTCAATTAGCTACACACGAGAAAACCCATTTTGATGAGCTTATGGCTCATTTTGATAGAGCCGATGCTTGGCACATTTCTGATACTAATGTACGAATAAGACAGACAGATCTTCAACAAATGAAGAACTCTCTGCATACAATTCCTTATATTCCCGAACCTATTTATCATAAGAGCGAGCTTGAAAATATAGCTCAAGAGAAACGATATTTGGTTGAAGAACTGCCGTTTGCTACAGGAGGTATGAGTGCTGTGTTTAAAGGAATTGATTTGAAAATGAATCGTCTTGTTGCCATCAAATGTTTATTTGATGAAGAGGTCCAAGAAGATCAGCACCATATCAGCACCATACGACAGAACGTGAGGCAAAAGTTATGGCCCGTATCAACCATCCCAATATTGCCCAAATATATAATTATCTTGAACTTCCAACGACTCCCTATGAAAAGGCTCAAGGAATTTACGGCCCTGTTCCTACTATTATCATGGAATATATTGAACCCAAAACAAACCTTAGTTTGATACTAAAAGGTGATCCACTTCCTCTAGAAACTACCCTTAAGATATTATCTCAGGTTGGAGGTGCAGTTGATTTTATGGATAGTCGGGGAATTCTCCACAGAGATTTGAAACCACAAAATATTTTTTGGGATGAAACACAACAACGGGTACAAATGATCGATTTTGGATTGGCAAGCACAGTTAGACTTGAAGAAACCTTCGGAACAGCTCGGTTTATTTCCCCTGAACAAGCACTAGACTCGAGAAAAACGTCTGTCAGTAGCGAAGTTTTTTCGTTGGCATCCGTGGCATTTTATATGCTGACACAGGAATATTGTTTTGATGGCGATAATTCAATCGAAATAGCCAGTAAAGTTATTGGTAATAATGGGTTTAACGATCACACAAACATTAAAACCTTAGAACGTGTACTCTCAAATTCAGGCTGCGATTATCGAGAGGTAGTAAAAGTTTTTGATAAAGCCCATCAACGGAATTCAAAAAACCGATACAAATCAGCAACAGCTTTCGTCGCTAGTTTACAAAGGGCTCTCACCCCAAAATCTTCGCATTCCTAAACCCAGTAAGAGGATAGCTCCCCAGAAGTCATGTGATAGAAGAAAGGTTTTATAAAATATGGATGAGTTATATAAAACCGGAGTTGTTATATTTATAGAAACAAGAATAAACGATACTACTAAGACTATTCGTTCAACAATCTGGAGATCTTCGTACCACATCCATATATATACTGGCAGCAAAAATACATAATGATGTTGCCAGCCCAATGGTTCAACTAAAACTAAGATAGGAAGGAATAAATACATCAGTTGATGTAACTTTATAGTTTTCTTTTGCAACCTCCTTATTACTACTTCTATCCCCCCTACTCCTCCTATTAACCCTGTTGCTATTCTTGTACACCATTGAGCAATAGGTATGAAAAAAATTCTTGAAAAAAATCCTGAAATAGACTGGTTAAAGTAAATATCTCTCCCAGAAAAAGATAAAAATTCAGGCATTTGATTGTTTATATAAGAATAAAAATACGAGAATCCAAAAATCACACTGACTAGCAGTGATTCAACCCCATACAATAGTCCTGCAACAATCGCTATATACCAATATCCACTGAACATCAGAAATGGCAATACTAGTAAGAATTGAGGTTTACTGACCAACAATAAACTGAATACCATTGACGAGAGAAATACACGTTTTTTGTCAAAGAGTAATATTCCTACAAGCAGGAAACAGATACTGACAATATTTATTTGCCCCATCCCCAAGGTAAATTTACTAGGGAAAGTCCAAAACCAGACAGCACTCCACAGCAATATTTTTCTTACATCTATTCCCTCGCTTCCTTCTCCTCCCCCCATTCCCTCTTCTTTTATCTTTAAACAAACACCGACACAAACTGGAATTAATACTATTGAGACACTTATCCATAGTCCTTGAGCAAAATTATAAGGGAGAACCAAAAAAGGTAAAAATAATAATAATGTTACTGGAGGATAGTTAAAGGCAGTAAACAATCCCGTATTTCCAAATAGCGGTTTGTGTTCTGTAATTAGCCGAGCTGACCCATAATACACGTTAAAATCTGGAGCTGATGTGGTAATGATTCGATACCAAGAGATTCCAGCATACAGTAAAGTAGATAGAATAAATCCCCATATAAGAAATTGTTGCCCTTGTTTTTTGACTCTCATTCTATTTATTATAACGATTATGCATTTCGTTGAAGTCTTTTTCGATGTGGAAACAAAAAAACTCTTTCAAGAGATTACTACCGATAATCCGGGTGACTTAGGAGTTTCGATCGTATCTGCCTATGAACGAACGGTAGATGCAGAAGGTCGAGAGATGGATGGATCAATGCATAGCTTTTGGGAAAAAGATTTCGCCAAACTATGGGAAATGTTTCGAAGAGCAGATCGCATTATTGGGTTCAACACAAAATTTTTTGATATTCCAGCCCTAATACCATATACCACCATTGAGTTAGCCAAATTACCTCATTTTGATATTATGGAACATTTTAAAAATTCTACAGGCCGACGAATTAGTTTAAATTCGCTGGCCACTGCTAATTTAGGAACTACCAAAGTTGATAAAGGAGAAAATGCAGTTCTATATTGGAAAAAAGGAGATAAAGAAAGTTTAGATAAACTGCAGTATTACTGCGAAGCTGATGTCTCGATAACCAAAGATGTGTATGACGTAGGTAGAAGGAATAAATACTTAATGTATATTGATCAATGGAATAATCCAGTCAAAGCAGTAGTTGATTTCTCATATCCTCCCCCACCAGATACGCAACAAATGGGTTTATTTTAATTCTACCCCTCTATTCCTTCTACCCCTTCTCTTCCCTCTTTTCCTTCTTACTATTATCGTAAACGCAGTAAAAGATAATAAAGGTATAGTTACAAATCCAAACCAAGAAATGAATTTGGTGGTACAGGAAACTCCGGCAACACATGGTGCCATACTTTCAGGAAGAATTTGATAGTACAGTAAATTGTGATAGAGAGCGATACACCAACCAATAATGGCTAGGGGAAGGACATAGGTCGCAACCTGCTTATCTTTACGGAAAATTCCTACTGTTAAAATGGCAACCAAAGGATACATACAGATGCGTTGATACCAACAAAGGACACAGGGTGGAAAATGTAATACCTCACTAAAAAATAGGCTTCCAGCCATAGCAATTACTGACTGTAACCACGCAAGATACAAAGGAATTTTTGATTTCATAGTATCGGGATTATATCATCATTTATTGTTGATGCCTGATCACAACCTTTTCAGTCATTTCTCAGCAGTTTAGTAGACCATTTATAGATTGTGTATCCACACACGAGTAGATTATAATACCCAATATGTTTAAATCTCTTACCGGTGAACAAAAATTATTTGGTGGCATTATTATCGCAACTATCGTTATTATCGGTGGCGCGATGATGTTTTTTTCAAAACAAAGCGAACAACAAACCAAAGGATATACCAAAGATGAATTAACAGTTGCTGGCGATTATTCCTATGGCAATGCTTCAGGGTCAGCCTATCTAGTAGAATTTTCTGATTTTCAATGCCCAGCTTGTGGAGCGTTTGAACCAACAGTAAAACAATTGCGTGAACAATACAAAGATAAATTACAGGTATTTTATCGTCATTTCCCACTTCCCCAACATGAACATGCAGAAGCTGCAGCCCTTGCTTCAGAAGCCGCAGGCAAGCAAGGAAAATTCTGGGAGATGCATGATAAATTGTTCGAAAAACAAGACAATTTAACTGACGATACAATCAATGGCATTGTCAAAGATTTAGGCTTAAATCAAGAAGAATATACCAAATCATTAAGCGACCAGAGTCTAAAGGATCATATCCTTAAAGATAAAGCAGATGGGAATGCTCTCGGTGTAAATGCCACCCCAACATTTTTCTTAAACGGAAAACAATTACACCTACTTTCTCCACAGAATTTAATTTCAGAAGTAGAAAAAGCTGTTCAGTAATCATGATATAGTACGTGGGTGAAACAGACTTCTCTGGTTATCCTCATTATTCTAGGGATTATCACCTATCTTCCCTCTCTCCGGGCCCAAATGTTTTGGGATGATGATGATTTTATTCTCTCAAATCAATACGTTAAACAGACTGCAATCAATAAATTTTTCACTGCCCAAGCGGTAGAAGGTGCAGGGAAAATCTCTAACTATTTCCGTCCCATTCAATTTACGATATATTCCATTGCTTATAAAGTTGTCGGAGCTAATGCTATTTTTTTTCATGGGCTTAGTATCTTCTTTCATATTACTGCAGCAATTGCACTATTTTATTTTTTACAGAGATTTCTCCATTCCTTTCTAGAAACCAATACGCTTCTGCCATTAGGCATTGCCATAGCTTTTTTGATTCATCCCTTACAGACAGAAGCAGTGAGCTATGTTTCTGGTCTTTCTGACCCTCTGGTAGCAACCTTTGGATTTTCTACCCTGTATTATTTCTTGAAGTTTCTCCAAGAAAAGACTCCTGTATCAAAAAATATCGTTATCAGTTATCTATTATTCACGCTGACCCTCTTATCAAAAGAGTCAGGAATTGTTTTTTTGGGGCTGCTTTGTATTATTACCTTTATACAAACACTACGGATGGGGCCTACGCGCTCGCGAATTAGTTCCTTACTTCCATTTTGTATTATTACTTTTTTCTATTTGTCATACCACAGATATGTCATCGATGTCGTAGATATAGCCACAACCTTTGGGGATAGCCCATATACCCATTCCATTTTGATTAGACTGGCAACATTTCTGTCTTTACTTCCTACGTATGTGTCCCTATTAGTATTTCCTAAAACACTTATCTATGATCGTGATTTTCTGATACATGTCAGCACAACTCCGTGGTATCTCCCCAGCATCATAGTCGCCTTCATTGTAGTAACCACAAGTATCATTTTAGGTATCCAGGCTTGGTCCCAAACTAAACGTTTTCAACAATATCTATTATTGCTTGTCACCTTAGTATCTTTTTTCACCGTTCTCATCCCCTATTCGGGAATAGCTCTGATTAATGGCATTATGTACGAACATTTTTTGTATTTAGCTCTCCCATTCTTCTTTTTATTTATCTGGATAGTTCTGCAAGAGGTAATGCCTTTCAAATTATCATCTCGCTGCAAGAATCTTCTATTGATAGGTATTATCTGTCTGTGTATCGTTCGATCGTGGATCAGGCAGTCTGATTGGCAGTCGCCAATTACCTTCTACACAAGAACCTTAGTTTACGTTCCCAATAGTTTCCGTATCTTAAATAATCTTGGATTAGCCTATGAGACCCAAGGAGATGATGATGATGCCATTTCAACCTTTCATCGGGCTATCGAGGTTAATGCCTCAATTCCTAATCCGTATCACAATCTGGGAACTATTTATCTGAAACAAAAAAATTATTCCAAGGCTGAAGAATATTTCCAAAAAGCCATTCAGACAGATCCGAATTTTGGATATTCCTATTCATCATTACTAACCTTGTACCAACAAACAGGAGAAACCGAACAAATAAAACATATCTCTGAAGAAATTACCAAAAGATTTAAATAACTATAAATACAGGGCCACTGTCATATTCCAGAAAAGGTGTACCAATATGGGACCGACTAACGATTTGCTTTGACGGAACAATATTGCATTTGCGAACGAAATAGCAACACTGGTAGCGAAAAACATAACTAAGGTCACTCCCTGAAATTTCAGTGAGGTGAGAAGAATTGGTACATGAAGTGCCAAAAACATAGCTGTAGAATAGCTTGCAGCGTAAATCAAGTTCTCTTTACTCTTTTCATAAAATCTACTAAACAAGAATCCTCGTCCTAATATTTCTTCACTGATTGCAGTGGCTAGAGAAATTACTAATAAAAAGAATCCGTATTCTTGAAATGACTTAATCGGACTTATAGTTAACTGTCCGTACTTTAGATAATTTGCCACTATTCCTTCTAAGGCAAATAAGAATCCAATACCAAATCCGGCATAGAGACTAGGAAAGAAATTTTCTGTAGTTATCCCGATCGATGACAGTGATCTCTTTTCAATTCTGGTTACGTAATACAACACAGGACCTACAAAAATGAGAGGTTTAAATATAAATTCATCAGCAGCTTCAGAAAAATGGAAAAAATAACGATATATAGACCAAACAAGTAACACCCAGGCCCAAAGTCGAAAGGTAGCT
The DNA here is from genome assembly GCA_044223895.1 of Candidatus Woesebacteria bacterium. Taxonomy (GTDB): domain Bacteria; phylum Patescibacteriota; class Microgenomatia; order UBA10105; family UBA927; genus CAKZSU01. The sequence continues at coordinate 98,390 of JBGALL010000001.1, forward strand.
GTTAACGGTCCATCGCCGCTTCCAGAAGGTTTGGATACTGTTTTACTATCTGCCATATATAATGAGCCTAGCGTGTTCACACCTACTTCGCAAGGCTGAGAGTTAATTGGTTATAAACATTATTGTTTCAAATAATAAAACCATCCCTAAAAGAAATAATCCTATTTTTTGACCTGTGCCTGAGATATGCCACATGTACATTTGATACCAGGAATCCAAATTTTTGCGTATACGCCATTCACTGACTTGAAATAGAAATATCGTCATCAAAAGGCCAAGAACTACCCCAGCGGCCATCGCCTCTCTGGTTGAACTGATTGTATAAAATCCAATAACAGTTAATGCTAAAACAAATAGTGTGGTTCGAAAGGGTGATGGTTGAAGTTTAAAAAACTCTTCAGCTATGTCGATAAGATATACACCTAATAGTCCACCTAAAAAGAAATAGAGAGCGTCGATGGGGAGTGCAAATTTCCATTTAGAGAAAAGAATCAGAAAAAAATAAATAATTGGGATAATAACTAAGAGTGGAGGTTTTTTTACTATTTTTTGAATAGAAGCTTTTGCATCCATACACGTATGGTATCCAAGTTTTATAGGAAGATCAAATACAACTTTTAGGTGCAGTTAAAATAAGCTTTGGGTTTCGAAGGGTTCATCTTTAGGAAGGGATTTTTTCTTCCTTATAATACTTTTTTTGGCCACTTTAACTTCTTGAGCGAGTTCAGAACTATTTCCATGAATTGTTTTCAATTCTTTCATCTTCCACATAAAGAGTTTTGGCTTACTTTTAGCCTTAGCATCTTGCACAAAAGAGAGAGACTTATCCAGAATAGATCGGTGAACAGTTTTAGCTAACTTTATATATAAGGATTTATGATCTTCATCACCGAGTTGTTGAGAGAGGTAAATGCCGTATGATTGAAACTCTCTAGAAATGTATTTATCTTCAACAGGATTAAATTTTTTTAG
>JBGALL010000029.1:0-19918 GCA_044223895.1 Candidatus Woesebacteria bacterium
GTGAGTTTTCTGATGGGCGTTTGAAATAAAATACCCAGTAATACAGTATTTCCAAATAATTTCTCAGCGGTAAAGGAATCATTGTCCACCAGGATGGATATTGAGAAATTGGTGGCAAGCTCGGCGTTGCTGTTGGCTGAATTGGGGTCGGTGTCTGAGTAGGGATCGTAGTTGGGACATTTGTGGGACGTATAGATGGCGTTGCTGTAGGACGTTGACTTGGAATTGGTGTATTAGTCGGTCGCGGAGTAGCTACTGGTGTCGATGTTGGTCTTGTTGTCGGTACTGGAGTGTTGGTAGGACGCGTTGTTGGGATTGGTGTTGCAGTAGGTGGTGTGGAAGTACACATCGTTCCAACTAAATTTGGATCTAGATAGGTGGCTGCACTCATGAAGTGAAACGAGGGAATGATGCTTGTGACATCTGTTCCACAAGGATTTCCTTTATGAGGATTACTTCGTGTTCCTTTTTGATAGACATGGGTTTGATATATGTAGAGACAACGTGTATCAGCAGAAACCATAGCAGCAGTCATACAACTTTGGGCATATTGACGAAGCTCTAAGGTTCGATTAATACCATACCCAGCAATGACAGTAATGATTGTCAGATGAAGCCAATACAATTTTATGAGATTGGTTAACGTTGGTCGTTTAGTTTTTTTGGGGGTTGGATTGCTAGAACTTTTTTTCTTTTTGAGAGGTGCAGGTTTCATACAATACTTTTATTGTATACATATTGTTGAGTAATTTAAAGCTGACTAGTTTTTTTGATAAGTAATTCAGATACAATATAACCTATGGAGGATTTATATGAAAACTATGACATGTAAACAACTTGGTGGAGCGTGTGATTTGGAATTCCATGCTGAATCATTTGATGAAATGGCTCAAATGAGTAAAAATCACGGAATGGAAATGATGCAAAAAAATGATCCTGCTCATATGAAAGCCATGGGGGAGATGATGGAAAAAATGAATAATCCTCAAGCCATGCAATCATGGATGGATGAAAAGAAAAAAGAATTTGAAGCATTACAAAGTGAATAGTTTTAGTTTTTAACTTCTAAAATAAAAGTAATTCTATCATTGGCGGATATCTGTTCCCTTTTTCTCACATCTGCTTTCAAAGGCAGAAGGTAGCCTTTTGATTTTTTGTCAGGAAAGATCGATGTTTGCCATGAAGTTTTGTTTATCGTTACTTTAACTGGAATAGATCCCCAACCTCTTTTAATTGTTTGGAAATGTCTTTTTATATCTTCAGAGATATCTTCTGGTATGGTGACAAAATGCCACCCCCCCATATCAGGATATAACCAAACCCTTGTTGTTATTTCATATTCGTTATATTTCATATTATTCTTCTGCAGATGTTTTATTTTCTACTTTTGCTAAAAATATTTTCGAAGGATGGTCTTGATAACCAAATTGTATGTAGGGATGAATAAGTTTATGGGACTTAATATATTCCTCATCAAATTGTGGTGCTATGTCTTGCAATTGTTCTAATGAACGTTGGGAAAAGATAATTCCTGGCAACTCCTCATTTGGATCATAGGTTTTATCTTTTACGATAAAATTTCCAGGTTGTAACAAATCAGAATGTGCCACTGCTTTGGTTCCAACTGAGTCATACATTCCAGCTTTAGATACAATAAGGCAATCCTCACCACCTGAAAATAATACTTTTAAATCTCTTCTTAGGTCTTGCCAAATTTGTTCCTTATTTTGCTCTTGTTCATTTAAAGTGTTTATTCCTAAATTCATCTTGTAATGAATCCACAATATTTTTCTTCCTCCAATTGTTATTTCTGCTTTTGTACGCTCCCTGGTAGGAAGTAAATATCCTTCTTCAATTTGAGGACCTTCTTTATGGTCTGTAACATGAAAAATGTCACCTCTATTAGCATCGAATCCTGCTAATTGTAATTCTGCTGCCAAAGCCCAACCATCTCGTTGTAATTCTACTGAATGCATTCCATGAGTAGCTTTTTCATAGGCATTATTACGAGTAATTATTCTGTCTACGTTGGTTGCATCTTCCGAGCCAGCTCTATGTCCTTTGTAAAAAGGATCTTGAGAATCAAGAGTTATAAGGACGCCTTTGTGTTTTAAAAGTGGTAGGACAGTAGAAAGATCAACTCCAGATAAGGGGTAAAAAATACCACTAAAACCTTCAGGACGTTCAGCTGCTTCTTTTATTCCTGAGCTAACTCTATCTGTGAAATTACGGTATCGTTGCGGAATATCTTCATCACCGACGTCACCATATTGTTGAAAGGGTTTCAAATCTTTTATATAAAAACTACTAAGTCTTCCATCAACTATACGTTCTCGTTGAGTATCAAGCTGTTCAAGCATACTCTGAGGGGTGACCGCATCACCCTCAAGCGAGTGATAAAAAATTACCTCGGCAATATTTTCTGACATATATTGAAAGTATTATATTAGATTGTAGGTTTATTTTTCTTAGATTGTATTCTCTTGCGAAAAGGTTATTCTGGCATAAAATACAAAGTATTCAGCCAACTATCACTAGTAAATACATCAGATTATTTTTGAACTGGTAAGAGAAGAAAGATTTTTCTATTTTGAAACTACAACAGTTCCAGCTACTTTATCCTGCCAACATTGGTTATTTTTATCAAATAACATCCAAAAATAGCCTAGAACAAATACACCGAGAACTGACTTTCCCAAAAACTCACGAAGGAAGGCTTGCTTAAGATCTAGAGGATCTCCATTTTCTAACACTACTTTTATACCCAAAACTCGTTTTCCAATAGTCTGTCCTCCATGGGAAATCATATAGGTGTTATAGAGGACAGTGAGAATGAGTCTAGGCAATAAAGTCGCTTGATTAAAGGTTACTGATGAATTGTTTAGCAGAAAATAAAAGGGAATCGAACAGATCATTAGAATAATAGAATCGATGATGAAAGCTACCGCACGCTGTATAAAGGTTGCATAGTTTGAATTCATACAATATCCATTGTATGTTTAATACCTTTCTATTTACAATGTTGAGTCTGATTTAGGTTGTTACAGATTGTACTTCTGATTTATGTTCCATAATTATTAAACCATACAACATAATCTTGTCCATTTACTTTCGTATCGCCATTAAAATCCCCATTTGATGAACCCGCGGTGGTTGTACTGTTGTAATTATTCAACCAGGTAACATAATCTTGTCCATTCACTTTTCCGTCGCTATTTGCATCACCAATTTTTGAGGTACATATCTTTGCAGTTATCGGTAAACCACCTACACAACTAGCTGGTCCCCTCGTTAACATAGTCCTGTACTGAAAGCCGTTGGTACACGTTCCCCAATTAGAATAGGTGAAATCAGTACACTGCACAGAGTTTAGACAATAGTTAGTGAAAAAATAACAGCTGGGAGCTGTATATCCTTTGTCTCCCCAAGCGGTAAAGCTTTCAGCCCCTTCCCCTCCAACATAGGAAATATAGTCAGAAGGGTTTTGATTTAATCGATTGGTAGTAAATCCGTAGGGTGTCGAGACCCCACCTGAATTGAGATATGTATTGAACCCAATGGTTACTGGCTTGCCTGATCTGCCTGCACCATCAGTATTTAATCCTTGAATTGCACCATCAATGATATTGTGAGTAACCGAACCACCAAATATAGACACGGCTGTTTTTCTCCAAGTTTTTTCACCAATTTGTATACCAAATCCGCACATTTTGTTACATGAAATAGTATTGTATGAAAATTCCCCTCCAGTAAAATCGGACTGGGATTCATCCTGATCCCAGGTATTAATCATCAAGGCTGCGAAGGATTCATGCCATTTAAGATCGTGAACAATTGTATTAAAGTGAACATTTGACCAAGCTGCACCCCATAAAATCAAATCAACATCGGTATTATTTGCGAAATAATTATTCATCACCACAAAATATTTACCAACCAACGATATTCCATCTGACCATTTCGGATTACCATTCACATTGGAGACTGAACCATTCATGCCTACGTAATTAAAGGCAATAGCATTATTTTCGCCCCAGCCAGACAAAGAAGTTCCACTTCCGGCATTTATGAGTGCATTATAAAAAAACATTCCATGAGTGGAACTAGTAAATATATTAAATAGGGGATAGGTACCTGTCGGTTTTGTTCGTACTTTATGATTCCCATCTACGATTATGTTTTTTAAGGCGGGATTACTTACTGCCTCTCCAGCAGAACCGACAATGGCAATTACTGAAGAATCACCGGCATTCGTTAAATTATTTAGAGGAAAATCAGGATGGGCTTTGAATGTTGCACATTTGAGACCTTCTACAACTGTACATATGGCACGAATATCAGCGGTACCTTGAGAAAACAAGGTTATTCGTTTTTTGATTTTTAAGGTGTTATATAGCAGATATTCACCGACTGGAATTTCTACCAGTGATCCTTCTGGAACACTATCAAGACAGTTCTGAAGTGCAGGTTGAGCGTCTTGTGATGTATTCATAAGGGTTTTCAAGGTTATTTCATTTGGACATGGTGTGAGGTTCCCCACTAATATCAAATCGGGTGGTAAATATGGGGGGAACCATTTGGTCAGATTGAGTACACCAAATTGTAATGTATACGATCCCATTTGCTGCGGAGCAGTGATAGGGAAATTGAAGGTAATTGAATATCCGGTAGGTACAGAAGCAGGAAATTCTACTCTTCCAACGCTAAAGGTTTGATTGTCTATTGGATTTGCCGCTCCCAATTTATAAATATTTTGTGTCCATTCAACACCAGAACAGTTCGCAATTTGAAATTCAACAGTAGCTGTCTGTCCAGGTGACATGCGGGTGGGTACAGTTCGTTTTACTAAGGTCGATGGGGGAGAACTTGAAGTGCATGGATAGGAATTTAATTCATAGGCATGAATCTTTGTACTAGAGAATATAAATATTAAAGAAATAAATCCTAAACGAACAAACCGGTTCATATATCTATAGTAGATCTATTTAACTGTTAATACAAAGCAAATAAAAAAATGGAAAAAGATGTTTTACTAATCATTTTTTTGATACATATGTGCGTTCTGCTGGTGAGCTCGAGATTCTTATTTTTCAGATTCAGATGCATTCTAAGTCGAATGATGACTCTACATTAGATATTTGAAAAAACGGTTCTTGGGGAACGAAGGTCTACTAGATTAATTAAGGGTCATGAGCAAGCCAGATAGCAACTGCTGCTTTTTTGTTTGATTTTGAGCAATGGCGGTTTGTAACATAGCTTCAAATACTTCGAGTTGCTTTGACTTATCTGGACTGAAACCATCTCGCCATTTCTTAGCACAATGCATAGTGAGATCGACGATGTCTCGCTCTTCATCAAAATCGCCTTTCGCGAAACGGTAGAGACCATCATGATAGCCAATCATCTGTCCAATAAAATCTGCCGCATCTTTATTCATCTTTTGTAAATTCTCCCACAGTCGTTTCCGGGTTGTTGCATAATCTTGAGATAGAACACGGATATTGTGTACGAAACTTTCCCAGGTATTTGGTTCCAGGGAATCTGTAGAGGCAAACAATCCTATGTTGTATTCTCCTTGTCCTGCATCGACTACCTGACGGGCATACATATCTACGTATTTTTGTAATTCCGGATCTTTTTCTGCATCTACTCTCAGTTGTTTAAAAAATTCTTTTGGAGGTAATTCAGAACCGACTTGTTGACGAAGCTCAGCAAGTGTTTGCAATGCTAGATCTTCATTTTCTCCCCACACCGTTAGTGCTGTTGGACTTGCGTCATTCATCTCTCGGATAACTCGTGCAGAATCTGATATCGCCTCAATTATCGTAAACTGATCGTTCTCAATGGCCTCCAAAAATTGGGGGTCAGCACTTGCCCGAGCCAAAAGACCCATGCCATAGGTATACCCAATCAATACTGTGTCTGTACCATGTTCTAGAGCTGTCTCAACGGGAACATATAAATCTTCAAGTAAGTTATTTCCCCCAGAATATCGAGCTGAAAGCATTTTAAGCGTATAAAAAACAAGTTCTCGTAACTTATAATCTGTTTTCTCGTCCACATCAATAATATTTTCTCGAGCTTTATTTATAGCTTGTAGGTTTGCCATCATTATAAAGGTATTCGGATCTTCCAGTGCATCATGTAAACTTATCTGTCCTTTCTTCTGATCTAAATGAGAAGAATGACGCCAATCATACCAGCGCATACCAATTCTCTTCAAAAGTGTTGGGTTTTCACTCATGCGATTAAATAATTTCTTAAGGTCAGTTTCGAGATGTTGTAGTTTTGGAGTCATCACTGTCAGACGCGCTAAGGTAACTGCATCTTCTAAAGAAATATCTCCAATGGCAAGGTGACTGGCAATTGTGTTGTAATTAAAAATCGACTGTTCGAGGAGAATATGGCCCTCTTCTGAAAATTGATGAAAGTCATCGGTTCCTTTCTCAGTTAGATGATGTTCGAGAATTTCCAAGAAATATGGCATTGCTTTCGTCTGTTCTTCTGGACTCATCCCGGAAGTCCACAGGTCTAGAAGTTCTGAAAAGGTTTCTATTTGGAGTGTGGCCTGCAATTTTTTACTACTTTCACTATCTTCGGGAAGTAGTTGTTTATAAAACACGACTGCTAACGCCGGACAGGTTTCATTGACCACACCGAGGTACGCGTGAATCATTTCGGACGTGTGATTTATTGGAGTATACTCGTTTCTTGCCATTTGATATATTTCGTATTTATGAGCCGAGAATTACTAGTATAAAGAAATGTTTTCAATCCACAAAGAGGGAAACTGGAGTACTATTTCCATACAACTTGGTAATTCAATACGTCATCATTCTGATCTACCGGACTACTCACGCCGGATTCATTTGATTTTGGAATAACTGTTTTACCATCCTTAGTTGGTGCGATGTTGATACTGTCAAAATGATCGGCCATGTAGTTTATCAGAGCATGTAATGTCAGATTTACCGCCCCTTCACCTTGACACCTATGTTTGTCCCCAGCTGCGAAGACGAGATACATATCTTTTTGGACCTGCGTAATCTCTTCATCAGACATTTTGTAATAACGATCTGGGTTGAATTTTTTTGGTTCTGGAAAACGAACTGGATCCTGACCTGCAGCACCAACTGAAAGTAAGACTATCGTGTCAGATGGAAGCACTGAACCGTCAGGCATAGTACGAGTTTCATTGGTAGGAACCTGTCGGAAGATAATTGGGGTAATCGGATCCTTTCGCCATAATTCAAATAAAATGAATTTGATATACTCCCTCCGTGCTTCGCCTTCAAGCCTTGCGACTTTGCGCAAAATCTCTGGATTTTGAGCAAACTCAGAGAATAACCAGTTTGCAGCATTTGCAGTTGAATCAAGCGCAGCAGTATAAATGCCGAAAATATCAGCACGTTTCAACTTCTTTGATCGTTGTTCTTCCGGCACTGAGAGCACTTCTCCGAGAAACCCCATTTTCGCTAACTTTTCTTTTGGTAGGTTCTCTTGTTCATCAATCCATTGTGCAATTTTTGGAAAAAGATGATCTTCAATATACAACATTCTGTCGAGAACATCAGGGATACCTTGTGCCCATGCAACAAAACGCATCAGTTTACGTGGTGTACCTTTAGGAAGCCACTTAGAATACTTTTTAGGAAGTTCTTGTATTTGTTGTTCAGCTAGTAATCCAGCACCATATGGAATTTGGACTCGGTTCAAGTTTTTCAGGAAGTAGACGATATCGTCTTTCCACTCCGCGATTTTCTCATCTTGATACCCACCAAATACAGTGTCGGTCATTATCTTATATATCATCTCGACACTTAACGTTGTGCCGGATAGTCCTTCTTTTGACTGTAGCTGTGATTTAAATTCTTCAAATGTCTTTTCTATATTTTTTATGGCTTTTTCAGTATGACCTGTCCCCGGACGAGTGTGAGGTTTACTCAATGTAGCTGCTGCATCGTAATCTGCTCCTTCTGAGGTGAGCACATGACCAATTTTGGGTCCCAACATGCTTTGCAGGAAAATGCGGTTCAGATTATCTTTTAAAAGTCTTCGAATTGATTCATATGACGTTGCTGCAACCATACGTTTATTGAGAAATGCAGGCAGTTCAAGAAGGTTGTCATCATAACCTGGATTGAGTCTTTGCAGATATGCTGCCTGTTCAATGAGATGATGACGGACATACCCATCTTGAAGAATTTCAGAACCTCTCGGTGACTGGATCAGCATACTAAAAGCAGTTTGCCGATCAGTCGTGTATGGGGTGAGGATTTTATTATCGAGAATTTTTAGTGTTTCTGGGCGTAAATTTTCTTTTGACATGTGATATTTTTTATCGTGCTCCGGTTCTTTTTAGAATAATTAATATATCATGTTAAAAAGATTTTTTGAAAGAAGTAAAAAACATCCAAACTAGGTGAAAGTATTTAGATTATTTGCTTATGGATACAATATCTTTTTAGACTACCTGCTACATATCGACATAGGTGTGAGACATAGTAATATCATCTGGAGACATGAGCGGGAGGATAATCTCGTATTCAGAATTTTTTAGACAGCAAACAAACCCGTCATTTTCTTCTGTTTTGGGAATGCTTATAAAAATATCCGGTTCTTGATTGGTAAGGATGTTTGGCGTTAGAGCGTGATAGTTGTCTGAATCCTCTCCATCGAGTGGCAAATCATAATCTTCACTATTATGCCATTTAGAAATCATACAAGTGTCTTCATTTTCTGTGAGTAATATAACGCCATTTCCAATTCTTCGTTCTAGTACAAAATCACTTTCAGGATCTTCCTGGGAAAATATACTAGAAGGAGGTGATTCCGAATAGCGATTGTTACCAAAATTTCTAAGAATTACTGATAATGGAGAAGCCAGGGGGACAGTGTAGCGTTTTAAACTGTCTACATCTTGAATAAATGAAATGTCATAGTCTGCGGCTCTGTCCAAAACTATTCTCGAAAAAATTAATTCGTTATTTGAAGGCTTTTCCATAAATGTTAGATTTCAATTGTAGGCGGTAAATGTATCATGGATTAATTGAAATAGTCAAAAATGTACTATATTCTTTGATAAAAATTAATATACTATTGAACTATGATAGATGAGGCAGAGCGGGGTGCAACTAAAATTAAAGAATCAAAAAGAAGACTTGTAGATCGTCAAAATCGCCGATGGAGTTGAACTTGTTTGCTCTTGTTCTCTCACAAAAACCATAATCTTGTTTTCAATGGCGATCACTCATTCCAAAAGTCTCCATTAGCAACAAATCCACTAACAACCAATATCTCAACATGGTATTTCTTATCCACACGCTCATCATGTTCATGTCTGGTTACACTAATAGACTATTTTGGGTTCAGTTCCCCAAAGTTTTATCGCGTGCGCTAGTGCACTATCTGGATTTCTTTGGGCAAATTCTAGTACTGTCTGGCCCTCGATAATTGCCCGGCGTGCTTCTAGCGCGGCCTCTACGCCACGTTGTGCTCCTTGGGGATGTCCTAAGACACCGCCTCCTAATTGGATATAACAATCGGGTCCAAATTTTTCGACAACTTTATCGAGTACTCCGGGATGGAGTCCTCCTGAAGCAACTGGCCAGGTCTTTTTCTTACCAAACCAATTTTGCCCTAAGGTTCTAAATTTGGGATCTGGTTCTGTTATATCCGTCAACATTGTACGCGCAATCATTTCACTTTCACCATAATCTTCCATTTTGGCCTTGGGTGAACCAACATGGAGACTATCAATACCAAGTAAGCGATATATTTTAGCCAGAACTACCATGGCGACACTAAACCCTTTGAGTTCTCCTTCTCCAGAAATTCCGGATCCAGATTCACGAGTTATGAAGCCGTGCATGGCTCTATGTCCATGCATAACCAATTCTGGATTGTGGAGTCGCATATAATGTACTGCTGCAAATCCTGTGGTGACTACATCGATCATCATGCACCGTCCACCATTTTCCTTGATTAAATTGGCATGGGCCATCATCGTGTCGATATTGGAATGACTGACATTACATAAATATATTTTTTTCTTGCCGCCTTTTTCTTCTAATTCTCTCTGCACAGCCAAAACATTGCGACAACGGTCTTCAAATTTATTAAAAGGAAGACTGGTTAAATTTTCATCATCTTTTATAAAATCATACGATCCATCTCCGGCCGTCCATAAGCGTCGTGCCAACAGTGCTTGTTCAGTATCAGTTCGTCCAACTTTTGGTTTAGGAACAGTTCCCAAGATGGGCATTTTTCTCTGAGTCTCGTCTTGACCCAACAAATCTCTGACCCCTTCTATGCCATAGCGAGGACCGGGGAATGCGTCTACCATTTTTCGGGGGAAACGAATATCAAAAATACGGATTCCTCGTTCCATTTTCATGCCAGCAATATTGCCGACTGGACCAGCCAAAAATCCTGAGATGTTGTCATATTCGAATAAATCAGTTTTATATGCGACTTTGAACATGTGATTTTTTTCATCTATGTCATAGGCGATAGCTTTATACTCATTAGCTTTGCCCATACCCGACTCGGGAAGATCTTCGACTTTCGTCCAGGTTCCTGTCGAAGATTCAGCGGCTACAGACGCTGCCGCATCACGAAAAGCAGATTCCGGAACAGAATCGGCAAGTTGCATCTTAAACTGCACTAAAACGTAATTTTCATCAGGATTTTCTGGTTGCCATCCTGGAGGAGCGATATAATCAAGTTGTACTGCCATAATACACGTCTCCTTTCATGAGCTAACTTTATCGTAGAAGAAATACTGAACAATAACAATCATTATTTTTAGTTTATTACGGGCTATGGATCTTTTGAGGAAACTCTTCTATAACTAAATCATGGAGAACAATTTTTCCCAAATAAATCTTTCTCATCTTAAACAACCGATTATTATTGGTATAGCGGGGGATAGCGGTTCCGGAAAAACACGATTTAGTAAAGGTATTCGCCAATTATTGGGACCAGAACGAGTGTTTACCATTGAAATGGATGGCTATCATAAAGAAAATAGAGAAGAACGCAAAAAAAGTGGCAGGCTGCCATTGGATCCGGCAATGAATCATCTGGATCTGGTTCTCACTCATTTACAGCAGTTAAAAGAGGGAAAATCGATTCAGTTACCCATATACAACCATGATAGTGGAAATTTTGATCCACCGATAAGCTTTTCTCCGACACCTATCATTATTTTAGAAGGGTTATTTGCCTTGTATCCAGAATTTTTGCCATATTTAGATTTTACTATTTATGTCGATCCCTCTCGGGATGTGAAATGGTATTGAAAGAATCGTGATATGAACGACTGCGGTCACACGAGCATGCTCGAAGAAGAAATGCTGAAACGTGAGGCAGCTTATAAGCGCTGATTGATTTTCAAAACGAATGCAACCATTGTAATTAAAATTTTCCATAGTCAAATTAAGCATTTAGCACGCTATGAATTCAGGTTCGCTTCGGCAAGATTGTTTTAAATATGAATTATTGGTAGAACCTGTCAAAACTCCACTTCCCTAGTTTATTGTTACCGTTTGATTTAGCGATGATTACCGATATCCATACACCACTATTTATGTTGGCTTGTTCCAGAAAATATTGGGGCGAGATATTTTAACCATTCATAGATGGGGAATTATCACCCAGTACTGTAGCTGCCTTAGCGCAACATATTGAAGGATCTACCGGCACCTCGTTAAACTTCGGTGCGGAACTTGATCAAATATCGACGACTCGATTTACTCAACTACTTATTGTTTGGAGATTTCTAGAATTAGTAAATCAGAAAATTAAAGAGCACTGATGAATACCTACAAAGCCATTCTCTTTGACCTTGATGGAACCCTACTTGATACGGTGCCAGGATTAGCAAAATCAATGAATGAAGTATTAACACTTCATCACTTCCCAACCCATACTCTTGAGGAATATAAACAATATATTGGCAATGGTATTAAAGCTTTAGTAGATCAATCTGTTCCGAGTGGTACTGATAACGAATTACTGAAACTGATGTATATTGAAAAAACGAAGCGCTATCAAACATATTGGAAAGAAGGAACGAAGATCTTCCCGGGAGTTTCCGAAATGCTCACCAATCTGGTTGAGCAACACATAACCTTAACCATTTTTTCGAATAAAGAAGACTTTTTTACCCAACAAATTGTTAAAGATATATTATCTCCCTGGAAATTTTCGGCTGTGTCAGGAAGAACAGACGCGATTCCCAAAAAACCAAATCCCTTAGGTGTGCAAACGATTATGAATAAATTTTCCCATTTACCACAAGAATGGCTGTATGTTGGTGATAAGGATGCTGATATTGAAACTGCAAACAATGCAGGTATCGATTCTGTCTGGGTGAGTTGGGGATATCAATCAGCCGTTCCCAGCAAGGCGACGTATCGTATTGATGCTCCTCACCAGTTGGTAGAACTTCTGAGAAATTAATAAAATATTATATTCTTGGTATTTAATTATTATTCTTTTACCCCATTAGGGATAATAAGATGGTTGCCGGTAATCAAAAGATACTCTGATTTATAATTCAATCCATTAAATGGAAAATCCACGATATTTTTTGGATCTGTATGGTACAAATCCGCTATTGATTCTACGGTCTCTCCATCTTTAATATAATGAAGAACACCTGTTACCGGTAATATTTTTAAAGAATCACCCGGATGTATACCATTTTTTCCAATAGTATTTGCCCACAATATGGTTTCTGCTGAAATTGAGAACTTTTTAGCTATTGTGTCGATTGAATCTTCTGGTTGGACTACATAATTGAGGATTTCTGATCGTGGTAATGCGTTGGGAATTTCTTTTATTCCTTCAATGATCACTGCAGCATATGGACCACCAATATCGACACATTTTCTAAGAATACATTGAGTAGTAAAACCACTGTAAAATTTTCCTTTTGTTAGAATTACTTTTTTCCCAATATATTGACTCAGATCTACTGTTGATTCACCAACCATGACTGTAACCGATCCAATACCATTAGGGGTAATCTCGAGTGTTTTAGGTCCGGTATATTGAACTTGAAAATACGGTTCTTTGATGATTCTATAATCACCGTTTGGTTCATTGATAGGAAAAAATTGCGGGGTTTGATCACGGAAAAACCAGTACCAAATAAACCAGCCAAAAAAGATTACAAATCCCACCACAATTATCCCTGCGATAGTTGTAACAACTGGTTTTACAGTGTGTTTCTTTTTTTTCAAATAGTACATAACTGTACTGGATACAAATAGAGGAATAATAAAACTAGAACTGATGAATAAGAAAAAATAGAGTTGTTCGGAACTCAAATTTGTCATAGGTCCAGAAAACATCCAAAATAATCCAAAAAAGGGCATAATCATGACTACTGATAAGTCATCTTCTTCTTGGAATGGTGACATTCTGACGACATATCCTGTATCGCCATTCTGGAGACTTACTTTTTCAAAGACATCACAAGATGGTAATCCTTCGACAGCATGAAAGGCATTACAATTTTTTTTGAAAAGTAATGAATAGAGAGAACTTCCGTTTTTCAATGAAATAGCGTTTATAGATGAGGTAATATTTTTGAATTCACCATCCCAACCTACACGATAATACATATCCCCAGAGCTCTTGACGAAAAATAAATCGTTCGGCCAATAATATCCGAACTTATCAGCTAATTCCTCTTCATGAAGTATATTCCCCAAGGTTGTACCAACATTTTTTCTACATGCTGAAAGTAATTTTTCATCAGTTAGTCTAAGGCAATATTCCGCCTGGGTGTACACGGTAGAGAATATATCTGTGGTAATTTCTGGTTTATATTTTTCTACAAACGTATGTAACCGTTGTTTAACAGCTATTGTTCCATTGAAGGTAAAGCTACTATAAATCCAAAATAGAGCTGAGATTATCAAATACACTGTTAAAAATGTCGCAGCAACTACTGTAAGTGTTGATACAATGCTTCGAAATAAAAGTAGACTAATTCCACTCAGGTATTGATAGGCCGCACTTTTGCAAACATCTAGTACAATTTGTAACCAGAATTTAGTATCTAGACCACCGTGTTGCGCATGATAATCGCGTGTAAGATCCTTAAAAAGGATAATCATCTGATCTGAATATTCTTTTCGGTAGTTCCTTGGATACAAAAAAAGCAAAACTTTATACAAATTCAGTGGGTGAAATAAAGATATAGAGTTTTTATTTCTCATACAAATGATATTTTGAGAGAAGTAAGTGAAATGTCGAGTTTTGCTGCTTTCGCTGTTTGTAAGGCCTCATCGAAACGTTTTAGTTCAACTGATAGCATTTTTTTACCTAAGCTAGTTAAGTGATAATACCTACGTCGTTCATCATCCATAGAAGGGTCCGGACGTTCGTCGACTTCCTCGATAAGTTTTTCTTCAAGCATTTTTTTAATTGATCCGTAGAGAGTTCCAGGGCCTAACGTAATTGTTCCGTGGGACACTTGAGTGACACTTTTCATGATGTCATATCCATGCCTGTCTTTTACTCCTAAGGATAAGAGAATATAAAAAACTGCAGGACTCAATGGTTCATTAGATTTTGAAAACATTTTTACTTTACTCATATATGCATTATATCATAAAACGATATATTGTCTATCGATATATTATTCCCTTTGGCAATTTTCTCTGAAATAATATCTGTATCCATGAATACAGCCGAACTTTTTTATCAACTGGAAGGAATTTTATTAACATCGTTTGTTACACCGTTTCCTCATTTGCTTACGTATTTTCTTATTGCATTCATCCTAAGCAAATTAGGAATATGGAAGCGTCTACCAGATTGGGTTAAGCGGTGGTTAGTGGTGGTCTCGTCAATCCTGGCATTCTTTGAAACATATATTTATATTTTATATGCAGATAGAAATGCTCATGATAAATCAGGAGCAATGATTTTACTTTTTCCTCTGTTGTGGACAGGTTTTTTGACCGTGGGTATTGTGTTGTTAGAATTGTTTATACAAGTTAAGAAGTTACTTTTATTGTTAAGAAATGGATCGAGAAAGTAAAAATACTATTGTTTTGCCAGTATTCAACCTACCTAGATTCATATTCCATTTTTGTGATCTTGCTGTCTCAGAGGTGGAACTCTTTTCGAGGTATCATCAATACTTCACTGAGTTATAGGAATTTGAATTCACTTGTTAGAACGTGATACGTAATCCTTATTCAATTATAAGGATAGGTCAAAAAAATGTTATTATCTAGTAATGGTTGAAGGAGAAAATTTAGTTCCAACCCAAATAAGTAGACAACGATTATTCAGAAATCTTTTTTCCAGAGCGAAAGGACTCATAGAGACCCCTTCTTTACCTGTTAATTTACAACACGAACATTTGAATAGTTTTTTGGATGCTCAACAAATGACCCGACGTGAATTTATCGAAACTGCGGCAATTTCCTTATCTATTCCAGCAACATTGAACACGTTACACCAGTGGCAAGATCGTAGCGACCCCGCAGATGATGTCTGCCAAGATAATATTGTAGACATTTCTGAAGATGAGGAATTTTTGGAAAGAGGTGTGTTTCACTCCGGTGATCCTGAATTTTCGACATACATGGTTGAATACATGAATGGTGAAATCAGTGATTCTGCAAACTGGCTGCGATTGAATAAAGATCTCAAGTGGGAAAAGACCCAGGGTTACAGTCCGTTTGATTATAATTTTGGAATACTTGCTTTTGGAAAAACAGATGAGATGGATAAAGCAATGGTTTATTTCGCAAAGGTTGCCGTTATCCTGGAGGAGTTTCTCAACCCACGTCTGGACAAAGCCTTAAAAATAATAAAGGCGCAGGAACCTAATTTGTATAACGACGTTCAAAGTCTTAATAAAATCTATTCGGGCAGAGAAGATGTTAGAGTTATGGTGAATGCTTTTCACGATTTTCCGATGCCTGTTACGAGGGATAGAAGAAGTTTAGATGGAGAATGGTATAACTACTTACCTATGAATGGAAGAGCAGATTACAAGCCTGTCACTGACAGTCTTGCGTATAGGAATGATCCAGCGAAGATGGCTTTAACAGAGATAGCCTTGATGACGGGAGGTCCAGATAACTACGATTCTGGGACGTCTTTTGATTGGGAAGATACTGTCTATGTTGCCGCTGATCCAGATAAATCCGACCCGTATTTTACTGCAATCGCTTGTTTGCATGAGCTATCTCACCTACGTGGCTATAGCCAAGGCCTTACGGAGGCATATATTTTCCCAGAAACTGCTGCGCGTCCTAACGCAGAATTATTGAAAGAAGCAGACTTTGCGCCGGGTGGGTCAGTGTCGAATGGATTTACTTTGGATCCAGATTATCCTGGAGCACAGCTCACTCATCTAACATGTAACAACAAACCCGTATATGCAAAAGGACCTTTTGGAGTGAATAACGATAGTGGACGTACTGCTACTCGCACTATAATGGGGGCTGCTAGACCATATAAAGACTCTTTACGATTCAGTCCTGAAGATGAAGAAAAATTTATAAATGGCATGGCTCAAAGGCTAATTCAGGAATGGAAAAACTTAACCAGTGGCTTCCAGGGATAGAGGAGTCCAGATGTTTTGGGAGCGCATCCGCTTACACAAAGGCTCTGGGGGCGAAGTATTTTCATAAACAAAAAAAACGGCTACAATTGCCGTTTTTCTTATTTTTGTGAGCCCGCAATCCATAACCTGGAACGAGCTACAATCATATTTTGATCGTTTTATAAATACATTTACCAGATATCAAATACAAGTGGTAATATAAATATCGATCTTGCTTTTTGCTTCAGTAATAAGTATTGTCATCCCACAACAAACTTAAAGGTGTAAAATCAAGTTATGTCCACTCAGAAAAAAGTACAAATCAGCGATAAAAGTATTGATCGTGCTGGACTGCCTAAAAATATAAATGAAGTAATTTCAGAGTATATTTGGAACGGATTTGATGCTAAGGCAACTAAAGTTGACGTAAAATACACAAAAAATGATTTGGAAGGTGTAAACAGTATTTGTATTAAAGATAATGGCTTAGGCATAGATTATGACAATTTGGATGCTACATTTGGACTACTACTAGACTCCCAAAAAAAAGCTTTATCTGTAAACACTTCATATGTTAAAGGAGACAAAGGGAAAGGAAGATTTGCTTTCACCTTCTTTTCAGTAAACGCTTATTGGCATACAACATACGAAAAGCAAGGTAAAAAATATGCGTATACAATCACAATAAAATCAGATAATAAACATTTTTACGATATCTCAGATAAAAAAGAAGTTGATTACTCATCCCCCACTGGTACAGAAGTAACTTTTGATGGTTTAAATGATCATGTAACAGCTATTGATAGTCCTGAGTTTATTAGTTTTTTAAAACGTGAGTATGGATGGTATTTGCATCTAAGAAGAAAAGAAAATGTCACACTTCAAGTAAACAATAAACAAATAGATTATGCCGACCTGATAAATGCTTCTAAAGAAGAAGAGATTTTACTTGAAAGTGAGGGGAAAACATATAAGTTTAATGTTGATTTTATCGAGTGGAAATACTCCATTGGTGATGATTTTTACTACTTCTACTTTCTTGATCCTGATTACAGGCAAAGACACAAAAAAACCACAACTTTTAACAAAAATAAAATTAACTTTCATCATAGCGTTTACGTTAAAAGTGATTTCTTTTCCAAGTATGCTGGTTTAATTGATGTTTCGGACAAATTTTCAGCAGGACTTTTCGATGGAGATACTGTGTATAAAGAGTTATTACAAAAATTACATGACTTTTTAGAAAAATGTAGAAGAGATTTCATCGAACGCAACTCAGAAACTTTAATAGGAAAACTTGAAGAAGAAGGTGTAATGCCCCAATTTAATGAAAACAAATACGACCAAGAAAGAAAAAAGGATTTTATAGATGTTACAAAAACTATTTATAAAATTGAACCAAAATTATTTATTGGAGCCAGTGAACTACATAAAAAATCATTTTTAAGCATGCTTAATCTATTACTTGATAGCGATGAACGGGATAATCTCTTAGTTATCCTAGACAGCCTTGTAAATGGACTAAACAAAGATGATCGCTATGAACTCGCAACTTTATTAAAAATGACTTCACTTAAAAAAATAGTAAGGACTGTTAGAGATTTGTCTCATAGATACAAAAATGTAGAAATTATTAAATCATTAGTGTTTGACTTTGGTAAATTTACAAATGAACGTGATCATATACAAAAAATAATGGAGGATAGTTTTTGGTTATTTGGAGAACAATATAATGCAGTTGTTGAGGATAAAACTTGGTCAAAATCACTTGAAAGTTACTACATTAAAATTTTGGAAAAAGATAATTTACCAAAACCGCTAGAAGATAGTGAAGCTAACAGAAGGCCTGATCTTTTTTTGGCTAGGAAAATAAGACACATTAGTAATCCTGAAACACGATTAGAAGAAAATATTATCCTTGAACTAAAAGAACCACGAGTAAAGATTGGGATGGAACAATATAGACAAGTTCAAGATTACCTTGAACTTGTAAAAGAACCCCAGAGTTTTCAGCACATAGTAGAAAATGGAAATTTATTGTTATTGGTAAAGAACTGAGTATTGAAATAATTGATAGGATTAGAGCAAGAGAAGCTGAGGGGAGAGAACCTTATACCGTAGAAACAACAGGTAATTTTTCAATACATGCTATGACATGGAGTGATGTTTTCTAAACTTTGACTTAAATAACTCGTTTTTAATTGACCATATTGATTTTGACAAAGAGGAAATAAAAAAACAGCTAGAGTCAAATGGTGTCGATCTTAAAGAAATTGCAAATCATCTAGTTAACCAAAAAGCCTCAATTTTAACGACCAACTAACTGCTTTTCTTTAGGTATAGGTCTGTATATTATTTCCATAAGCCTCAAAAATCTCATGCCTTGCTCTCGTGCTTCTTCAAAAGAAATTTCTTCCCAGTACTGTTTTTTATATATTTCTTGATACTCTTTTACTGCTTTATCTGACAACATAGTTAGTATATTTATTTATGTTAAAAAAGTGATATCTTACTTTTAATATTAATGTTATCTTTGCATATGTTTTTTAGCAAACCATTAGATCAAGTTAGTTATGATGATGTCATTTCTTTTATATCAAAACAGATACCTGAAGGTATAAATTTGGACTATAAAGTCAGTCTAAAAGCAGATCTTCCTAAAACTATTTCATCCTTTGCTAATACCCATGGCGGTCTGATAATTGTTGGTGCTGATGATGAAGATAGTAAGCCAAGTTTGACTTCAAAGGGCATCGAGTACAAAGAGGGATTAAGTGAAACAGTAATGCAGTTATGTGTTGAAGCTATATATCCTCCTATCTTTCCAATTATCCATATTTGTCCACCCGTAGAAGGAAAAACTTTTGTGCTTATCGAAATACAAGAAAGCAATCAATCACCTCATGCAATTGTTAATAGGACAAAAATATATTATAGAACTGGAAATATATCACTTTTAGACGATCATGCTAATACGGAACGTATAAGTTGGTTACTAGATAAAAGGGAAAAATCCGTAACATTACGTCAGCAATTAATACAATTAGCTGAACAGCACTATTATGACAGAGAGAAAAGCAAAGCGGTTGTAGTTGGAGCTAATGAAATTTATCAACTTTTACCTCGTTCAATAACAATGGCCGTTCTTCCACTGTATCCATATAAACCATTAACTAGTTTAGAAGAACTTGTAAGTACCGTTCATGATTGGAAAGTGCAATTGCGTCCTAACGGAACTGAGTTTCCATGGATAAATCGTATTGAAAGGCAACTTGTTCAAGGAGGAATGTGTCTCCATAAGAAAAACGATAATAATTTTTTTACTTATCAAGAGTT
>JBGALL010000133.1:0-2311 GCA_044223895.1 Candidatus Woesebacteria bacterium
GGCATTACAAATGCTATATATCAGAATGCTCTGGAAAATAGTCTGAGCATTCCAACGGTAATCACAACCACGCCAACCCATAAAGGTACCGGTGGAGGTTTATCTAATCTCAGTACTGTAATAACACCAACCTAAATAGCTTCAATGCCGAAAGATCCCTCAACAGGAACAGTCTCTGATACAAACTATATTATCTTCAAAGATATAAACGGTCGTGTCGTTGCCAGTGCTTCTAGTGAATTGAATGCGGGGACCTACATCACCATCACTCGCTAAATTTTAATAAATATCTAATCCCTCTTCTTTACAGTTCCAGTATGCTTTCAAAATTATTATCTGGCGCTGTGGTTGGACTTGAGGCATTGTTAGTCACTGTAGAAGTAGATATAGCTGCTCAAGGACTGCCTAACTTTTTCCTTGTTGGATTAGCAGACAAATCTATCGATGAAAGCAAAGAGAGAGTCCGTTCAGCTATAAAAAATAGCGGAGCAGAATTTCCTGCCAAGAGAATTACGGTAAATTTAGCTCCCGCAGATCTTCACAAAGTTGGACCTGCATATGATTTACCAATCGCTTTAGGAATTTTGTTCTCTTCAGAACAATTACCATTTCCTCCTCCCAAAGCTTTATTTTTGGGTGAACTTTCTCTCGATGGTACGCTCAGACATACGACTGGTGTATTATCATTGGTATTATTAGCTAAAGAACAAGGTATTTCTGAAGTCTTTCTACCTGCTATAGATGCACGGGAAGGAGCGGTAATAGAAGGGGTAAATTTATATCCTGTAACTTCTCTTATAGATGTATTTAATCATTTGACAAATCAGAAACGTATTCAACCTCAAGAAAAAATTGTTTTCGATCAATCGGGATTTAATCAGCGTTTTGATGCAGATATGGCTGATGTAGTTGGTCAGGAACAATCAAAACGAGCCTTGGAAATCGCTATGGCGGGTGGGCATAATATCTTTTTACGTGGACTTCCGGGAGCTGGAAAAACCATGTTAGCAAGGATCAGTCCCACTATATTACCGCCCCTTACTGAATCAGAAGCCATAGAGGTAACCAAAATATATTCAATTACTGGAAACTTAGCGCCTGGCACGTCTTTAATGGTTGAACGTCCTTTCCGGTCTCCTCATCATACAACGTCACAAATAGGACTCATCGGTGGGGGAAAGAACCCTTTGCCTGGAGAAATTTCCTTAGCCCATAGAGGTGTGCTTTTCCTAGATGAATTTCCTGAGTTTCCCAGATATGTTTTAGAAGCCTTACGACAACCTTTAGAAGATGGTATCGTAACTATTTCTCGAGCTGCCGGAACGGTAACCTACCCAGCGAGATTTTTACTTATAGCAGCAGCGAATCCTTGCCCGTGTGGACACTTTGGATCAGATCAGAAACAGTGTGTTTGTTCAACTGCTGCAATTAATAAGTATCGACAGCGAATTTCTGGACCAATTTTGGATAGAATAGACTTACATGTCTCTGTTCCCTCGGTTTCAACTGAAAAGTTAACTGCTCTTAAAACAACTGAGAGTTCTTCATCTTCCACCGTCAGAGCGAGAGTCATCCAAGCAAGAACGTTACAGTACCTGAGATTTTCAGAGAAAAAAATTCATACAAATAGTGAGATGACAACCAAAATGGTGAAAGAGTTTTGTAGTATATCTTCAGAAAATATCTATTTTATGAAAGAAGCTGTTTCTAAATTTTCGTTATCTGCAAGAAGTTATTATAGAGTCCTAAAAGTAGCTAGAACGATAGCCGATCTAACTGGATCTGAAACAATAGAATTTGAACATTTAGCAGAAGCATTAATGTATAGACCAAAAGAAGGGGAATAGCTATTTCATTACAAATGATAAACCTACAAGGATGCCACAACAGAGAACAGCCAAGACGACAGTTCTCAATAAATCGTTACGTAAATAGTGGTGTGTGTCATCCATATGTGAAGTAGAGCTGCTGCTGGCAGGAGATTTACTAGATCGTTGAAATGAAAAGGTATGGCTGTGATGTTCTACAGGCATTGCCGATCCTTCTGGTTGTGACACATGTATAGGAGCTGGTGCCGCATGTCGCTGTCTGTTTTCTTGAATTTTTTGCTTTTGTTTTTTGGTTTTTTGAGGCATATGAAGAAAAATTTAGGTGGCTTGAGCCTACCATGAACAGATTATTGTGTCAACGTTGACACATATACAATATGCTTTTACTATATATGAATACGGATATTGTTCGTTTTCTCTTTTTGTTCTATGAAAGGTGAATTCCTCAAATTAGGATTGATTGGTGTTAGTCTCTACTTAAT
>JBGALL010000030.1:0-19342 GCA_044223895.1 Candidatus Woesebacteria bacterium
CGATAAATCGCAAATGATTACGAACAGTTGGAAATTGTTTGTCAGCAATATCCATAGAGATTTCTACCAGTGGCAAATTTTCCGAGGCTCCATAATTTTTGGCTTCAAAATTTTGAACCACCACATCACTTGGAGAGATAGGGTCACCATTTTTGTAGAGTCGGTCATTCCCGTATTCATAAGTATTCGTTTTGGAATCCTGTTCAAGTATTAGGGAATTTGCTTGAAATGAAACCCGTTTTGCCCAGCGAATAGCGTTGGTTAGTTCGAGAACTAAATCATTTTTGGTTTGATCTATTCTATCTACTTGTCTCACTCGAGAATTAGATTGGAATAAGCTAATCATCAGGGTAGAAACTCCCATAAATATTACTCCCGAGAGCGTTACCGCTACCAAAAGCTCGATAAGTGAAAACCCTTTGGTATGATTTTTCTTAAAATTCATATAACAATAGTGATGCCTGTTGAGAAACAGTTGTTTCTCCCTGTTTCCATTGTACGGTGGTAGTTATCTTTTTGCTTTTTGGATCCACGGTTCCAGTAGGATCTTGTTTCCATTCTGGAGCTCCCGTTCGAGAAACATTTTCTACGGTTATTGTTCTGGTATATTTGGCTTCGAGGGGATCATCATTTACACCAGGTATGAGAGGATCGAGAATATAGGTTTTGGTATTGTTGTCAAAGGCAGTTACGTAGGTCCCGACATCATAGGCTGTCCAATTGATTGCATAGGCGTTATAGGCGATCTCAATTCCTTCTTGGACCAAGAGATTTGCTTCTACCGTTCCTTGGGTAATAGTACTGCGACGCATCAGAAAAGCAACCGTAGGGAAGAGGGTTATGGTAATAACTCCCAAAAAAGCAGCTGCCAACAGTACATCCATTAATAAAAATCCTTTAGAGTGCTTCATAGCTGACGACGCCGGTTTTTTCTACCCGAATACGTGTTTGTTGGTTATTACTATTCTGGATATGTACGAGTGTTATCATATCTATCTCTCCTGTACCTTTCCCAAACCATATTTCTGGAAATGGACCAGTAAGTTCTACCGAGGAAGGAAGAGTATACGCTGTATCTACCTGAGCCGGTTCAGAATCATTAAAGCGTTTGATAAGGTCGTATTCTTTTGCTTGAAACCTAACCCCCCATTCTTTTTCTTCTCGACCATCACGGGAGAAAATATGGGCTCTGCGGATGGTATCGACAATATGATCAGTACTCTGGCTAAGATCCTGATTATTTTTTGCGGTTATAAAAGCAGTAACTCCACCAAGACTCAATAATCCGATCAGGGAAACAACGACGAGTATTTCTATGAGGGTAAAGGCAGGTGATAATTTCATAAAGCTATCTGACAACAATTTTTGCTTTTCCAGTTTCTATAGAATCAATAGATATAGCTCCAGTTTGAATCAACTCTTTGGGGATTTGTAACAAATAGGTTCCTTGTTGGTTTGCTTGCACTGTAACCGTCCCCAAGGTTATTCGACCACCAAATGGTTTGGAATAGGTAATTGTCGAGGGGTCGATTTGCAGTTCTGAATCTCCGGTTACGGCCACCGAGAGCGAAGGAAGGAGACTGCCGGTTTTATCTAGTTCCGCCATTAGGGTAACTGAGACTGGTTGTCCTGGAGAGGTGATAACGCTTGTTGGTTCCATCCACAGTCGTATACTGTTCGGACTATCCGCTCGAGAAAAGAGTGGACTTGGTCCGGATTGAACACCAAAAAAGATAATTGGCAGAAAAGCAGTTAAGGCAAATAACGGCCAAAAACTACGGAAGAGTTCTTTGAACGAAAATGCTTTGGATGATCTACGCATAAATTCTACTATTACTATACACTAATTAGCTAACAAACTCATTTGCGTATCATCCTGAGTGCAATACTAAAGCGAAGGATCGTATAAGAAACTGCATGTAACAATTTGAAAACTTTCGACGAGGACAACATGGGATCCTTCTCCAGAATTTTTTGGATCAGGATGACAATACCTGCAGTTATGTATTGCTATTTATATCTCGCCTTTTTGTTGTAGACCGAGAAGCCACATGACTGCTTCTTTTTTGTAACGGCGGTCTCCACGAGAGTTAATCCGAATAGCGGGTAACTTTCCACGCTTGCCCCAACGTTTAATGGTTAGTGGAGAAACTCTTAAAATTTTAGCGACTTCACGAACTGTTAATAAATCCGGCCAATCATCACCTATAGCCATATATAAATGTCGTAATGAGAAAGAACAATACGTATATCCTTCTTCTCAAAACAGTTTTTTTTCATCTATGTGTCGCCAAGAGTGGTAGACAAGAAGATATAATCTATATGTTACCGTATCATCTATAATCAGACATTGTCAAGAGGTATCAGAAGACATCAAAGTATTATTTTCCTCCAATAAAAGAAAAAAATAATTTCAAGATATTTTTTATTGGAGAAGGGAGTTTTTCTGCCCAGTCATTGTGTGGAAGTGGGGTAATAGTGATTACTGGTTGAGGAGAAAGAACGGGTGTAGGGGTATAAAATATTATTGCTGTAGGGGTAGGGAAAATGATTCGTTGCGAAGGAATCGGTGTTGATTTTCCAGGGGGAATTGTTGGTGTTGGTATTTTGGAAGGTTCAATAGGGATAACAGGATTGGTTGGTTTCCTATCGCCGTTTAGACATTGTTCTAATTCTTTGGTTTGTGTCCATCCACAATTTCCATCAGCTTGCCGTTCACAGACTGCCGATTTATAACAGGCGTATTCTTCACGATATTCACAGGTAGAGATTACATTATGATCCGAACAAACTTGACCAGAACAACCACTCTTTATACAAGTTGTACCTGTTGGTTCAATTGGCATTTTGGCAACCAATGCAAAAGTGGTAGACATGGGAAAGAGGAATACACTTAAGAAAAGGCTGATTAGTACGATATATTTCATGGCAGTAGAATAGCAAAAAAAATCCCATCTCGCGAGATGGGATTTTTTGAATAAATGTCCCGACAGGGTCGGGAGTCAATATTACTTTAATTCGACTTTTGCTCCAGCTGCTTCGAGTTTCTTCTTAGCTTCTTGAGCTGCTTCTTTTCCGACGCCGGTTAAGACTTCTTTAGGTGCACTTTCAACAAGTGCTTTTGCTTCAGTAAGTCCCAAGGTTGGAACTAATTCACGAACTGCTTTGATAGCAGAAAGTTTGTTGGCTCCAGCTTCGGTGATAACGACGTTGAATGAAGTTTGTTCTTCTTTTGGTCCTTCAGCTGCTGCTGCTCCACCTGCTGGTGCTGCGACAGCGACAGGCGCTGCGGTGACACCAAACTTTTCTTCGAGAGCTTTTACGAGTTCTGCGAGTTCCAAAACGGTCATTTCTTCAACTGCGGTTAAAAATTCTTCTTTTGTCATTTTTGCCATAGGTTTGTGTCACCTCCTTTAAAATTATTAATTTTTTTAACTTTTTTTCTCTTTAACTCCATTTAATGCCCAGACTAATTTATTAATATTCCAGGATAGGGAATGATGTAATCCATAAAGTGGAGCAAACATTTGTCCAACTAATTTACCAAGTAAGACATCTTTGGCTGGTAGTGTTGCCAAATAGGTAACATCTTTTTCGGAAAGAGCTTTTCCGTTGAGGACGCCACCTTTGGTTTTCCCCATATTCACTTCTTTAAAGAACTTCACTAATTCTTTGACAGCAGTTACTTCGTCTTTGTAACTAAATACAGCTGCGGTATCGTTCTGAAGGGTATCTTTGACCTGTTGTCCAGCATCACCCAGAGAGCGGAGGAGTAATCGGTTTTTACTGACTACTATTTCACTATCCATTTTTTTCAGGCGCTTGCGGAGGTCTTCGAGTTGTTTGTGTTTAATTCCTTTGTATTCAGCAAATACTATAGATTTTGCTTTGCCGACTTTTTCGGTTAATTCGGTTACTTTTTCAATTTTCTTTGGTGTTGCCATATATATCCTTTCTGCAAAAAAAAATCCTCGTTACCGAGGATTCAAAATACATACACAGGCTACAAGGACTTTTATTAATTTTACCTTACAGCAATTATGTGTGATTTCCCTCGGTAGGCGGTTTCCCATTCATCCCGAGTATTCGGGAACCTACGGTCTTTAGGTAGAGATAGTATATTCTATTGGGATGTAAAATTCAAGTCAAACACTGGATGCGGTTACTGCTTTTTCTAATTCTGTCAGAGAAGGAAGATTTAACATAGATAACATTTCATTGGTCTTAGCTATCAGTTCTTGTTGAGCTTTTTTATCCAAGTCATCATAATTTTTGAAATATGGTCGGATAATAATCCAGACCTTTTTAAATTTTGAATCTAAACTAGAGACATTCAAATCTTGAGAAAATATATATTTTTCAGGGATTTTTGGCTGCGTCGTGGCTTGGATGTCTTCTGGTAGTTCTATAACCATCGGGCTTGTAGGAATATCCTCTTGGGGATCATTAATTATTTCAAGGTGTTGGGTTCTATATTCTTGTATTTGGTTTTGTAGTTTGTTTACCTGAGATGTTCTCATCAAGAATTCATATTTCATCTCTTTGGGAACTTTGAAAAGATATTCTGTATTCCATTGCTTCATATGATCAACTCTTTGATCTTCGGGGAGTTGAGCTGTGTGGAGAAGAGCTTTTTCCCAGGCACTGCGATGAGTTTTGTAGATGAGGCTTTCAGTATCAATTGGCATCTTAGCCATTTTAGCCTCACCAATCTCACCTATAACTTCAACACTTATTCCAGGAATTTCGGTAACAATTTGGCCGATTAAGTCTTTCATTTGAGCTTTTCTGGCGTCTATTTTTGAAGGAGTATCCGCATATTCATCGAAATTAGTTTCATAATAGTATCCATTCAAGAAAACCATTCCTTGATTAAATGCTGTAGCTGAGGCGGATTTAGTTTTAGTATTGGGGATTGCATCAATACTTACACCTAATCGAGTACTAATATAGTCTTTAATATCTGCACCTTGAAGATGTTCCAAGATCTGTCTATCTTGTTGAAGGACCACTTCTAACGGGGTCCATTCCAAATACGCTGGTCGAGGAGTAATGGTTTCTGACATGTAAGTATTATAGGCTATTTTTATGGGAATGTCAAAGTATATCGATAGAATTTCTGGTATTGATGAGGCGGGGAGAGGAGCCTTTGCCGGACCGATTATGATGGCCTGTGTAACGATTGCTGACGTTAGTGAAATTACAGCTCAATTAGCCTCACTTCCAGTTCGTGACAGTAAAACGTTATCTGAGCTCCAGCGCGAGAAAGTTTATGATGCTATTTGTAAGCTAAATATACCTTTTGATATAGAATGTATCAATGTCCCTGAAATTAACCTTCGAGGTATAGGATGGGCGAATATTGAGGGGATTCGGAGTCTGATTCAGAGATCTCTGAACGTTTCGACTGGCGTTCCACATTTTATTGTTGATGGCTATTTCCCGGCAAAAAAAATAGCCGTACCCGGAGCAGATATTGTCTGTCAGGTAGATGCTGACGCCACGGAGTTACCAGTGATCCTGGCAGGTATTGTTGCCAAAGTGAGCCGAGATAGAATTATGAAACAGCTGCATAAAGAGTTTATCGTGTACGGGTGGGAAAGAAATAAAGGCTATGGTACGAGAGAGCATCGCGAAGCTATCAGAAAACACGGAATGTGTATCTATCATCGCGAGCAGTTTGTAGCGACGAGTCTTAAATCATCACCCTGAATGATACAAATAGGATCCTTCTCCCGAATTTATGAGATCAGGATGACAAGGGAAAGGTTAGGCAGCTTTTTTCTCTTGTTGTTGAGCTTGCTGTTTTCGCGCTAACCCTAACAAACTGATATTTTCTGGCTGGGAGGCTAAGGCTTGAGCCGTTTCGGCCTGTCGATATATTCTTGCAAACGAAGAAATTATTACTTCATGAGGTCCGGCAACTTTTTCATTGTTCGGATTTGATCTCAATTCGGTATTAATAACTTCGAGGATTTTAGAATTATTTTTAAACTTGGCTGATTCTACCGTTCTTCTTTGCCACAATTTTTTGATACTGTCGATGACTCCTAAGTCTTCAATTTTTTGTTTTCGTCGAATTAAGGTTTCTGTTTCGGTTGCCCCAATGATCCCTTTGCGGATAGCTTGTGAAGCTTCATTATTTGCTTCTCCGAACTTTACTAACAAATTTCCCATCTCGGTAAGTTGTCGTTGGGGATTATCACCACTATATGTTCCATCAAAAACCTGACGAATTGAGGATAAATACAGAGTAGTTAAGGTAGTTAATTGTTCATTTGAAAGTCTGCCTGATTGTGGGGTGATATTGCCGGAAGCATCAATAATTTTTTCATTGGTTACATATAGGGCAAAATCGCCGACATAATCATAGGTATTTGATTTGTCGGTGTTGCCAATATTTTTAACGTCTGTCTCGTGAAGTGCATTCCATCCTTTTAAAATGTTAAAGGATTTTTCGGCTTTATCTACTGCGGTAGATGGAAGCGATGAAGTTTCCATAGATATTTACCCCTTAGAAGTCAGTTTATACCCTCGGGTAATAACTGTCACTATCTCGTAAGGACTATTTTGATTTTTGAGCTTAACTCTGACTCTAGCGACTAAACGATCGATAGCCCAATCAGAAACACCGGACTCAGCATAATCTGGCCACACCGCTTCGATAATCTCTTCTCGTTCACAGAGCTCTTCTTCATGGGATTTAAGATAGGTGAAGAGCAAGTTTTCTTTTTTGGTAAACTCACCACCACTTTGCTTAGACATTCCACGCTTTTCCAAATACGACGCATAGAGTGGACTAAATACTGTTCCATTTTCATGAATCATACCTGTCTCTTTCAGGTAGGCAGCTTCGCCATTTACTGCAGTACCAGAGAGGAGTAACTCTTGTTCTTTCTTACTTAAACTTTCAAATAGTTCTTCAGAAAGTAAATTGGCTTCTTCATTATTTTGTAATAATTCCAATAAGGCAATTCGATCGGTTGGTAAATCTTTGGCGTCACGAAGTTTAAGAACAGACAAGTGGAGATATTGCACATGGCCTCCCGAGAGCTCGATAAGTTGCTTCGAAAGATCTTCGGGAATGTTGATCTGATAGCGTTCGGCCAGGGTTTTGAGAACGATCAGTGAATCGTCCGTGTTTGCAGGTTTGAGATACATGTCATGACAAAAGACAGAGAGTGCTTGTTTGGTAAAGACATCTGGCTTGAGTTCGTAGAGAGGACGATAACTGGTAAATATATAGGAAAGGTTTCTCTGAGCATGATCTTTCAAACTTTGGAGGTTCCCAAAAAATTCTTGGGTGGCTGCTTCTTTCATACGATCGAAGCGGTTGAATACCAAGATAGGGTAGTACCCTGATTCAACTAACAGTGATACTACCTTGCGGACACTATCGACGGTTACAAACAGATCTTTGAGCTGAATACTCTCGACGAATAATTTCTTACTTTGTTTCTTTAAGGTCATGTCTGAGGTGGTGGTATCGATGACATCGATCAGTCTCTTGAGAGTTAACGTCCAAAATGGATAAATTTCTCGCTCTACTAAATCATTGAGGTCGATGTGGACGAAGAAATTCTTCATAGCTGGATCAAAGAATTTCGCTTGAGCTTCGGGATGGAAAAAGAAAAATCGTAAAAAGTTATTAATACCCACACGTTTCATACCGATAATGTTCACGGAATTTCGGTGTTTGAGATGATCTGACAAGATTTGGGTATCCTCGGAGCGGAAATTGATAGGATATGAAGATTCGGTAATGCCACTCATGTGGTTCATTATAGAGGATAAACGCTACGGGAGGAAGGATGGGTGTAAAGTAACTGATCGGCAGATCAGCACAATAGTTCTTCCTCCCGCAGGTTTGTTTATCCGTTTAGGCCGCCAAAATGGTCACTTCTTCAAAGAATATGGGCGCGGGCATTGCCGGAGGAAATCCAGTGTAACGGATTAATTGATCGTCTCGTTCAGGAACGATTTCAAATTCATTCGCGTTGGGATGGATATCCAAATAGTTCTGGCGCGCAGCAGCGACCGTGTGTCCATGCACAATACTAATTTGTCCCAATTGGAACAAACGTCGGGTTTGTTGACCCTCGGTATAGGCTACGGCCAAAAACGACTTCATGCCGGGTTCAAAATATTGCTGTACAGTGACTAATTGGGCGTGGAATACCGGGCCGTTGGTCTTGATGAATTCGAAGCCGACTTTCGAATAGTGATACATGGGATCTACAGATTGTAATTTCTGTAGAAAGAGGTTTAACGCCGGTTCCGATGATTCACTCACAACTGCGAAGTGTCCACCAAGCACCGTAAATGGCGATTCCGCTGTTTGTCCAAATTTCTTCTTGAGTGATAACACCCAACCGCTGGTGACTTTCGGGCCGTACATTGGGGACATAATCGTCTTCTCCTATATCTGTTGTAAATGTAACGTAAACGGATAGATTTGTGTTTGTCCTACGAGCGGAAGCAAGCGCTTGAAAGCCTCTCTCGATAGAACATTCACGTGACTGTAGTTAAGGTGCGAGTCTGCAATGAACAGTCAGTAGGGAATATACTATAAGTTCTAAATTTGTGGATGACATACGCCTGACAACTAATATTTAGATACCTTATAGTATTGTTGCAGATGAGTGAGTATGATATACTCCCCAACATATCTATGACCCACTCTCCAGATACCCATTTATCCGGTTCCGAGGGCTTTCAATTCGCTCGCACAGAAGCCGCGAAAAACCATGTTGAATCGATGGGATTTAAGATCTATACCCCAGAAGTTGCTACCAAAGTTGCAGCGTTGTATGAACAGGCACTCCGTGAAGGAATGTCGGGGAATGCAGGCGCCCAATTACCAATGATTGATTCCAAACTACCCTATGTGGACCCTATGAGTTTGGTACCTGGTGAACGAGCCCTGGTTATCAACTTTGGAGGGACCAACGTTCGGGCTTCGGTCAATGAAATTCAAGCAGATCATTCTTCTCAATTCGCCGTCAACGGTGCAGGAAATTTGTTATATAAACAAGAAAAAATTACTAGGAAAAAGTTTTCTTCTGCCGGAGAATTCTATGCTACCTTACTTGGTTCGGTTAGCGATCTAGTTCAACAAGTTGATCCAAAGACAATTCACGGAGTAGCAATTATTTACTCTTTTGAGGGTACGATGTTTGAAAATGGACCATGGCTCGATATGATGCCAAATCCTGACAGAATGACGAAAGGGTTTCATGTTCCTGGTGTGGGTGAAATCTCGGTTGCCAAAGCTATGTTGGAAACAGATGTACTCAAACCTTTTGCCGATATTCAAAATATCAAAGTGATGAACGATATGCCTCCTGTCTGTGATAAGGCAGGAATAATCTTGGCTACCGGGTTAAATACCGGTGTTTATGATGGGAAACACTATCTGGTCACCGAAACAGCTCATTTTCACGATCTTCCCATGAGTGTCTATGACTCTATCCTAGATGAAAGAAGTGAAAAGCCAGGACGAGCTATTATGGAAAAACAAACCGCCGGGGGAGATGCTGGAAATCTCTTTGGGATCATCGTTGAAGATTTACAATCACAAGGACTTATCAGTAATAGTGTTTCTCGAGTCTGGAGATCAGAAGATGTAACCGGATTTGTGAATGATCATAACTATCTAAGTGATGAATTTAGTCCAGAAGATCAAGAAATTATGCGGGCCGTTGTGGCTGAGCCTATGACCACACGTTCTGCCCAAGTTATCGGGATTGCCACAGGAACAACGTTCGCCCAATTTCCAGAGGTTTTTACTGAGCGGGAAGTGCGAGTACCTGCAGAGGGTGCACTGATTCCCGGTACCAAAGGGTATGCTGAACGAGCCTCAGCCTACGCCTGGTTTGCTTCCAAACAAAAACACCTAGTTACCTTCGTCCCAGGTCAATACTTGGATATGAAAGGTGCCGCTCGAATGGTACTTGCTCCAAGAAAATAAGCCCCATTTCGTAATTAGCCTCAAAATGTACAATAAATGTCAGGGAAAGTACAGCTAAGAGTCAAGCGAAATAGCCTCAAATACAGCATACTTGCGAGATGAATGAAACGCTCCAGCTTATCGACGTCAACGCTACCAACTCTGTTCTTGTTCACAAAGAAACTCGAGTGTATTCTGTCCTGCGTGGTGCAGAAGAATTAATCCTGAAATATTCTCGAAAGACTGCTCCTTCTGAGGCTAATTTACCAATTCGTAATGATTTGATTCCTTTGTCGGCTACAGAAGAATTTGAAATGGCCAATGATCTATTTAGTAATGAAACCCAAACCTATTATGATATTCAATCTACCTGGGAACATCCAATTCAGGTTCTGAGGGACAATCAGGGTATGAAGGGGTACTCTTTGAAAAAATCGATGGTTTTCAAGAAGGTGATACCAAAAAGGTAGTCCAAGCTATTTATGAAGGTTTACAAACGGTGCCCGAACGTTATCAAGAAGAATACTCAGAGTTATCGAAACTCTTATCAGGAAATGAGGCTAGTGAGCTATCATTTGAAGACTTTTGAAACTCCGAGCTGCCTGGATGTACAAAACTGCTTGGTATCTTCATGAGCGATCAAAACTGTCATATAGCAATCAAGATAACAATGCTGATTCGGTGATGTACCGAGTGACCCTCAAGAAGAGATAGTTTTTACCCTCGTAGGATACGATGTCGAGTATTTTGAAAAAAATTCTTCAATCAATCCTTCCAGAAAAAAACTAATTGACCAAGAGTTTCGGACATTGAGTGATGGCATGTATCGGTACTGGTTTTCAGAACCGTTAAAGGCGTCTCAACGAAGTCTGTATGACAGTTATGTTTCCATCTTAAAAGATGAGTAAGCTCATCTTTAGGTTCAAAAACAACTAAATTGCTGGTCATGAACGTCAGGTAAATGTCAGGAAAATAGCAACGTGACCGTCAAGTAGAAGCAGAGTTGGATAACTATACTACGAACACCTATGACAAACACAGCAGAATCGTTAATCAGTACTCATATTGACCAAAGATTGCCACTCTCACTCGAACAACGAGTGAATAATCTAGCTTCCTTAGTTCAAATCATGGAACTTCAGACGACCGAGGATCAGGTACATCAAGTAGTTCAAAAATATCCTCAGCATCTTCAACCGTTCCTTCTCGATGAAAACAAACTTCTTGCTCACGATCAAGATCATACCAACGTTCATAATGGTGCTCCCTTAAAACTTGAAGATTTGGCTGCACCAATTCATATTCAGAATTTACTTAGTAAAGAGTCTCCCTTTATTCATGATGGCAAGATTACTCTCAAAAGTGGCGAATTTCATGCCGAAGATTTAGAACAGGAAGAACGAGATAACCTGGATATGTTGATTGGTTTGTATCTCAAAGGTGTTCCTGTTTCCATTATCACTGGTCGAGAAGTTGCGTTATATCCCTATGCACAATATATGTATCAGCGAACCATGGAATTTGTTCAAACCACGAACGAACTCGCTAGATATCAAGGAATTCAATCACCCTTTGTAGAATTACCCTACGCGGTCGAAACAGCCGATGGGGAAATTGTTCACAAAACACGTCTGGCAACCAGCGAGGGAAAACCAATTATGTTTACCACCACCACTGGTAATGGCGGACAATCAATGGATGTCTTTGGAGACTTTGAGGTATTTGATCAACGACCGATTCCTGGTGATTTTTACCTACAAATGTATGATCCAGAAGTTGATCAACTTCTCCGTGATTCTACAACTGAGAAACGTAAATATCAGTTAGCTATCGTTGAACAATCCCGTTGGAAAGATAATGGACCAGAATCAGTTCGTCAGGAAATAGAAGCTCTTCGTGATCCACAATCTGGAAAGTTAGATCCTCAAGCCGTCGGTAAAATTGAATGGCTCTTTAGTGACTATATGAATATCGGTCCTTCTGGAACGAAAAATAACTTAGTGCTTGATTCAGAACGTATCGTCCATGATCAGACCCTAAATCTTCGTTGGTTAAATCTTACCGGAGTAAAAATTGTAGATAAAGCCTCGTATTATCAAGCTATGGATGCGTTATTAGCACGTCAATTCGGAACTACTGATAAATCTCAATGGCCAGTGGAAACAACCCCTGCATTCTCCAAAGGTCAGGCGTGTATAGATTTTACCGCCAAAGATGTGAATAAAGGCACTACTGTTCCTGTTGTTGCTGACTATATCACCAAAGTCTATGAACAATTTAACTTTCCAGTACGTAAACTTACTCCGGTAACGAATGGGGATGGACCTCATGCAAACGACAGAACTATGTTGGTAGGATTCCCTGGAGGAGTTAGTGTCTCCACCGAACATGATATAGCCAATCGACCACAGCAAGATGGGTATCCTGTCTATCTCGATGAAGTCTACAATCTTCCATCAGATGCAACCTCGATTCATCTAACCCGGGAATGGTTAATTGATTTGCATATCATTCATTCCAAGATCCGCTTAGATCCATCTTTACACAGTTCCTAATTTCCCGATACACTTACCCATATGAACTCAACATCAACTATTGCTACAGCCGTTACCAACGAATTAAAAGAAGCCGAGTCTGGCAAAAAAACTAGTCTTCCTTTCATCCGTCACGAGTATGCAAAAAATACCGTCGTCAAAAGTGGGGAAGTGTTCCAAGTCTTGGTGATTGGTGGAAGTGTCTATAAATCGGCAACTATTAAAAAACGCGGTAATACCTTAACTATCCTCGAAAAAAACGAAGGACCACAGCCTATCTTTAAGACCAAGGCTGATTTTTTGAATTTTACAGCGTCGAAAGTAAATCCCAATGTTTCTATGGTAGGTATTAATTTTGCCTATCCTTTAACACCATTTTTTCGTGATGGATATCTCGATGGAAAATTAGGTTTTGGGACGAAAGAACACTCTTTTGAAGGATTAATTGGAGAAACAGTTGGTGAGGCCGTAGAACAAGCTGTCTTTGATAAATCTCAACAAAAAATTCGGGTAGGTATTGCTAACGATACCATTTGTCTATTGCTGTCTGGGTTAACTCGCTACAGTTGGGATCAAGTAGCTGCTGGTATTGTGGGAACAGGGATGAATTTTGCGCTCTTTTTGGATGATCATACCCCAGTAAATTTGGAATCTGCTAATTTCAACAAGTTTGAACAATCAGCCGAAGCTGCAATTATCGATAAACGTTCGATGACACCAGGAAACGCTTGGGCAGAAAAAGAAGTTTCTGGTGCGTATCTCTATCAGTTGTTTAACGAAGGTATCGTTTTACGATCTCTCGATATGCAACCGTTAACCTCTACCGATCAAATTGATGATGTGGCTAGAAATGGTAGTGGAGAAGCTCAGAAATATGCCTTGGAGCTTATCAACCGTTCTGCGGGCATTGTAGCTGGTCAAATAGCGGGAATTACTTCCTTTATCGGACGCGATACCGCCTTTGTCATGGAGGGAAGCCTTTTCTGGAAAGGGTATAGCTACAAAGATAGAGTAGAGCAGTTTGTGAAAGAATTATCCCTTCCGCACAAAGTTTCTTATATTTATATTCCTGACTCCGGGATTATGGGGGCGGCTAAATTAGTAGCCTAAGATTGTGTCTGAGGAGTGTTCTTTTGAACTTCAAGAGATCGATAGAGATAAATGTGTTTCCCCATTGATCGACGACCCGAGTGATGACCTTCGACAAAGCCTTCCTCATTGAGAATCTTTAAAACATCGTGGTAGTTAATTCCAATTTGGCGCTCAAAATTATCTGTCAGGGCACTTTGAGATTTCTCGTCAGGTAACACAACATATTCATTATGAATTGAATGCACTCCCTGATGAGAAATGGTAAAGTCATGACCGGCGATAATGATCGGATGAGACTTCACACGATCCAAAATAAGATTAGCTACATGTTCTCGTATCTCTGCCCATTTTTCTTTAAAGGGAATCTTTTGCGTTCGAATTATGTTGCCTCTGACTCCAGTTTTCCAACTTTGCTGGGCATGATCTGGATATATTCTCAACATTTGTAATACAAAACTGAGATTATTTCTAGAAATCGGTTCATCTGGTACCAGATTACCGAGTGTATGAAATAAATCAGCACTTTCTTGGCTGGAATCGAGGGGATTATCGGTGTATGGTAAGACGAGATGTTTATCTGAATAGTAGGCTTCAGCCACCGCTCTAATTTGTTGGTACCTTAC
Source organism: Candidatus Woesebacteria bacterium (assembly GCA_044223895.1). GTDB lineage: Bacteria > Patescibacteriota > Microgenomatia > UBA10105 > UBA927 > CAKZSU01. The sequence continues at coordinate 14,199 of JBGALL010000030.1, forward strand.
TGGCTCATCCCGTCTGATCATCAGTGTTCCTTCCTCAGCAATAGTGCTATGTGGGTAAAAACCCTGTCCATCAAGGGAGAGCTGAAAGGATTTAATAACTGAATCAATACAGGTATTTTCCAATGCTAAACTATGTGAATTTGCGAAGTTCTTAACTGATTCTTCTAGATCGGTTTCGGATGGCAATACAAAGGTATCTGCTGTTCTTAGTTCAAACGTATCTACCAGATGTTCTAGCATTTGGTGAGCCGGTGGCAGAGCGTCCGATGGATGGATAGAAACACGTTCGTAAATACTCATAACAATGATAATTTGGAAAGAAGGATAAAGACAGTTAGGTTAAACAGTTGCTAGATCGATCTTTACGCCAGGACCCATCGTAGAGGTAAGGGTCGCAGAGGCAATTTTATTTTTTCCAATTGCTTTTACCAAAGCGGTAACGTTTTCAGTGACTTGTGTTGGTTCAAATGAAACTTTTCCAATTCCGAGATGGATAATTGGATTATTTGGTTCGGTTTTGAAATTTACTTCACCAGTAGACAATTCTTTAGCACGTTTTTCTGGCTCTGGATGGACGGTACCATTTTTTGGATTTGGCATCAAACCACGGGGACCCAAGACACGAGCAAATTTTGCTAGCTTCGGCATCATTGATGGGTGAGTAACCAAGATATCAAAGTCCATGATTCCTTCTTCAAGTTTTTTGATTACATCATCATTTGCTACAACGACATTAATCTTTTTACCAGTTCCATGAGGAAGATTCACACTTCCACGATATTCTGGCTTGTTGTTCAAAGCTTGTAAAGAGAGATTAAGATGAATTTCAACTGTTCCATCAAACTTGGTGGTACTGGTTTTCTTTACCAATTCAGAAGCTTCTTTAAGATTATAGAGTTTGGTTCGATCAATTTGAGCAGCTGCTTCCTGATATCGCTTTGAGAAAACATGAACTTTAACTTCTTTCGACTCGTTAGCGTTTTTGGTGGAAGCGGTTTCAGTGGATGCAGACTCGTTGGTATCAATAGTTGCATCTTCGGCTGATTTTTCAGTCTTTTTTGCAGCTTTTTGAGCACGACGGGCTTCTGCTTTTTTCTTTTGTTCTTTTTCTTGTGATTCATCGCCTAAAGCGGCAACACGGATTTTTCCCATATAATTCTCCTTTAAGTCTCTCGACTTCGCTCGAGATTTCGTGATCTACGATCACTCAACTTGTATTCCCATACTTCTAGCTGTTCCAGCAACTACTTTCATAGCAGCTTCAACAGAATCAGTATTCATGTCGGGAAGTTTGTCTTTAGCAATTTGTTCAACTTGAGCTTTGGTCAATTTACCAGCTGATTCTTTTCCAGCTTTTCCGCCACCTTTAGCAATTCCTAAGGTTTTGGTAATCATGGCTGCAACTGGAGGAAGTTTGGTAATGAAGGTGAAAGTTCTATCTTCATAGACAGTGATAACTGCTGGAATAATCTGTCCTTTGAGCTTGGAAGTGCGATCATTGTACGCTTTGATGAACTCCATGATTGGAAGACCATGTTGTCCAAGAGCTGGTCCAACGGGAGGAGCTGGTGTAGCTGTTCCGGCTGGAAGATTGAGTTTAATAATAGTTTTTACTTTTTTTGCTGCCATATCTAGGAAAAAATGTTCGAAAGAGGATAAGAAGAATATCTTTTACTTTTTCGAAACGTTTCCAGTCTCTACCTCGAATTCACGAGGTAAAAAGTATTATAACTCCTTTGAGGAGAGATTTCAATCAGGGGTTAATTCGAGGCTAAGAAATCTACATCAGCTTGTCCTGCCAGGGTTGTGTCAGTAGTCCCATATACTAAGGCTCTCCAGGTAGTAACCTGAGTCGAAAGGGGAACATCGATAGTAATGGTTCCTGATTCTGGAACCGTGATATTTGGATTCCAAAACAAAGTATCTACATTCTTCCCATCTAGTCCACTCCCACCGCCGCCACCACCTCGACCTCCATAATTATATTCTCCAACGTTGATCAGTGAAGAAGAACTATTCGTTTTTCTCGGTCTAAAAGCATAAAACGTCGAGTGAATTGGTGGAGTAGCGTTTTTCCGTAAGGCAAAGATTGCTTTGTCGATAACTGCTAAAGATACTTTGGCGGCAACCGGGAGATTATTTTTATCTTTGGTAGTTATCGTTAATTTGGCTGTCTCACCAGGATTATATGATGGTTTGTCGGGAGTCACGCTGATGTTCATTAGTTTATGCATGGCAGGAACATTGAGAGTTAGACCTTCAGTGTGATATTGATCGTTTTCGAAAAAACTAAAAACAGCAGTTATAGATGGAGAGAGTTCATCCGTAACGGGAATGCTTAAGGTAGAATCTCCTTTCGGGATGTGGATAATCCGAGGCTGATAAATTCTTCCGCGTTCCAATGTTAAGAGTGCAGTAAGATCTTGTGGAGAATTGGTAGAAATAGTTATCGTGTCACCCACCGTGTAGGAATTTTTATCTGTTTTCATTTTTAGAAAAATTGGAACAACTCCTGATCGATCCCAGTAGGAAAGTGTAGGCTTGTTGGCATCAACTTCAATGTAACGAACTGCTTGTGATGTATTGCCATATTGATCTGTTGAAGAGATAACTAAATTTACGCCTTTTGTGGTAGTGGTTAGTTGAGGAACAATAAATTCGGTTGTTCCATTCCCTTTATCATCTGTAGTCACTAATTGCTGAACATACACTTTTGAGGTCATACTTGGCTGAACATAGTCCTGGAGCGTAACGTGTACTGTTTGGTTTTTTAAACTATCTCCCGACAAGGCTTCTGCATGAAAGGAGGCAGAAATTGTATCGCCAACTACGTATCTATACGGAGAAGGGGCCAAAAAAATATTTTGATCCGATGCATGAACAATAGTAGAAACTGCAGACACAACTTTATTGTTTTCTGCATCGGTTTTGTAGGCAACTAAGGTCAGTTTTTCACTAGAATCAAGGAGTTTATCTTTCAGAGAATAGGTGAGTGAGGCTTTCCCATTTTCATCAGTTGTAAGTGTCTTCGCTGTTTCCAGTGGTGTGCCGTAATATTCTTCAAAAGGACTAAATCCACCCCCACACATACCAAAACCTCCGCGTCCAACATTAAATGAACTGTTATAAACAGCTTTCTCAACTTCATAAAAATTTTCTTCATATAAATCATAAGAGATTGTTTGATTGGCTAATGGTTTGCCGTCGAATCCTTTGGCATGAACTTCAAAAGAAATGTCATGTTGTTTCAGATATTCAGGTTTGGCTACTGTGATGTCAAAGTAGGTATCCCCATACCAATTTGAACGACTTTTCCCATTTATTGTCGTTGTTAAAAAAGCCGTCAGACTATATTGATCGGGTGATTTAAAATCTGCAGGGATAGTTAAAAATCCCCAAAAGATACCTGATGGTTGAGTGGTTGCCGTGGTTTCTATTTTTTTCTGGGTTCCTGGGAGGCCGACGGAGATATTTACCGTAACACCGTCAGGGGGTAGGGTATACTGGGCATCATTATCAGATCGTACAACACCTCTAAATTGGACAGTATCTCCTGGTTTGTAGATTGGACGGTCAGTGTACACAAAGGTTTTATAACTTTTTGATAGATCTTCGGTTACTTGGATGTCTGCCTGACTTTGGGGAAGGTGCACGGGCACAAATATTTGTTCTTGTTTATAGGTAGCTAAGATAAAATCGAGAGGTTGGTTGAAGTCATAAATACTTTCGGAAAGATCGGTCAGTTCGATCGATTTTTGGGTTACAACGGAATCACGAGAACTATATAATTTTACGCTGACAGGTTCTTTAATCTGCTCACCTGAGGCGATATCAAATGCCCCCAAGGTCATATGATGATCGTCCTGACGGAAAAGTAATCCTGTTTTGTTGACAACGATGTAGGAGGAACCTAAAGGTTTACCATCATTGCCAATGGCTTCGACATAATACAGACCAACATCTTTCGGAATTGGAAGGTTGATATCAAAATCAGCAGATTTTTGGGATTGGACCAGCTGAAAAGGGTTGTGATGAATATCTGAAGAAAAATAGCTATCGATTTTCCGTTCATAGCCATATTCAGTAATGGTGGTCTCTTTGTAGGCGAGATAGGCTAACAATTGTTGCGGAGTACTTTTGTAGATTGATATGGTTAATTCACCAATACCACTCCCTTTTTTGACCGAAATAGTTTCGTTGCGTCCTGCTCCAAAGGTGAATACTCGTCCGGTTAATTCTTTATTAATAAATTTTACTTGGTCGCTAGCTAATTCGGTATCGAATGAATGTTGATAGTCGTTTTGGAGAACTTTGCCATTTTTACTCATCAGTCCTAATCCCAATTGAAAGGAATAGGAAACTCCTCGTTCGAAAGGATGATCGGGAGTAAAGGTTACTGTTTGGGGGGAATCAGTTTCCATAAAATGCCCGGGAATACTCGGGGAAATAAGAAAAAACTGTGATACCAGATGAGGATCAATTGGTTCCGAAAAGGTAATAGTTATTTCGGTAGGTAATATTGATTTACTTGAGGGAGAAGCATTCAAAATGTGTAGATAGGGATCAGCTTTTTTCACCTGTTGAACAACCGTTTTTTTTTGAAGTTGTTGGTATCTGACTATATAAAATCCGAAGGCAATACTCATCAGTCCGAGGATGAACAACAGAGGTGCAAACAGTGGAAGTTGAGGAAATTTACGTATCAAGGGTTCACGAAGTCGTTGCGGCAGTATTGTTTTCATGAATACTCTTATCTTCTCCTGTATACGCCAAAAGCGCAAGCAGAACAGATGAGATAGGAGATCTGGTTTAGAGTTTGGTAACTTGAAGGAAATCCAACTCCACCGGTGTTTCTCGTCCGAAGATAGATACGAGAACTTTTAACTTTCCTTTGGCTTCGTCAATCGAATCGATAGTTCCCAAGAAATCAGCAAATGGGCCATCGACAATCTTTACAGCTTCGCCAACAGAGAATGAGGCCTTGTACTTTGGTGCTTCCATTTGCATGAATTTAAGAATTGTCTGAACTTCTTTTTCAGAAATTGGTGTTGGTTTGCTTCCTGAACCTACGAAGGCGGTAACTCCTTGGGTAGTTCTAATTGCCAACCAGGTTTCATCATCCAGAACCATTTTTACAAGGATGT